>JABFXN010000291.1 GCA_013361705.1 Acidobacteriaceae bacterium
CCAGAGGTCGCCGGAGAGCCAATTCTTCGCTCCGCAAGCTATACTTTTGGCGAAAGGGACGGAGCTTCTGAAGCGGGCATGACGAGAACACGAGCGATTCTGTTGTCAGTAACTGGCCTGCTCTGTTTCTCCGCGCTGCCCGACGCGCTCCATCTCGCCCCGGTCCTCGTCGGCGCTCAGGAGCCGGAGTACCATCCCCAGCAGGTGACCCAGCAAGCTCCCCCCCCTGCCCGTCGACCCCGTCGCCGTATGGACTCGCACACGGCACTCGGCCTCGGGCGTCTGCCCGACGCTGAAGCTGCCAAGCGCGGTGAGCCACTCTACAACCAGAACTGCCTCGCCTGCCATGGCGAGGGTGCACGCGGGGGCATTGGCCCCAACCTCGTCCGCTCCGTGCTGGTGTTGCATGACGATGACGACTCCGAGATCTCCAAGGTCATTCGCGGTGGCCGCCCCCAGGCAGGCATGCCTCCCTTCAGTCAACTCACCGAACAGCAGCAGCACGACATCGCCGAGTACCTGCACCAGCTCGTTGAGTTAGCTGCCAATCGCGGTCTATATAAGGGCGCCGAGACCATGACCTCCGGCAACGTCGACAAGGGTAAGGCTTTCTTCGCCGCCAACTGCGCCTCCTGCCACTCCGTCATGGGTGATCTCGCCGGGATCGGGACGAAATACTCGCAGCCCTCGGCTCTTATCATGCGCATCGCGTGGCCCGCCGATCACGGCCCAGTCACCGCAACCGTCACCACCCCTGAGGGACAGAAGCTCACCGGTATCCTCGAGCACTACGACGACTTCGAGACCACGCTTAAGACCGACGATGGCAAGACCTCCGCGTGGACCACCGACTCCGTCCACATTGAGATCCCGGACAAGCTCGCCGGCCACCGTGCTCTGCTACCCCGATACTCCGACAACGACCTCCACGACCTGACCCGCTATCTATTGACGATTAAATGACGCCGAAGACCCTGCTCACATCCCGCCTCTTCCGCACGGCACTCTTCGGGGCACTTACCGCCGCGTCTCTCAGGATTACTGCGTTCGCGCAGGAGACCGCAGCTCCCACCCTTGATTCCAAGGCGCTCACACTCTTCTCCAAACCAGCCGACGTGTGGCCCACCTACAACGGCGACTACTCGGGACGCCGCTACATTTCGCTCGATCAGGTCAATCAAAAGAACATCGCCGATCTCAAAGTGAAATGGAAGTACAAGATCGAGGGCGTCACCATTCGCGGCAGCGGGAACCCCACGATCAAGTCCACGCCTTTGATGGTAGGTGGTGTTCTTTACTTCACCGTACCCGACCACGTCTTTGCAGTCGATGCCCGCACCGGCAAGGAGCGCTGGCACTACGACTTTGAAGATCACGGCGGTCACGTCCTCGGGCAACGCGGCGTGGGCATGTACGGCAAGTGGATCTATTTCCTGACTCCCGATGGCTGGTTCATCTCGCTCGATTCGGGAACAGGAAAAGAACGTTGGCGCAAGAAAGTAGCTGACGAGAAGCTGCAGTACTTCACCACGATGGCGGCAGTTATCGTGAAGAACCACATCATCATCGGCGTGGGCGGTGATGCCATGGACGTGCGCGGTTATCTCGAGTCGCGCAACCCGGAGACCGGCGAGCTGCAATGGCGGTGGTGGTCTGAACCGAGGAAGATGGGAGACCCCGGCTCCGAGACCTGGCCGACACAGGCTGCCATGGACCACGGCGGCGGCATGACCTGGATGCCCGGCACCTATGACCCTGAACTAAACCTGATCTACTGGGGCACCGGCAACACTAACCCGGTCTATGCCGGGCAGAGCCGCAAGGGCGCCAACCTTTACACCGACTCCGTCGTCGCGCTCGATCCCGACAGCGGCAAGATGAAGTGGTACTTTCAAGGCTCGCCGCACGATACCCATGACTGGGACAACGTCGAAACTCCAATCCTGTTCGACACAACCATCGACGGAAAGCCGCGCAAGCTGCTGGCTCAGGCTGCCCGCTGCGGCTACTTCTTCGTCCTCGACCGCGAGACCGGCAAGAACCTCGTTTCAAAACCGTTCACCCTCACGGCCAACTGGTCCATGGGACTTGATAAGCGTGGCCAGCCCATCCCTAACCCGGATAAGGACCCCAAGGTCGACGGCTCGATGGTTGACGTACCTGCAAACGGAGCCACCAACTGGCCTGCGCCAAGCTACAGCCCGCAGACCGGACTCTTCTATGTGAACGCCAGCGAAGGCTACAGTATCGCCTGGCTGTATGACACTTCGAAGGACCCCCAAGGGTACGCCGGTGGAGCGAGCGGCCGCATCGACTCCAAATCCTCTCTGATCGCTCTTGATACCAAGACCGGCGAGGTCCGCTGGAAACACGTCGCGAAGTCCGGCGGAGAGGAAGGAGGCGGCATGACCGGGGGTATCCTCACCACTTCGGGCGGCCTGCTCTTTACCGGAGACTCAGACCGCCTCGCCGCCTTCGATCCTGCGAACGGAAAGATTCTCTGGTCTTCGAAGCTGGAATCTGCCGTAAGTAACGGCCCATCGACCTGGGAGCTCGACGGGACTCAGAACGTCATCGTCGGAGCGGGTGATACTCTCTACAGCTTTACGCTGGATGGGAAGTAGATCGTCGTACATCAAAATCACGCTTCTTTCTGAAGCTGTCCGTCCTTCAGTTTTCGGTCGGCCGTTCACATCGATCTACAACTGTGACTTGCAGGGGCACTTTCTTCATTTCGACTTTGAATCCGAAATCAAGCATCGCTTCACTAACCAGATCGCCCCACGTCTGACCGCGTACGCGCTCGATAGCCGATGGTGCAAGAGAGAAGTCGAAGGCACCCGCAAGCCCGGTCTGATCAACTACAGGAATGTGCCACATCTGGGCAAGATAATTGGTCAGTGCTGACATCGGCATTGCTATGAAGACGGGATCGCCGTGTGCGTCGACGCTCATGGAAGCAGTTTCTCCAGCGGCAGCCGACTTGAGTCCCGCAGGTCGCTTGGGAGCCAGTAATACCGCCGCGGGAATGTCGCGGGTCTCCTGGTGCGCTACGAGCTTGAACCGTTCGGCGAGAAGTGTCTGGACAGCGCTCTTTCGCTCTTCCGAAGAAATCGGAGCGCTGGCTTTGGCGTGGATGTCGTAGCGGTCAGTCCTCATCCAGGCAGGTCCGCCCAGAACGCGTCCGAGTTGCCAGCCGTTGAGCATGTCGAGGATGTCGGCGACGGTAACGGCTTCGGCGTCGAAGCGATCCGTTACACCAAAGGGTGTCGAGAAGTGGGCCTGCCTTGCAGTAGCCCCAGGTTGGCTGGGATGGACAGAAGCAACTTCGAAGAGGGCTGGTGTGCTTTCGGAGACGGCGAAGGCCTTCAGGTCGAGTGCGGAGACGGCGATGCCGAGAGTGGCGTTGGCGATGAAGTCGCGGCGGGTGATCTCGGACATGCGTTTGTCCTCCGATTGGTAGACCGCAGTGTACGCCGTCGTAAAGCAACAGTATTCAAAACTGTACCCGTGTTGATGGCCAGCGGCAGAGTGATCCGCAGCTTTCACGGTTATGTAACGAGAACCCAGATTTTAGAGTATTTTCCCCGTTGCCGGATATCCAGCAACAGGAAAAATGCTCTCACTGCCAGTGCAATACGATACCTGTAGGTCGAAAGAACTGGAGCTACGATCGCCATGAAGCCTATCTTCTTCGCACTGTTCCTGCTCGCGACATCCTTATCGGGGCAGACACCGTCAGCGCCGCATGGACGGCAATCCTGGTGCCTCTGCACAGCGAAAGTGCGCAGAACGATAGCCTTCGCCGACGGCAAATTGTATTCCGAGAGCTGGATCGATGGGAGCAACGGCCATGAGTTACAGAGGGGCTTGAGACCCGCTGAGTTCGGTGTGACGTGGAACGGCCAGGAGGTGACCAGCACGGAGGGCGAATGGTCGCTGCATTCCGCGCACAAGCAGCCAAACGCTGACGGATCCTGGGAACTGGATTTGATGCTGACGCAAGGAACGCTTGAGGTAACAAAGTCCTATGTGGTCTACCCCGAAAGATCCATCATTCGTGAATGGGTAACTTACAAAAATACAGGACCGGCTGCCGTCGACATTTCCGATCCCCAATTTCTACACATTGACACGCGGCTCGGTGACCTGAACTCCATCGATCTGGATTGGATGACGGGTGGTGAGAACCGTCCAGGATCGTGGATGCTGAAAACTGAATCACTGAGTGCAGGCCGCGACCGAAACTTCGACTCGTATGATCCGTTCCCTGGCGCGACGGGTTCCAAATTCGGATTCAGGATGGGCAGCGCGAGCTATGCCCCTTGGTTCGCGTTATTCGATCGCGCGCAGCAAGAAGGAATTGTGGTCGGCTTCGACTACTTCGGACGATGGGCGTCAAGCTTCAGGCCCAACGCAGATCAATCGATATCGATGCAGTTGAAAGTCGCGGGCTATCATCAGCCGCTGGCGCCGGGTGCTTCGGTGACAATGCCGAAAGCATTCACGGGTATCTTCCGCAGCGATCTGGACAACGCCGGCAATGAAGTTCTGGACTGGCAGTATCAGTATCTGTGGGATTACACGCGAGCGAGTTGGTTCCCTGCCATCCGCATGCTGGGCTGGTGGTGGAATGGAACGCCTTGGAGGGATCCGGGGAACACCTGGGTTGGCGGCAATGGTGACGCCGCATCCGCATTCCGCAAAGTTTTTCGCGTATCCGACCTGATGAGCGAGGTCGGCGCAGATGTCTATCACCGTGATTGGGGCTGGTGGAACCACGCGGGCGACTGGGATGGACCCGACTTTCGAACGATGGGCGAATACTTGCGGAAGCATGACATGGGCCAGCTTATTTATGCCTTCATTTATACGGTGGACTCTCGCTCCAAAGTGGCACAAGAGCATCCGGACTGGCTCATCAGTAACACGCTGGACATGTCGAAGCCGGCAGTCGTTCGCTTCCTGGAAGGCCAGTTGGACGAGCTCGCAGATCGGTTTGGTCTCTTCGAATGGCGCAATGACAGCACCCCCACCGCGGCGCGCGGCACAGATGACACTCCTCTGCTGGGACAAGATCAGGGGTTCCGCACGATTCTCAAAACCTTCCTCGATCGACATCCCGACTACGCATTTCAAGGAGTGAACGGCGGAGGCAGCGGTGCGGGATATGACTATGCTCGCTATGCTTCGAGCATCTCGTTCAGCGACGGCGCGGTCGGCATTCTCCGTAACTACTGGGCGTCGCTGATTTTGCCTCCAGATAAGTTGAGCGATATTCCGGATAAGTGGCAACCCGACCAATATGACAAGGCGTTGTGGCGGGGACTGCTGACGATCAACTTTGACATGACCGGAGATACATGGGATCCATCGAAGCTAGAGGGAGTGCGGGAACTCATCGACATCTACCACTACCTTGAACACGTGGGTCTGGTGGGTCGCTGGGTTCACGTGTATCGCCCTGCCGTACAGGGCGACGATCCCACCATGTATTTCGAGCGGTTGAGCCGCGATGGAAACCGCGGCATCATCATTCTCAAGCACGTTGCTGCCGGACCTGTCGTTGTCTGGCCCAAAGGGCTTAACCCAACAGACAAATATCTGGTCTCTTATCAGGAGTCGAACCAAAGCGAGTCCAGGACGGGCGCCGACCTGATGAAGTCAGGCATCACAATCAATCACCAGGCTGCCGGCGAACTGATCTACCTGAATGTCCCTTTCCATCCGGGCAGTGGACTTTATCGCTCGAAACCGACATCACCTGCAGATGTGCGCAAGGCGAGTGGCAGCAATATGGGCTATCCCGGCGTCGAGATCAGGTGGAGTCCGGCTCATGATGAACAATGGATTTCCCATTATGAAGTGGCACGCGATGGAGCCGTGATCGATAAGGTCGCGAAAGGAACTTACTTTTTCGACCACTCCGCAGGCGCCGACCTGGGGGCACAGTATGCAGTGAGAGCGGTCAATGGTGGAGGTCTGGCTTCCCCGTTTGCGGAAGCGACAGGTTCCGCCGCAGCGACTCGCGCTGTCGTGCTCGACGATGTTTCGCCGACTGGATTGTCCTACACGGGCGACTGGAAACACGAAGTCAAACTGCAACCGGCGTATGCCGGCACTCTGACGTCCTCCTCAGAGAAAGGTGCGACGGTAGAGTTCAAGTTCGACGGAACAGAATTCATTTGGTTCACCCGCTTGTGCGGAGAATGCGGCGAAGCTGGGGTCAACATCGACGGTCAAGATGTGGCCAGCGTCGACACGTATTCAGCGGATGACATCTTCGGAGTCGGCATCTATAGCAAGAGCTTCGCGACTGCCGCAGCACATGAGGTGAAGATCACAGTTCTGGGAAAACACGCCGGACCCCGAGGGGTGGGGACGCGAATCTACCTGGATGGGATCCGCATAGCCAAGTGAGCCGAGCGTTCTGAACGCCTTGTGAGCGTCCCTTACAGGACAGTTCGCTTTTTTACTGCTCTGCAAGATGGGTATGGCATAATCGCACTATCATTTGGCAGCGGTGGCAATCGAGCCAGACGTCATGGTGCCTGACACTGGCGGCACACCCGCCCTTTAAAATGGGGTGCACCCGCAGATCCTGAACGATAGATTTTTAGATAGAGGTTTTGCCCATGGAGAGAGCGCTGGCGCCTCGTTTCATAGGAATTTTCCGGGCCGCATTCATTGCGGTACTTTGTTCGGCTGCACTCTTTTTTGCGTATCGCTCCATTAACTGGAGCTGGCAGTGGGACACATCTGCCATGCACTACGTCAACTTTTTGATGGATCACGGCAAGGCTCCATATCGCGACATTGTCGACATGAACATGCCTGGCTCCTACTTCCTGGAAGGGTGGGCGTTGCGGATCTTTGGACCTGGCGATCTCGGCTGGCGGATGTATGACTTCTTTCTGCTCGCCGTTCTGACCGCATCCATGATCGTGATCGCCCGGCCGTACGACTGGCTGGCAGGACTATTTGGCGGAGCGATGTTCACTATCATCCATGGAGCCGAGGGCCCGGGGAATGCCGCCCAGCGGGAAGAGGTTATGACGGTGCTGATCATGGCCGGTATCGCATTCGCCTTCTCAGCGCTGCGGGCCAGACGCCCCCTCCTTATGCTTCCGTTCGGCTTTTTGGTCTGGTTGGCCGTCTCGGTAAAGCCTACGGTTGCCCCCCTTGGGGTCATTCTCCTACTGATGTCGATCCCTCCGCTGCGCAGACAAAAAGAAGCTGTCGCTCCTTATATTGGGTTTGGCCTTCTGGGTTTCGCCGCCGCGTCGTTCATCATCGCGGGGTTCCTGCTTCGATATCATGCTACGGGTGATTTCCTGAGCATCACGAAGCGCCTTCTGCCTTACTACGCGGGAGTAGGTAATCTTAGAATCGACACGCTTATCCTCCTTCTTCCTCCGCGCATAGCGTTTATTCCCCTACTGCTGATCACGCTGATTCTTACCATCAGAAACAAAGACTGGAAGAACTGGGAGCGACAGGCCCTCGCGGTGACGATATGCTTCGGAGCGTTTTCTTTCGTCGCTCAGCGGAAGGGCTTCGCCTACCATCGTTATCCACTTCTGGCCTTCCTGCTTTTGTGGATGGGGCTGGAGTTCTGCCGCGCCATAAAGATGCAGGGATGGACGCGCGGCCTGGGGTTGACAGTCGCCGCCGGCGTTCTCCTTATGATCCCCGGGTACTGTGCCACGATCTATGGGACAAAGCCAAACGTTGTGCTTACAGACGCGCTGATGCAGGATCTTGAGCGCCTGGGTGGTCCCAGACTCCAGAACCAAGTGGACTGTCTGGACATGGTATCCGGCTGTACCGGCGCCCTGTACCGTCTTGGCTTGGTACATCACTCGGGATTCTTGAGTGACTTCATGCTCTTCGGTCCGGCCGGCAGCCAGCCCTCAGCTTACTATCGCAACATGTTCCTGGAGGAAGCTCAACACAATCCTCCCGGAGTCATCGTCCTGACAACATCTGGGCTCGCCCAGCCGGAATCGTTCGAAAAGATAGCGCAGTGGCCACAGTTCGTTGAGTTTCTCAACTCCAACTACTCTTTGGACGTAACCCGCATATGCGATCCCAGCAACTCACGCGGCTACAGAATCTATGTATTGAAATCCAGGAATGTGGCGTTGACTGACGGTCATTTGCAACGTTAGAGCTTTTCCCTGGAGGCGTGGAGCAGGGTTCCGCATCTATGGGCGTTTTCCGCGATGAAACACGGCTGCACTCCCCCTCCCGGGATACCCAGCAACAAGGAAATGCTCTAAGACTTTGCTTCCTTTATCTGGCAATATCGCTTTTGTGGGCCGATTTTTGAGAGAATGGAGACTATGATCAGCAACGGTCCCAGCCTTTCCCCAGAGGCATCCAGGGTTCGTCAACCACGGGTTGCGGGAACGATCATGCGATTGTTTCCGGCCCGGGAGGTCCTGCGATATCTCGTCGTGGGAGTGGGAAACACTCTCTTTGGATATGGCTGTTACGCAGTCTTCGTCGCGCTGTACAGCCACCTGCTCCCTGCGCGCTATCTTCCTTTCACGGTCGATCTCGCGTCTATCACCGCGACCCCTATCGGGGTGACGATGTCTTTTCTTACCTATAAGACCTTCGTCTTTCGCACCAAGGGAGACTATCTCAAAGAGTGGCTCCGCTGTTTTGCCGTCTATGGCAGCGCCACCATTCCAGGCCTCTTTATCCTCCCAGTCCTCACCAGGCTATTGCAATCCGTCGCTCCTCTGCGCGGCATCGCGCCTTATCTTGCAGGCGCCCTCGTTATGGGAGGAACAACGATTTATACCTACCTGGCACACAAGAACTTCTCCTTTTCGCGACGCAATACTGATAAATCCGGCCTTCCAACCCAATCGAATTCCGCGGTCGCTACGGAAAGCCATACTGCTTAGAAGCTGCATTCTTATCGAGGTGCCATTGAAGACGATCAGCATCGTAACGCCTTGCTACAACGAACAGGAAAACGTCGAGGAACTCTATCGGCAGGTTCGCAACGTGATGGCTGGAATTGGGCGCTATCGCTACGAGCACATCTTCATCGACAACAGCTCACTTGATAACACGGTGCCGATTCTTAAGCGCCTGGCCGTCTCTGATCCTAATGTGAAGGTGATCATCAATGCCCGTAACTTCGGGCATATACGGTCTCCAATGCACGCGCTGCTGCAGGCATCGGGCGACGCCATCGTGCTGATCGTCGCGGACCTGCAGGATCCCACCAGCATGATCGCCACCTTCATCGAAGAGTGGGAGGCCGGTTCTTATATGGTGATCGGGATCAAGAAGACAAGCGAGGAGCACTCGCTGGTCTTCTTCCTCCGCAAGCAGTATTACAGGATTGCAGAGCGGCTTTCGAACATCGAGACCTTTCAAAACTTCACTGGCTTTGGTCTTTACGATCGCAAGGTGATTGAGTTTGTCAGATCGTTCGGCGACCCGTATCCCTACTTCCGCGGAATGCTGGCGGAAATTGGCCTTCCGTACAAGAAGATCTATTACGATCAGCCTAAACGCAAGTTCGGCATCACCAAAAATAACTGGTACACCCTTTATGACATTGGAATGCTGGGGATCATCAACCACTCCAGAGTTCCGTTGCGCCTGGCCACATTCGTTGGTTTCGGTGGCGCGGCCTTGTCATTGTTTGTCGCAATCGCTTACACCATCGCCAAAATCATCTTCTGGAATACCTTCAGCCTGGGCCTGGCTCCCACTGTCATCGGGGTGTTTTTCATCGCATCTATTCAACTGGTCTTCATGGGCATCATGGGCGAGTATGTAGGCGCGATTTACACGCAGGTGCAGAAACGACCTTACGCAGTTGAACTCGATCGGATTAACTTCGACATCGAGCCACAGGTACCTACGGCTGTCCCTCAAACTGGATCCATGGAATACGAGCCAGCCGGGGAACCTTCGACGCAGTCCCACACTCTGTAACCTCCCCGAACGACTGGATCAAGGCGTTTATTGAAAATCCATGAAAGCTTCTGACTACATCGCAGCCACCCTCGCCGTCAGAAAAGTTCCCGCCGTTTTTGAGCTGATTGGCGGACTGATTACTCACCTGGTCGACTCCATC
>JABFXN010000047.1 GCA_013361705.1 Acidobacteriaceae bacterium
GATCTCCGTTGGGCAGGAGCCCTCCGGTACCAACACACAATCCACTCAGGAACAGACTCCATCCACGCAACAAACGGCGCCCCAGCCTTCTGCCGCTGGACAGTCGCCGTCTTCGCAGCAAGCTCCGGTCACCGCCCAGCAGCAGAACGGCGCCTACACGATTCAGCGCAATGCGCGTCTGGTGATCCTTGATGCGGTCGTCGTCGATGGGAAGGGCAATCCTATTCCAGGCCTGAAGAAAGAGGACTTTTCTGTCTCCGAGATGGGCGAACCGCAGACGGTCCTGAACTTCGAGCAGGCAGGCGCGACCATTCCGCCGCCCTCCGTCACCATTAACTCGACCGGTGAGCTTGATAAGCTGACTCCGCGAGCACCTGTAAACATCATCGTTCTCGACGAGTTCAATACGCGGTTCGAAGACATGGCCTTCGCCCGCTACTCGCTGAAGAAGTTCCTGGAGAAGCAGCCGGACAAGCTCGAGGTTCCGGCCATGCTGCTCGCCGTGGACCTGCAGCACTTCACCGTATTGAAGGACTACACCCAGGACAAGCAGGCTATCCTGCAGTCCCTGGACAAACACTTCGTCGCGTATCCATGGCAGACACACAACTATTCCTGGATCGGCGAACGTTACGCTACCGCCTTCATCACCCTGCGCCGCGTCGCGCAAGCCACCACCGGTCACTTCGGCCACAAAAATATGATCTGGGTAGGCCGTGGCTTCCCGCCCTTCAACTTCGTCAATGCCCCGGTCGATCAGCAGCACCGCGTGGATAATGCAATACAAGACGCGGTCAACACACTGCGCGATGCGCGGATCACGCTCTACACCATCGATCCCGCAGGTGTGATGGTAGATCCCGGCAAGTATGGCAGCGCCGCTGCGTTCAACGATCCGCTGGGTGGCAACTACCAGTTCTCCGCTCTGGCAAAGGCAACCGGTGGGGCGGCGCTCTATGGCCGCAATGATGTCGACACCGAAATTGGTACCGCCATCAAAGACGGGGCCGCCTTCTATACCCTCACCTACCGGCCGACCGACACCTCGCGTGACATGCAGAAGTTCCGCAAGATCGTGGTCACCGTGAACCATCCAAAAGCAAAGGTTCTTACCCGCGAAGGCTACTATCTCTCCTACGGTCCGGGCCGCGTGGATCCTACGAATCCCTCTCGGCGACTGCTCTCGGACCTGGTAGCCGCAGAAAACAGCCAGATGGTCTACGACGGCATCCCTGTGACGCTGGAAAAAGATTCGACCGAGACCAACACGTACCTGCTACACGTGGATGCACGCGGTGTCGCCTGGAGCTATGCCACCGATACAGAGCCGCGGCACGCGGAACTCATCCTGATGTGTACGCAGTTCGACAAGAAAGGCAAAGAGATCGACCGTGACGCTCGCAGCATGAAGATCTCAGCCGGAAGCGATGTTCCACCCACCGGTCCTCTGGTGCGCCCGCTCAATCTGCGTTACCACATGAAACGCAACGACAAAGCCGTGCGCGTCCGCTTCACACTGCGTATGGCCGCGACAGGACGCATTGGAACCGCTGACGCGGAACTGAATAATTGAATGATGGAATAAATGAATAAGTGAATGACTGAGTCGCTGAAGCGAGACTGCATTCTTCAATGATTCAATCATTCACTTATTCAATTCGTTTCCAGCCACCGTGACAACTCGCCCTGCTGGCTCTTGCGCAGGGCGATGCACGCGTCGATCGATTCCAGCGATTTCTTCAGCGTGCGCTCGGAGGCATCGACCTTATGTTCGGCGAAGAAGTGTTCCACCTGGGTTCGCTCATCCTGGGTGCAGAAGCTACCGACGGCGGAGACGATGCGTGCACCGGAGCTCTCTGTCAACGTCGCCTGTACTTGCTTCCAGTTCTCCTGAATGAAAGCCCACGTTTGTGCATGCGTCTCAGGACGCGAGAGCAGAATCGCCAATAGCACCCAGCTATCCTGCGTCCGCACCTCGCCGGAGATGGCGTACTTCAGAGTCGCCTCCACCAGCGCCGGGTTGGTGAAGCGAGCCAGCGTGTGCAGAAAGTCGGTCTTCAGTCCTGGATCTCTCACGACCTGCGAGGCCTTCCGTATCTTTTCGTAGAGCGATGGATCTCCGTTACGCGCCGCGATGGCCAGGGCGGTGCCGGTCATCGCCGGATCGATGGAGAGCTTGCCACGGAAGAGCTGGTTCATGAATCCGCTCGCCTCGGCGATGATCTCTTTGTCACCTGCAAAGCCCAGCAGACCAAAGAGCGTAGCCCGCAGGCTCTGTTTCTCAAAGCTGTCGTGCTTCGATGGCTTGCCCAACGCATCGTAGACCGGACGGTACTGCATGCAGATCCAGGCCTGCAGCCGCACACGATCCTCTTCGGATGCGATGCGAGCATCCACACCCAAAAGGCCGCCGGCTGCCGTTTCCAGAACCGCAGCACTATCGTCTTTCTTCACCATGCGCAGCAGGTTCAGGTAATCACTCACCTGGATCAGCCCTGCCCGCATCAAAGCCTCGCGTTCCCCCAGAAACAACATCCGCTCTGCCGGAGAGAAGCGTATCTCCAGCAATTGCAGAATGGTGCTGTACTGATGCTGCGAATAGGTCGCGCGATAGTAGCCGGTAGCTCCGGAGTTTGCGAAGAAGAACGGCTCCGGGATTGTCGTACTCGCGCCACCTGGCTCCATCGCACGGCAGAGATCGGCGGCAACACCTTTGAGGCACGTCGGTACGTCCCAAGCCTGCGTCTGCTCTGCCTCCGACGCACGCATCGTCAGCGGTGAGAGATAGAAGCGGCTCTGCGCTGCGTCCATCGCCTTGTCGGTAAAACGCAGCAGCGGAACGCCGGGCTGATTGACGAAGCTCTCCATGATGCGATCAACCGGCTGGTGACTCACCTCAGTCTGTGCTGTCCAGAAATCTTCCGCAGTGGCATTGGCATAGAGATGAGCGGCGAGATAGTTGTGAACTCCCTGACGAAACACCTCAGGGCCGATGTAGTGCTCCACCATGGCAAGCACAGCGCCCGCCTTGCCATAGGCGATGCCATCGAACATCTCGTTGATCTCATCAGGAGTATTCGCCGTAGCCCGGATGGGCCGTGTCGCAGAGTCTGAATCGTAGTTGAGTGTTTCGTTCAGCTCGGCCGCGCGCTCCTGCTGCATGTTCCACTCAGGATGCCATGCCGCCAGCGGCTTCTTTTCCATCCAGGTGGCGAAGCCTTCGTTGAGCCAAAGGTTGTCCCACCACTGCATGGTTACCATGTCGCCGAACCACTGGTGCGCCATCTCATGCGCAACCACCTCAGCGACATTCTTCTTCGCCGGCACAGACCCATTCTTCGAGTCCACCAGAAGGTCGGTTTCGCGATAGGTGATGCAGCCGAAGTTCTCCATGGCGCCCGCCTCGAAGTCCGGCAGCGCGATCATGTCGAGCTTTGGCATCGGATACGGAATACCGAAGTACTGATTGTAGTAATGCAGGATGTACTGCGCCGCATCCACCGCATACTTTGTGTACTTCACCTTGTCAGGTGTGGAGCAGGCGCGGATGGGCACACCATCTGCCTTTCCGGTCGAGCAGGCAAACTCGCCAACCAGAAACGCCACCAGATACGTGGACATCCTGGGCGTCGTCGCAAACTTCACACGATGCTTCTCACTGCCGAACTGGGTATCGCTGACGATCTGCGTATTCGAGATCGCGGTATCGGCCTCGTCGAGCACCAGCTCGATATCGAAAGTCGCCTTCATCGCCGGCTCATCGAAGCTGGGAAACGCACGCCGGGCATCGGTCGGCTCGAACTGGGTTACGCCATAGCCGCGCTGCTGCGTCTTCGAAAGATAAAAGCCACGAAGCGTGTTGTTGAGTATGCCCGTATACCGGATCTGCAACGTAACCGGCCCTGCGGGCAGCGCATGCTCAAAGCTAAACGTCGCCTGTTCTTTCGCATCGTCCAGAGATACCCCGGCAACTTGCCCGGCGGCCCGTACGGAGATAAACGTGATCTCGGCAGCATTCAGCGTGATCTCTGTCGCCGGAGCATCCAGCGTGAGATCGATGCTCTCCTCACCCGCAAAGGTCGCTGCCTTCAGGTCAGGCGTAATGGTCAACGCGTAATGCGTTGGACGGGCATTCGACGGGAGACGCTGAGCCTGTGCAGAGGTGATGAGAGAAAGTGCTGCAACAAAGAGGGAAAGCCAAAATCGCATCTGTTAAATGAGTTGACGATACTAAAGATCGGCAGGTTTCGCTCGATCTATTAGTCTGGTGTGGCTTTTGTGGGGGATTTTGGCGTTTTGGGTCGATTCCAGCGTGTAGAGTTCAGCGTTGGGTAGACTTCAGCATTTGAGGTAGAGAAGCAGATCCCTTCGGGATGACAAAAAGGTGTCCCGCTTGATCGACAACCGGGATGCCCCAGACGATTGAACGCCCATAATTTGTCATTTCGCTGCGAAGCGGAGAAATCTGCTTCTCCACTCCTAACGGCGGGACCACCCGACCGCCATTCAACCGTTCTTACTGATGCCGCGAAGCCGCGCGCTCGCTCATTCCGGAGAACTCAGCCGCCCGCGACTCCGCGTATGCCGCTGCTCCCAGAAGCGCACAGCTCTGATCCAGAATCACGCGCACAGTAATCGTCTCGAGCAGGGGCGAGAGCCGTCCCTTGTCCAGAAACGCCTTACGGAACGTGCCGTTCTGCAGCGTCTTCAGTAGCTTGGGCGACATACCTCCACCCAGGTACACACCGCCGCGCGCCAGCACCTTCAGCGCGATATTGCCTGCCTCCGCACCGTAGACACCCGCGAACAGATTCAGGGTCTCCGCGCAAAGCTCGCTCGAACCGTCTTCGCCGCAGGTTCCGATCACGAAGTTTGGATCTTCCTTCGCCATGCGGTCCTTCAGCCATTGCGGCTCGTCCATCTTCTTTACGTCGCGGAAGAACTCATAGATGTTGATCAAGCCGAGTCCTGAGATCACACGCTCATAGCTGACGCGGCCGTTCAGCTTCTTTATCAGATGCTGCAGCAGCGCAATCTCGTCCGGCGTTCGGGCTGCAAAGTCGGTATGGCCGCCTTCGCTGGCGACGGGGATATGCCGCTTTCCATTCCAGACCAGCAGCGCCTCTCCCAGTCCGGTACCGGCGGAGATCAGACCGGCATTGCCCACCGCCGATGGATCGCCCTGGTAAAGCGTGACCAGATCCTTTGGCTCCAGTTCGGGAATACCGTACCCATTGGCTTCAAGATCATTCAGCAGCAGCACATGGGGAATATCGCAGGTGCGCGAAATGACGCGGGCATCCAGCTTCCAAGGCAGGTTCGTGGGCTCCATACGCTGATCGCTCACTGGGCCTGGCGCGCCGAAGCACGCTGCGGTAATGCCGTGGGTGTCGCCCTTGTTGTCCTGGGCGATGAAGGCCTTCACGACCTCCTCGACGGAAGTGAAGTCGCGCGACGCGAACTTATGCTCGCGCAGCATATGCAAGCGTCCACTTGTGAAATCGAAGAGCGCTAAATGTACTTTGGTACCACCGACGTCGCCTGCAAGAATCATCCAACCCACTCCATGGTGCCGCCATGCGGCGAGGGTAGCTTGGCTGCCGCAGCCGTATCCAGTAAGAAGAGCAGCTTACCATTTGCAGGCCGAATCAGTTGCGAGGGTAGCGTTTCCAGATCCTTCGGACCGGTCAGCACACGCGCCAGGACTTCGGTTTTGGCGGCACCTTCGATCAGGAAAACCACCTCGCGGGCGGCGATGATCACCGGCCACGAGAGGGTGATGCGCCACGTATTCTTCTGCGGCACATGGTTCGCAAAGGCGATGCGGCCCAGCTCATCGATGCCCTCGGTATGCGGAAACAGCGATGCGGTGTGACCATCGTCCCCCATCCCGAGCTGCACCAGGTCAAAAACCGGCGTTTCGGCACCCTCCAGCTTGAAGGTATTGCGGATCAGGGCCTCGTAGCGGGACGACGCCTCCTGCGGATCCAGTTCGCCTTCCATCCGATAGACCTGAGAGGCCGGCAGCGGGACCTTATCCAGCAGCAGCTCCGTGGTCACACCGTAGTTGGACTCCGGATCCGACGGCGGAACACAGCGTTCGTCCACCCAGTACAGATGGAGCTTTTCCCAGGGAAGATCGCTGAGAAACGGCTGCTGTGAGAGCACAGCGAACATGCGTTTCGGGGTCGATCCGCCGGAGATAGCGACGCGCGCCATTCCGCGCGCCGCTACCGCCTGCTTAACTGTTGCGGCGAAGTGCTCCGCCGCCTTCTTTGCCACAGCCGCCGCATCCGGCGAGACATCCAACGTTACCAGGGTCGTACGAGCCATTCAGTTCCTTCTACTCAGGGGTTAGAGCATTTTTCCTGTTGCTGGATATCCCGGGAGGAGCGTGCAGGAAAATGCGCTAGCAGCTCTTCCAGCAGCGGCCGTCGCGCGCCAGCAGCTCATTCGAGGCTTCGGGTCCCCAGCTTCCGGCATCATAGTTCGGGAAGTCGGAAACCGGAGTCTCGGCCCACTTCTCGAGCAGAGGAGTGAACAGCGCCCAGGTCGCCTCGACACCGTCGCGGTGCGCAAACAGCGTCGCATCGCCCAGCATGGCGTCCAGCAGCAGACGCTCGTAGCCGTTGGCCGTGGACTTGCCGAAGGCGTCGGCATACTTGAAGTTCATGGTCACTGGAGCGATGTTGGTCGTCGGTCCAGGAACCTTGGCGCCGAACCGCAGACTGATACCTTCATCCGGCTGGATACGCATGGTCAGGATGTTCGGGGTGACCTGCGTGCCGCAGTCGTTGGTCGTCCCCTTGAAGATATGCAGCGGCGGCTGCTTGAAGGTGATGGTCACCTCGGTTTCACGCTTGGCCAAACGCTTGCCGGCGCGGATATAGAACGGAACGCCCGCCCAGCGCCAGTTCTCGATCTCGAGCTTCAGCGCTCCAAAAGTCTCCGTCTGCGAGTTCGGATCGACACGTTCTTCCTGGCGGTAGCCGATCACCTTCTGGCCGTCGACGGTGCCAGGGCCGTACTGGCCACGCACTGTATCCTCCATCTCGATCGGCGCGATGGCTCGCCATACCTTCAGCTTCTCGGTACGGATCGTGGAGGCCTCGAAAGAGTCAGGCGGCTCCATCGCTACGTAGCTCAGAACCTCCATCATGTGGTTCTGAAGAATGTCTCGCGATGCGCCGGCCTTCTCGTAGAACGGTCCGCGCCCTTCAATACCGATCGACTCTGCCGCGGTGATCTGCACGTTGTCGATGTACGTACGGTTCCACACCGGTTCGAAGATGCCATTGCCGAAACGGAAGACGAGGATGTTCTGCACCGTCTCCTTACCGAGGTAGTGATCGATGCGGAAGATCTGGTCTTCGTCCAGCACCTGGTTGACCTCGTCGTTCAGCTCGCGCGCCGACTGCAGGTCATGGCCAAAGGGTTTTTCGATGATGACGCGTACCCAGGCATCGCTCTCCGGCTTGGCCATCTTGTGCTTGCCCAGCCGATGAATGATGTCGGAGAAGTACTCAGGCGCCACCGCCAGATAGAACAGGCGGTTGCCCTTGGTACCGTACTTGGTATCGAGATCAGAGAGGGTGGCGTTCAGGTTCTGGAAGCCCTGATCGTCATCGAAGTTTGTGGTGAAGTAGTGGACGCGGTCGACGAACTCCTTCAGCCTCGGGTCATCGTCATCCACACCTCCGCCCTTGAGGATGCCATCACGCATGTCTTTCGCAAAGGTGGCCGACAGGTCGCGACGGGCTACACCCACCACCGCAAACTCCTCCGGCAGGAGACCTTCCTGTTCCAGATGGAACAGCGCCGGCAGTAGTTTACGTTTGGTCAGGTCGCCCGAGGCGCCAAAGATGACCACGATGCATGGGTCAGGCTTGCGCTCGTTGCGCTGTTCATTCACGGTCGCGGGAGATACAGTTACTTCGGCAGTCGCCATGGGCTTACACCAACTCCTTACTACTTCAAGGCTAAACGAGGTTAAGACTTCTTGACGGCATGGCCGCCGAATGCATTGCGCATGATGGAGAGCGCGCGGTCCGTGTAGTTATTGTCCTCACGGGAACGCAGGCGGCGAATCAGCGCCTCCGTAATCACCGGAGCGGAGATATTCAGGTCGATCGCCTCGAAAACCGTCCAGCGGCCCTCGCCGGAGTCTGGAACGTACGCCGCCAGGCCCTCCAGATTCGGATTCTCCTTCAGCGCCTCTGCGGTGAGGTCGAGCAGCCACGAGCGGACAACCGAACCGTGACGCCAGATCTCGGAGATCTGCGCCAGGTCAAGATTCAGGCTATCCTTGGCCTTCAGAATCGCAAAACCCTCAGCAAAGGCCTGCATCATGCCGTACTCGATGCCGTTGTGAACCATCTTGGTGAAATGGCCGGAACCGGTAGGTCCGACGTGGCCCCAACCCTTATCCGGGGCCGGAGCGAGCGCCTCAAAGATAGGTGAAAGATACTTCACCGGCTCCTCATCGCCACCGATCATCAGCGAGTAGCCTTCCTGCAGACCCCACACGCCGCCCGAGGTGCCCACATCCACAAAATCAAAGCCTTGCGGCTTTAGCTCATCGTGCCTGCGGATGGTGTCCTTGTAGTTCGAGTTGCCGCCGTCGATAAAGATGTCGCCCTGCTTCATCAGCGGCTTCAGCTTGGCAATGGTCTCGTCCACCGGATCGCCGGCCGGAACCATGATCCATATGGCGCGCTTTCCGGTGGTCAGGTTCGCTGCCAGATCTTCCAGAGAATTCACTCCGAGCGATCCGGTCGCCGTCAGCTTGGCGGTTGCCTGTGGGTTAAAGTCGAATCCGACTACTTTATGGCCGGCAAGGCGAAGACGTTCCGCCATGTTGCCACCCATCTTTCCCAGACCAATGAGGCCGATTTCCATCTCGACTCCTAACGTAGCTTTATTTTTATATGTTTCTGTAAAACCAGTACGACGAATTCACAACCATTAAGACGTTTTTGAATTATCCCCAGTCGCACCTATCGTTACGTTCGATGCTCTGCGTCTGCAGGACGGTTCAAGAGGCCTCTTGATAGACCCCATCCACCATTCCGAACAATGGCGGAGTTTGCGGCACAGTTGTATTCCGGAGCAGGCGGAGGTCGCAGCGGTCTTCAAAGAAACCTGAACCAGCCGGAAGGCAATGCCCGTTTGCCTGTCTTGCGAAAGGGCCTCCGTTCCCGGAGGCCCTTCCCTTCGTTCTTTTACTTACCGGTGAGCTTCTTTGCGTGCTCAACGATGTTTGCTGTGTTGAAGCCCAACTTCTCGAACACAATTGGCGCCGGGGCCGATGCGCCGAAGCGGTCGATACCGATGACAGCGCCGTTGCCGCCGAGGTACTTGTACCAGCCCATGGTGGCGCCGGCCTCGATGGCCAGCTTGGGCAGGTTGGCGGGGAGAACGCTGGCCTTGTACGCCTCGTCCTGCTCGTCGAAGAGGCGGAAGCTCGGCATGGAGACAACCTTCGCCGAGATGCCTGCAGCCTTCAGCTCCGGCAGCGCCTTCAGAGCCAGCGAGACCTCCGAACCGGTCGCGATGAGCACGATCTGTGCATCAGCGGCGTCTTCCAGAACGTACGCACCCTTGCTGGCGCCCGTGGCCTTCTCAGGGTCCAGAACGGGCAGGTCCTGACGCGAGAGAGCCATGAAGCTGGCTGACTTGCGCTGCAGAGCGATCTTCCAGCACTCAGCGGTCTCATTGGCGTCCGCCGGGCGGAAGTCAGTGAGTTGCGGAATGGCGCGAAGGCTCATGAGCTGCTCCACCGGCTGGTGGGTCGGGCCGTCTTCGCCCAGGCCGATCGAGTCGTGCGTGAAGATGAACAGCGAGTGCGTGCTCATCAGCGACGCCAGACGGATTGCGTTCCGCATGTAGTCGGAGAAGACGAAGAAGGTCGAGCCGAACGGAATCAGACCACCGTGAGCAGCCATACCATTGACGGCGGCAGCCATACCGAACTCACGAACGCCGAAGAAGATGTTGCGGCCGTTCGGGTCGATATGGAAGTTGGTCGACTCCTTGAAGATGGTCTTGGTGGAGGCGGTGAGGTCGGCGGCGCCGCCGATCAGCTCCGGAACCGTCTTG
>JABFXN010000172.1 GCA_013361705.1 Acidobacteriaceae bacterium
ATCGATTGCAAAACGTTAGTTCCCAAAGGGCGACGCAAGTGGCCGCACCTTGACTCGGGGTATTGAGAGCGTCCGCGGCCCGTGGCAGATCATTGGTATCGTGCGGGATACGAAGTCAGGAAATCCGCGAGAGATCGAACCGGTACGCATGACCTACATCCCGTTGGCGCAGATCGATCCGTATGCGCCTGTCCCATCCGGCGGGACAACAACAGCTACAGACGCGAGTACTACCGTGCGGGAGGAGAACCAGGATCGCTATGCCTATACCATCCTGCTTCGAACGACTGCCGATCCGGCAAAGATAATTGCCGATCTTAGAGCCGCGGTTGCGTCGATCGATTCCAGGCTGCCGTTGTTGAGAGTTACAACGATGGAAGAGCAGGTATCGAGCCTGATCGCGAACGATCAGTTGATCTCAATGCTTACGGGCGCTTTTTCCATTCTCGCCCTACTCCTGGCGGCGATCGGCCTGTATGGCGTGATGAGCTACCACGTCGTTCAGCGAACGACAGAGATCGGTGTCCGCATTGCCCTCGGTGCGCAGCTCGAGACTGTGCTGTGGATGATCCTGAAGGAGTCACTGAGGCTATTGGCCGTAGGTGTGTGTCTCGGATTGCCGCTCACGTTGCTGGTGACCAGAAGTATCCGGAGTCAGCTCTTCGGGCTGAGCGCGCTCGATCCATTCACATTCGCAATGGCGATTACGGTTGTTGCCGGAATGACGGTGTTTGCAACCTGGCTTCCGGCTCGGCGGGCAGCCAGGATCGATCCGTTGACAGCCCTTCGATATGAATAAGGGAGCATAAGCTCCCCTGGCTGGTATGGAACGCGCCTTCAGCGCTTCGAGCCGTACTTCTCAAAAGTGGGAATGATCCTTTATGCACCTGGTGTATGACAGACAGGTGAATCACTCGTCTTATGCAGATGTATGGCAGCGATGGCGGGACGAAAAGATAGCCTCGGAGCGCTGGTATATCAAATAGTTAACTATGTGTTTTTCCCGAAAAATAAGGTAAGCTGAGAATCCTTTCCCGATGAAATGGGTTATACCCGCTGAACTTCTTCATCCCCGCAGAGCGTATGCAGAGCAAACATTGACTCCCCTTATCTCAATAGGAACGACATGATCAAACTTCTGAAGATGATGCGCGACAATCAGGATCGAATCCTGACAGATTGGTTGGACGGACTCAAGGCGTCCGCGCGGCGGCGTGACCTGATAGGCGACGTTGAGGTCAAGGAGCACGCCAGGAAGATTTTGACTCTGATTTCAAATCCGCCTCCGAATACCGTGCTGGAGGACTTTTCGTCCGAAGGCTGGCAGACGGTGCGAGATCAGTTGATGGAGATCTCCATCTCCCGTGTAGCGCACGGCTCCTCACCTTCTGAGACGGCGCAGTTTTTGCTTTCGCTGAAGCCGGTGATGTTCCAGCTCATCCGCGAACAGTTGACGACCACGCCGGATGAGCTGTTCCGTGAGATTGATGTTACGAACAACTTTGTTGACGCCATGGCGCTCCATATTGCAGAGAGTTATATCCAGAGCCGAGACAAGGTGATTGCGCGCCAGCAAGAGGAGATGCTGGAGCTGTCGACGCCGGTGGTCATGCTGTGGGACGGCATTGTGGCCCTGCCGGTCATCGGAACGCTGGACAGCTCGCGGGCGCAGATGGTGATGGAGTCGTTGCTGCAAGCGATTGTGCAGACGAACTCGCGTTTCGCGATTATCGATATCACCGGAGTGCCGACGGTGGATACCCTGGTTGCGCAGCATCTGCTGAAGACGATTACGGCCGCTCGGTTGATGGGCGCTGAGTGCATTCTGAGCGGCATCCGACCGCAGATTGCGCAGACGATCGTGCATCTGGGAATCACCCTGAATGACGTAGTGACGCGTTCCAAGCTGTCGGACGCCTTCCGTCTTGCGCTGGAGCGTAGTGGTCGCACGGTGGTGCAGAAAGCCGGCAACGCGCCGGTCGTTGCTCCTCTCGCCGGGGTGTCGTAATGGAACGCATTCCGATTCTTCGTATCGGCAGTCTCCTACTGGTAACGATCCAGGTGGATCTTTATGACGATCTGGCGCTGCAGTTGCAGGACGACCTCTCGACCCGTATTGCGGAGCTGGGGGCAACGGGGGTGTTAATCGATATCTCCGCACTGGAGATTGTCGATTCCTTCATTGGACGAACGCTTGCTAATATTGCTGCGATTGCGCGCGTGCTGGATGCGGAGACGGTTGTCGTCGGCATGCAGCCTGCGGTTGCGATTACGCTTGTGGAACTGGGGATGTCATTGCCCGGTATCCGCACAGCCTTAAACGTCGACCTGGGAATGGAGTATTTGCGGCAGGCGGCGACAGGTGGAGACGGTGTCGGAACAGATCATTACGCGGAGTGAGATCCTGCCGATCAGGACTCAGATCGATCTGGTTCACGTGCGGCAGCGGGTGCGAACCTGGCTCTCGGAAGAGCGTTTCACCCTGATCGATCAGACCAAGATCGTGACCGCGGCCAGCGAGCTGGCGCGCAATGCGCTGGAACATGGCGGCGGCGGCCAGATGGAGATGTCGCTGCTCGCCGTCGGTGCGCGAAAAGGAATACGGCTTAAGTTCTCCGACCAGGGCCCGGGCATTGTGGATATCGCCATGGCCCTGAAGGATGGTTACACCACCGCAGGGGGGATGGGACTCGGCCTGGGCGGCAGCAAGCGGCTGATGAGCGAGTTCGATATTCAGTCGTCCCCCGGCGCTGGGACCGTCGTGACTGTAACCCGCTGGAAGTAAGCTATGTCCGTATCGCATCAACGGATTCCGATCCTGGTGAATGACCAGAGCTACATTGGTCACGCGCGGCGTCAAGCGGCGGCAATTGCAGAGTCGCTCGCCTTCAGCGAGACCGCAGCCGGGATCCTCGGCATTCTCGTCACCGAGGCTGGCCGCTACATCGCGCTGCATGCAGGCAGTGGAGAGATCGTACTGGCACCATGGACGATAGATGGGTATGCGGGGGTGGATGTGGTGGCCCTGGACCGCGGCCCTGGAATTGCCGATATCGAGCGGGCTCTGGAAGATGGCTTCTCCACGGCGGGTACTGCCGGAACTGGGTTGGGAGCCATGCGGCGGCTGGCGCAGGAGTTTCAGGTCTATTCCATCCCTCGAGCGGGAACGGTTGTCTTTGCCCGCGTCTTTGCCAAACAGATTACGGATATGACCGCGGTCCGTGGAATCAGCCGTGTAGGCGTCATGAACCTTCCAATGCAGGGAGAGGTGCATTGCGGCGATGCCTGGAAGGTTATCCGTTCGGGCGGGAGAAGCCTTTACATGGTCGCCGATGGCCTGGGGCATGGCAGAGATGCCGCCCTGGCGTCCGGCCGTGCGTGCGAGGTTCTGGAGCAAAACCCAGGCCTTCGCCCGGAAGATCTTCTGGGTGAGATGCATCGGGCATTGCGAAAGACACGGGGAGCAGCGGTTTCGATCGCAACGCTCGATGGTCAGCGGACTCTGCACTATGCCGGCGCGGGCAATATATCGGGAGTGCTCCATGCCGGCGGATCCCATCAGAATCTTGTCTCAATGAACGGAACAGTCGGGCATACGGTGAACCGCGTACGTGAGTTCCTGTATACATGGGAAGGAGAGGCGACTCTCATTCTGTATTCCGACGGTCTTAGCTCCCGCTGGGCTCTAGAGCAATATCCAGGTCTGCTCGGAAGACACCCTGCTCTGATTGCCGCGGTGCTCTATCGCGATCATTGCAGGGGCCGTGACGATGTCACGGTCCTGGTTGTACGTATTTGACCTGTATGGAAAACAGTCAGCGGCTACCTATTTATGCCATCCCCCTGCGCTATGACCGCAACGTGATGCACGCGCGCCAGTATGCCCGCGATGTTGCAGCACTGCTAGGCTTCAGCTATCAGGAGCAGGTGCGGTTGGCGACCGCAACCTCTGAGCTGTCGCGGAATGCGTTTCGCTATGCCGGGGGAGGAACGGTTACATTTCAGCTCACCAGGCGCCAGCCGCAGATTCTGATGGTGGTGGTGGAAGACAATGGCCCCGGAATCTCAAACCTGGATGAGATTCTGGATGGCCGCTATCGGTCGATGACGGGGCTGGGCAAAGGAATTACCGGAACGAAGAACCTGATGGATCACTTCCGGATCACCTCCTCGCCCTCCGGCACGGTGGCGGAAGCAGGCAAGCTGCTGCCCGAGGTACAGCCCCTCTATGATGAGGCCGCAGTCATGAAGATTGCCGGCGAATGGATCCGCCAGAGCTCTGCCGACCCGTACCCGGAGCTGGAACGGCAGAACCAGGAGCTGTTACGGGCACTTGCGGAAGTCCGCGAGAAGCAGACACAGTTTATTGAGTTGAACCGCAAGCTCGAAGAGCTCTCGCTGCAGGATCCATTGACCGGCGTCGCCAACCGGCGTTCGTTCGACCGTGGACTCGACCGTGAGTGGAGCGGCGCCATGCGGACACAGCAGCCGATAACGCTGTTGATGATCGATGTCGACTTCTTCAAGCTATTGAACGATCGGCACGGGCACCGTTATGGAGATGAGGCGTTGATGCTGTTGGCGAGGGCGCTGCAAAAGGCTCTACCGCGCAGCAGTGACTTGGTCGCTCGTTATGGCGGAGAGGAGTTTGCCGCGGTGTTGCCCTTCACCAGCGCAAGCGGAGCTGCTGAAGTGGCTGCCAGAATGCACGCAGCGGTTAAGGCGCAGAAGATCCCGCATGAAACTCCGATCGGATCTACCGTGACCATCAGCATTGGAGCGGCAGTCTGCGAGCCTCCGTACGATGAGTCGATTGCACGGCGGGGGTACGGCATTCTGGTAGAGGCTGCTGACTGCGCGCTTTACATGGCGAAGGAGAGGGGCCGCGACCGGACGGAGTTCGGTGAGATCGTCGCTCCGGCGTGAGGAAGATTTCCCAGGGCACCCCCGGCAGGGTTCAAAGAGATAAGGGCTTCGACAAGATGATTGTCGAGGCCCTTCCAGTTTCAGACGAGCTTCTTTTCCCTGGGACTAACAAGCAGGTCCTCAATGCGGATGGGTAGGTTTCTGACGCGGATGCCGGTGGCGTGATGCACGGCGTTGGCGATGGCGGCTGCTATTCCGGCCAGGCCGATCTCTCCGACTCCGCGGGCGCCGAGCGGGTTTAGGTTGAAGTCCGGGTAGTCGAGGAAGGTGACGTCGATGGCTGGGCAATCGGCGTTGACGGCGACAATGTAGTCCGCAAGGCTGGCGTTGATGGGGGCTCCGGAACGGTGATCGTACTCCGTGGCCTCCAGCATGGCCATGCCGACGCCCATCACCACAGCGCCTTCAATCTGGTTGCGGGCAGCGCGCGGATTAATCATACGGCCGGCGTCGATCACAGTGACGACGCGGCTGACATGCAGGCGAGCGGTTTCAGGCTGCCAGGTCACCTCAGCGAACTGAGCGCCGAAGCTGTGGAAGGAGAGCTTCTGGTTCGGGTCACCGAAGAGGCCGACCGATTTTCCCGTGCCGCTGACCGACCGAACGTTGGCCGCCTTGAGGATCTCGGCGAAGGGAAGTGCGCCTGAGGCCTGGCCCTTGATGCGTACCACGCCGTCGACGAATTCCAGCTCGTCAGCATTCTTGCCTTTGAATGGGCAGCCATCGGTTTTGGTAGCAAGCGAGAGCAACTGCTTACGCGCCTGCTGCGCGGCCTGCAAGGCGGCCGGAACAACGGAGGCGGTTGCCCAGGAGCCGCCGCTGATTGGTCCCGGGGGAAGGGCAGAGTCGCCGATGACGACATCGATGCGTTGTAGCGGAAGGCCAGTTTCGTGGGAGACCATCTGTGCAACTGCAGTGTAGGTGCCGGTGCCAATGTCCTGCGTGCCGCAGGCAACGCGGGCGGCGCCATCCTGGCGAAGTTCCACGTTTACTTCAGCCTCGGTACGGGTAGCGATCCACGTGCAGGCAGCAACACCCCAGCCCAGGGTTCTGCCTTCGGCATCTTTCATTAAGCCAACGGCGGGATTGCGCTTTGCCCAACCGAACTTCTCCGCGCCGACGGTGAGGCACTCTTTGAGGTGGCGTGAAGAGAAGGGTTGTCCGGTGCTTTCGTCCTTCTCCGGTTCATTGAGAAGACGAAGCTGTACGGGATCGATGTCGAGCTTGATGGCGAGCTCGTCCATCGCGGATTCGAGTGCGTACAGGCCGGGGACAGCGCCTGGCCCACGCATCGAGGTCGGAGTGCCGACATTACGGCGGACCAGGCCGGAGGTGGCAAGCACATTTGGGCAGGAGTACATGAAGCCGGTGGATTCGGCGCAGCCCTCGTCGTAGTCGTCGAGCATCGAGGTGTGATTGACGTAATCGTGCTGGATTGCGAGTAGCTTGCCCGATTTATCTGCTGCGAGCTGAACGCGTTGGTCGATGGTGGGCCGATGGCCGACGCTCTGGAACATCATCGAGCGGCTGACGACAAGCTTTACCGGACGATTGAGGTTGCGTGCGCTGGCGGCGGCGAGCATCGCATGCGGCCACGGCCACAGCTTGCCGCCAAAGCCGGAGCCCAGGAAGCGGGTGATGACTTGGACGTTCTCCGGAGGAACGCCGAGCATGGCGGCCATGACGTCGCGATGGTTCACGACAGCTTGCGAAGTCTCGTAGAGCGTGAACTTACCGTCCTTGTAGACCGCTACCGATGCGTGCAGCTCGATGGGATTATGTGTCTCGGTTGGAGTGGAGTAGACGGCATCATGTTTGTAGGTTGCGCGGGCGAGAACTGCGGCGGTGTCGCCACGTTTGGTGACTTCTTTTGGTTTGCCGGCGGCTGTGGGGGTGTCGAGAAGTTTGTCATTGGTATTGTGCGGAGTCTTGGCGTAGGTGACCTTTACCGCGTCGGCTGCGGCGCGCGCCTTTTACACCGTGTGTGCGACGGCCACGGCAACGTACTGGCCGTAGTAGGAGACGGTCTCATCTTCGAGTGGAGGACGCCGCTCATCCAGGATCATGCTGAAGCCGGCCGACGGCGGCGTGCGATAAAGAGGGCCGATGTTCTTGTGCGTGTAGATAGCAAGAACACCAGGCATCTTTTCGGCAGTGGATGAGTCGATGCCGCTGATGGTTCCGCTGGCGATGGTTGCTGTGACCGGCCATGCGTAGACCAGGCCAGGAAAGTGATGGTCAGAGGAGTACGTGGCCGCGCCGGTGGTCTTCAGCGGTCCATCGATGCGCGGCGTGGGTACACCGACGATCTTGCTCTCAGTAACGGGCTGTGGTGTCTGCTGTTCCATCGGGGTCCTCCTTATGCCTGACGAGTGACTTCGGCGAGTGCGTGGGTGAGGCAGCGCTTTGCGAGCTCTACCTTGAAGCCGTTCTGCGACTGTGGGCGAGCTCCGTGCAGTGCGGCTTCGGCCGCCGCGCGGAAGTTGGCTGGTGTTCCGACTTTGCCTTGCAGTGCTCTCTCAGCTTCGAGGCTGCGCCACGGCACAGTTCCAACGCCGCCCATGGCGACTCGAACGAAGTCGATACGGCCGCCGCTCTGTTTGACGACAACGGCAGCGGAGGCGAGGGCGAACTCGTAGGAGGTGCGGTCACGCAGCTTGAGGTAGTAACTCTTCGCGCCCGCGGGCAAGGCGGGGATGGTGATGTGAGTGACGAGATCCCCGGGTTCGAGGACGGTCTCGCGTTCGGGTGTGTTGCCCGGCAGTAGGTAGAACTGCGCGATGGGAATGGTGCGTTCTCCCTTTGTGCCGGTGACGTGGATGGTAGCGTCGAGCGCCGCGAGAGCGACGTTCTGGTCAGAAGGGTTGGAGGCGATGCACTTGTCGCTGGTGCCAAGAATCGCCATCATGCGGTTATGACCGTCAATGGCCGAGCATCCGGTGCCGGGTTGGCGTTTGTTGCAGCCATAGGCTGTGTCGCGATAGTAGACGCAACGTGTCTTCTGCAGCAGGTTGCCGGCGGTGGTGGCCATATTGCGGAGCTGGGTGGAGGCTCCGCTGAGGATCGCGAGTGAGAGCACCGGGAACTGTGCCTTCACGGTGTCGTGATAGGCGACGTCGGTATTGCGGGCGAGCGCGCCGATCTTCAGGCCGCCATTTGCGGCGGGTTCGATGGCAGTGAGGTTGAGTCCGTTGATGTCGACCAGCTTCGCCGGCGTCTCGACATTCAGCTTCATGTAATCGACGAGGTTGGTGCCGCCGGCAATATAGCGGACAGACGCGCCTTGTTGTGCGGTGGAGGAAGAGGACTGGGCCTTGACCGCGTCCTGAATGCTATCGACGGAGATGAGATCGAAGGGCCGCATGGCCTGGTTCCTCCTTATGCGTGGCGACGGACGGATTGCACGGCAGCGACGATGTTGGGGTAAGCGCCGCAGCGGCAGATATTGCCGCTGAGTGCTTCCTTCACATCGGTGTCGGTATCGCCCCAGGGTTCATGCAACATGGCGACGGCGGACATGATCTGTCCGCTGGTGCAGTAGCCGCATTGGTAGCCATCATGCTCGACGAAGGCGGCCTGCATGGGATGCATCTTCTGCGGCGTGCCCAGGCCCTCGATGGTGGTGATCTCAACCTTCTGGTGCATAGCGGCAAGCAAGAGGCAACTATTGGCGCGTCGGCCGTCAACGTGGACCGTGCATGCGCCGCACTGCCCGTGGTCGCAGCCCTTCTTGGTGCCGGTGAGGTGCAGGGTTTCGCGCAGGGTGTCGAGCACGGTGGCGCGAGGGTCGATACGGAGCTGATGTGTCTCGCCGTTTACCTTGAGAGTGACCGGAATGGTTCCTGGAGTCTCGGGCATGGCGGGGTCCCCCTGCGGCTGAGGCCGCTCGGGTTCCGCAGATGCGACTACGGGAGCAACGGTTGCCGCAGCGGTGGCAACACCCATGGCGCCCGCACGCGAGAGGAAAGAACGCCGACTAAGTTTTTCAAGCGAGGTAAGGGGTTTGGACGTGTCATCAGTGTGCTCTGCCATCTTGTGCCTCCTTGGCTTGAGACCTTTGGGGGTCTGCGACCGTCTGGATGGATTCCGCGAACGTATGCCGAGGGAACAGTAGCGACGATGAGAGCTTCTGTGATGGAAGCTCTTCTGAACACCGGCGACGTACGCATAAAAAACTTTGAGCTGCATCCGGATAGATGCAGCTAAGTCTCCCAACGATTGAAGGCTACGCCAGAAAAAGCAGAGAACGGTATCCCGATCCTGCCGTTTCTTTGCCTATTTCTCCGGGTGCAGCAATGAGGGACGGCGGTGCTCCCTACTCGTAGCGCAACGCCTCCATGGGGCTGACGCGGGAAGCGCGGCGAGCGGGTAGCCAGGCTGCAGGCAGAGCGATGGCGAGCAGGGCGACAATGGCCAGCACCAGGCTGAGTGGCTCGGTCGGCTTCAGGCCGTAGAGCAGGCTCTGCACAAGCTGGTTGGTGGCGAGGGTGAGTGCGCCTCCCAGCGCAATGCCGGAGACGACGAGCAGGACAATCTCACGCATGATCATCCAGCCGACGCTGGAGCGTGCGGCCCCGAGAGCCATGCGGATGCCGATCTCGTTAGTGCGGCGGCTGACCAGATAGCTCATCAGACCGTAGATGCCGATGGCGGAGAGAAAGACGGCCAGAAGGGCAAAAAAGGTAGAGAGCTGGGCGACGAGGCGCTGGTTGGTAATGCTGCGTTCGATTACGCGGTCGAGTGTAGTAACGCGGTTGATGGTGAGGTTACGGTTTATGGAGTAGATAACGTTCTGCACATCTTTGGAGACTGTATTGAAGTCTCCGGTGTAACGGACGGCGAGCGTTCCATAACCCCACGGGTGCTGCGGGTTGGGAACGTAGTCGATGTACTGTCGGTGCTCCTGCAGATCGCCGAATTTCACGTCTTTCACCACGCCGACGACCTCAACATCGTTTCTGGGCTGGGGATCTTTCCCGATGTAGATGTGACGGCCGATCGGATTGACGCCAGCGGGAAAGAGATCGCGCACCATACTCTCACTGAGGATGATGACCTTGTGCGAGGTTGCCGTGTCTTGCGGGCCAAAAGTGCGGCCGGCGAGCAGTGGGATCTGCATGGCATTGAAGTAGCCGTTGCTAATGACGTTGTGCTTGATGTTGACCGCATCGTTGTAGGCAGTTCCCGGGATATTGATGGAGGTGTTCCAACTACCCTGATGGAAGGTGAAGGCGGCAAAGCCGGCGCCATGCACTCCAGGTATGGCGGCGACGCGATCTTCGATCTGGGAGAACATGGCGATCATGCGTGGGTCTTCGCCTTTGAGGCTAAGGACCGAGGAGTCCATGTTGACGAGCATTACACCGTTGCGCGGGAAGCCGGTGTCGACGTGCGTGAGGTTAACAAGGCTGCGCAAAAAGAGAACGGAAGCAACAGCCAGCACGAAGGAGATGGAGACCTGCGCGACGATGAGCACTTTGCCAAGGACATTGCGCGTTGCGGCATTGGCGCTGCTGCGGCCATCTTTGAGAGCTCCGGTCACCTCGCCTTGTGAGGCACGCAACGCCGGCACGATGCCGAAGAGCACGGCCGTTCCAACGGTGACGGCAAGCGAGAAGCCGAGTAGCGGCAGGTTAATCGAGACATCGATGGGGAGGAGGTCAGCGTCAGGACCGCCGGAGACCATGCGCAGCAGCATGCGGTTGGCGACGACAGCGAAGGCGATCCCCAGCAATCCTCCGGCAAGTGCGAGGATGAGGCTTTCGGTGAGGAGCTGACGAACCAGGCGCAGACGCTGCGCTCCGAGAGCCTGACGTACTGCGAACTCGCGAGCACGTGCGGTGGAACGCGCCAGGAGAAGGTTGGCGATATTGGCGCACGCGATCAACAGCACTAGCGCGGTGACGCCCATCAGGAGCTTCAACGGGTCGGAGAACTGCTGACGCAGGCCGGAGATGCCGGTTGCGATCGGAGTGATCGCGACATGTGCCTGCTGTAGATGTGACAGGTTGTAATCATTGAGCCGAGCATCGGGGAAGCCGCGAGTGATCTGTTGATACAGGACATTGATCTCGGCTTCGGCCTGCGCGTGCGTGACTCCGGGTTTAAGTCGCCCGAAGATGAGATTGGACTGGTAGAAGTTGTCTTTATAGCCGTTGTAGTGAGCAGGCAGCGAGTTCATCATCACCATCGGTATCCAGAGGTCGGGCGCGTGGCCGACGGTGATGCCGAAGAAGCCAGGAGGAGCGACGCCGATGATGGTGAAGGTGGTATCGGCGAACTTGACGGTGTGGTTGAGGACGTCGGGCGCTCCGGCAAGCGCGGTCTGCCAGAAGGCATAGCTAATGACGGCTACAGGGTGTGCGCCTTCGTTGGTGTCATCGGCCGCGGTGAAGAGCCGGCCCACTACCGGCTCCACGCCGAGCGTAGAGAAGAACGTTCCCGAGACGAGGTCGGGAGAAAGTATCTCCATCTTGTCGCGGCGATCGATGGTGCCGTGCGCCTCACCGTTGAAGCTGAGGACCGTGGCGACTTCAGAAAAGACGGTGTTCTTGCTGCGGAGCTGGGAGAAGAAGGGATAGGAGTAGAGAGTGGTCGAACCGTACCGATCGGTGACGCCGTCCTCATCACCGTCGCCCAGGATGAAGAGCTGCCCAGGAGCTTTGACGGGCAGCGAGCGCAACACGATGGCGTCGAGAAAGCTAAAGATAGCGGTGTTCGCGCCAATGCCTAGAGCCAGAGAGAGCAGGGCAACCAGAGTGAGGCCGGGAGAGCGCAGCATCGAGCGCAGGCCGTATAGCGTGTCCTGAGCGAAGGATTCCAGCCAGCTCCATCCCCAGGCAGCAACGCTGCGCTCACGCAGAACGCTGCTGTTGCCAAAGCGTCGGCGGGCCTCGCGATGTGCCTGTTCAGGGGCGAGACCGGCAGCGACCTGCTGTTGCTCACGTAGCTCGAGATGGAGACGCATCTCCTCTTCGAGATCGGTGTTAAAGCGGGAGCGATGGAAGAGCATGCTGAGGCGGCGGAGAAGCTGGCGCATGGTGTGGTCTCCTTGGCGAAGCAGAGGTGATCAGGCAGGCTGCAGCACGGCGGTAATGGCGCCGTAGATGCGGTGAAAGTGCGAAAGCTCAGCGGCAAGTTGCTTGCGTCCGGCGGCGGTGAGGCGGTAGTAGCGCGCCCGGCGATTGCCGGCAGTCGTGCCCCACTCGGCGGAGACCCAACCCTGGACCAGAAGCCGCTGTAGTGCGGGATACAGGGAGCCCTCTTCCACCTGCAGCACATCACCGGAGGTATGCAGGATGGAGTCGGCTATCTCGTAGCCATGCATCTCGCCATGGCGCGAAAGGGTGTTGAGGATCAGAAGGGAGAGGGAGCCGGGCGGAATATCGTTGGGTTTCACTGAATGCTCCTTACTGCCATAGACAAACTATGTCAGTAAGGATGGATGACATAGACAGTCTATGTCAATAGGATTTTGTCCCCGCTAGCTGACGGTGCAGCCAAAGGCCATAAAAGGTCAACATGATCCAAAGCAGGCTTATGAAGCTAACGAGAGTCTCTGAGGCAAAGACATTGAAGCCTCTGAAACGATGAAGAAAGCCAGTTCCATATTCCGCGCGTAGGAGCGCACCTGCACAGGCCAAAGCTGCCATCAACAAAAACGCACGTTTTACTGCGGATGTCTGCCGATGCGAAGAGGTACGCATCCAGCGGCGCCATAGCACAGCGAGCACGCACAATCCGAGTGCGGTACTGCCATATTGAAGGAGTTTAAATACCTCAATAGAGCCGGCAAGCGGAAGTGGCAGGCTGCACCTCAATAACGGGAGATGGCGGTAGGGCCAAAAGCTTGGATGGGTGAAGGTATCCCAGATGATATGAGTAGCTGCCCCAAGCAGGATGGAGAGCACCATAACGAGGAAGGCCGGGATATTCCACGTAAACATCTTCTCGATGGAGTCCTGACGGAGAGGGAATAGGCGGGGTGCTATCGAGACGATCGCATCGGCGACATATTGCTGGAACAGCCACAGTACGGCCAAAGACAGTGGGAGATCGAGTAGCAAGACTCCTGGCAAAGTATGGCCAAAGCTGCCGCGGGGCACGAGCCTGAAAAAGTACTCGAAATCCGGAGACAGACAGCCGACCACAAGCGCGGCTGTATTCAGCCGCGTCTTGCGGAATGGCAGAGCTGCTACGGCGTGCGCGGCAGTAAATGGCATTGCCGAATCATCTACTCAAATGGCTGTTTCGATCAAAGGGACAGTGCTTACGGCGTGAAAGTCTTCTACAAGCGATTCGAGGCAGTCGAGCGCGGTATCCCAGGCGAACATGAAGCGTGCGCCGCCGCCGATGAAGGTGTAGAACTTCCAGTCCCGGGCACGCAGGGCATCCGCGATGGCGGGCGGCATCTTCACGAAGACGCCATTTGCCTCGACCGGGAACATGAGCTCGACGTTGGGCAGGCCGGCGATCTTCTCCGCGAATGTTCTGGCACAGGTGTTGGCGTGTGCCGCGCGGTGCAGCCAGGCTCCGGTTTCGAGCATGCGGACCCAGGGAGCGGCGAGGAAGCGCATCTTGGAGGCGAGCTGGCCCGCCTGTTTGCAGCGATAGTCGAAGTCCTGCGAGAGCGCGCGATCGAAGAAGATCACGGCTTCGCCGACGGCCATTCCATTCTTGGTTCCACCAAAGCAGAGAACATCGACACCGGCCTCCCAGGTCATGGCGGCGGGTGTGCAGCCGAGAGTTGCACAAGCATTGGCGAACCGCGATCCATCCATGTGGAGGCGAAGGCCGAGCTCGCGGCAGATGCTCGCGATGTCGCGAATCTCTTCGAGAGAGTAGACCAGGCCGGTCTCCGTTGGCTGGGTGATAGTGACAACGCGCGGCTTGGGATAGTGAATGTCGGTGCGTCGAGATGCGATCACACGGATGGCTTCGGGAGTGAGCTTGCCGTTCGACGACGGAGCGACCAGAAGCTTGGCTCCGTTGGAGAAGAATTCAGGAGCGCCGCATTCGTCGGTCTCCACGTGCGCAAGCTCTGAACAGATGACGCTGTGATAGCTCTGGCTCAGAGCGGCGAGCGCGAGGGAGTTGGCGGCTGTCCCATTGAAGGCGAAGAAGACATCGCAGTCGGTATTGAAGAGGGTGCGGAAGGCGTCCGCCGCTTGTGCCGTCCATGAGTCGGCGCCATAGGCGCTTTCGTGTCCGACATTGGCTTCGGCCATGGCGGCCCATGCCTCAGGACAGATTCCGGCGTAGTTGTCACTGGCGAACTGCTGTTTTGGTGCACACATGCGTATCGAACCCTTTCTTACTGGTCCATCAAAAGAATCACGGATGTGCGGCTTTTCCCGAAGTTGCCGGACAGGCCACATCTCCCAGACGGGACGCCACCTTGCTCGGGGCAGGTTGGCGTTGAGCAGTGAGCTCAACTCTTGATGTCTTTTCGATGATAAACGGTGTATGGGCTCAGGGCAATTCGATGTGCCGGTGCTAGTTCTCTGACGGTTTCTGTGCGCGATCGATCACCAGCACATCGACGGGGGTCTTCTCGGAGGAAAGCTTCAGACCCAACTGCTCGCGAAGTGCGGTAATGAGCGAAGAACCGGCGCTCTCGCCGGCCTCCCATTGCAGCGTGAAGTCGTAGTGGCCGTTGAGGCCTGTCTTATCAAGAACCATGCTGCCCCGAAAGGCCGGTTGTTGTGCGATGCGATAGGCGAGGGCAGACATGTTGACGCCGGAACCGGTCATGGTCGCTGTGCCGCTGCTGCCGCGCTGGTTGGTCCCGCTCATGGATTTTTCCGGTGTCTCCTGGGTCTCATGAAGCTTGGGACCTCCTTTGTCGACGACAAGAACATACGCCTTCATCTCGCGGCTTTCGTGATGGAGCGTGAGATGGAAGCGGTCGGCGAGAAGGCGTTGCAGCATGGGTGGAAGGTCTGCGGGAGCGATAGGTTCGGCGATTTCCGTCGTTGCCTGCAGATCGAAGCGGGCGGTCGAGAGCCAGTTCGGGCCGCCGGTCACCTGGAAGTCGAGAACACCGTAGGCCTGCAGAATGAGCGTGCGCAGGGAGAGATTCGTAGCGCTGATGCGTGAGCCGGAGAGATTCACTCCTTGGTCGCGATCGAGGCCGCTGAAGTTCTCGCGGACAGAGGTGATCTCAAAGGTCTTTTCTGCACGCTGTGCGAAGCCCGGCATTGTGGCAAAGAACGCCGTCGTAATGCTCAAGAACAAACGAAGCCGCCTGACGAGCATAACTTCCCCTTCCTATCGAGAGCTGCAATGGCCGGAATCAGGAATAACTACGTGCGGGATGGGACCTTGGTTCAACCGATCGCGCGCTGAAACCAGAGAGCGAAGGTTCTTGCCTTTGTGCTTGTCAGCCGGCCGGAGGGATAAACGATCCAAAGATCGATCTGCGGCAGTTCCCATTCGGTAAGGATAGGAACCACCTCTCCCGAGGCGATCTCGGGTTGGAACATCCACCGGGAGGCGATGGTGAAGCCCTGGCCGGAGATGACTGCAGCGCGAACTCCTTCGGCCGCAGTAAGCACGAGACGTCCCTGGATGCGAACGCGAAGACTAGAAGAGTGCCGCGTAAACAACCACTCCTCGCCGCCGACGCCATGGTTGTAGATCACGGCCTCATGTCTGCGCAGATCGGATGGACGAGAGGGAATGCCTCTGCGGCGCAGGTAGTCAGGACTGGCCAGCACCAGGCGATCTCCGCTGGCGATCTTTTTGGCCTTGAGTGCGGAGTCGGCGAGTACGCCCATGCGAATGGCTATGTCGATATTCTCGGCCAGCAGATCGACCGGCCGGTCATCCATCACGACTTCGAGATCGAGTTTGGGATGGGCTTCGAGGAACTCGTTGAGCCTGGGAACAAGATGTAGCCGGGCGAAGGTTACGGGCGCATAAATGCGAAGCCGTCCGGATAATCCTTTGCCCGCGCTCTGTGCCGCCGCCTCCGCCTCGTTTGCCTCTGTGAGAGCGCGAAAGGCACGTTCATAAAATGCCTTGCCGGCCTCGGTTGGAGTAAGGCGACGGGTGGAGCGTGCCAGAAGGCGGATGCCAAGCCGGGTTTCGAGCGAGGTGATGCTCTTTGAGATTGCGGGCTGACCTATCTTGAAATCGCGTGCGGCGGCGGAAAACGATCCCGTCTCGACAACACGTACAAACACTTCCATCTCCCGCAGGCGGCTCATATTTATTCCAATCCGGAATAGATGATATTGCCTGCAGCGGTCTATTCGCGAGATTGGCGGCTCCACTAGATTCATCCGTGGACCCCATTTTCCCAAAGGAATCAAAGAGCTATGAGCAGCCCTTCCTCTCAACAGCCTGAACCGTACGACCTGGTGATCATTGGAAGCGGCGCCGGAGCGAAGCTTTCCGCGTGGACGTTTGCGAGTCGTGGACAACGCGTCGCGGTCATCGAGCGGAAGTACGTCGGCGGAGCTTGTCCGAACATAGCCTGCCTTCCCAGTAAGAACATCATCCACACAGCACAGGTGGTCGAGTATGCAAGGAGGGGCGAAGAGTTTGGTATCCGCATGCACGGGATGGAAGTCGACATGCCGGTGGTGCGGGAACGCAAGCGTCGCATGGTTGCGGGCCTCGTAGAAACCCATCTCGACCTCTATCACCAGAGCGGAGCCGAGTTGATCATGGGTACTGCCCGCTTTATCGGGCCAAAGACTGTGGAGGCAACGCTACAGGACGGAAGCAAGCGTGTACTGACGGGGAAGAGTGTCATTATCGGCACCGGGACACATGCCGCGGTCGACAAGACCCCAGGGCTTGCGGAAGCACAGCCACTCACCCATGTCGAAGCTCTGGAGCTGGATCATGTGCCGGAGCGGCTGATCGTCGTTGGGGGTGGATACGTAGGCCTGGAGTTCGCGCAAGCCATGCGGCGGTTTGGCAGCAAGGTGACAGTGATCGACCATAATAGCCGAGTACTCCATCGCGAGGATGAGGACGTCACCGAGGCGATCCACAGCAATCTTCGCGATGAGGGGATCGAGTTTGCACTCGGGACGCCAATTCAAAAGGTGACGGGCGTCTCGGGACAAACGGTAAAAGTCTTTCTCCATCGGCTGGATGGCGAAGCGGTTGTGGAAGGTACGCATCTGTTGGTTGCCACGGGAAGAGTTCCTAATACGCAGGGACTCGGGCTCGAAGCAGCCGGTGTACAGCTCGCAAAGAGCGGTTACATTCAGGTAAACGAACGGCTGCAGACAACGGCTCCGGGTGTATGGGCTGTGGGTGAGATCGCGGGAAGTCCGCAGTTTACCCATGTCAGTGAAGACGATTTCCGGGTGGTGAAAGATAACCTCGACGGAGGCAATGCTGTTACGACCGGAAGGCTGGTTCCATTCTGCCTCTTTACCGATCCTGAGTTCGCGCGTGTTGGGTTGAGCGAGACCGAAGCCAAGGCGAGGGGTGTCCGCTATCGTCTTTTCCGAGCGCCGATGGCGGCGGTGCTGCGTGCAAGAGCGTTGATGGAGACTAAAGGATTCATGAAGGCCTTGGTGGGAGATGACGATCGGATTCTGGGCTTCTCAGGATTAGGTACTGGTGCGGGAGAGGTAATGTCGGCAGTCCAGATTGCGATGATGGCGGGCCTGCCGTATACCGCGCTTCGCGATGCGATGCTGGCGCATCCCACCCTTGTCGAGGGAGTGCACATGCTTTTCGAGTCAGAGCCCACTGTTCCGGCGCGCTGATCATCTGCTGTTCCGTCATGGATCCGCAACAGTTACCACGCTTTCAGGTTACGGCGCTACCGCCTGATGCATCGATCGCGGAGGCATGGAGCACGCACTGGCGGGAATACCTGATGGAGGCGGCGCAGAGCGGAGTCCTACTGTTCTGCATCGGGCTGTCTGCAGTGCTCTCCTATAGCGTAGCTGCACTCCAATTGCCACAGGCCGCGCGGCCGTTTGCGATGGGTGCGGGCGTTTCCGTGGCGACCGTCTCGCTAATCCGTTCCCGGTTTGGACGGCGAACAGGCGCGCATCTCAATCCAGCGGTGACCTTGGCGTACGGCTATCTGCGTCGCGTGCACCGTTGGGATGCCGCTTTCTATGTGGCATCCCAGTTTCTCGGTGCGGTATCAGGGATGTGGCTGGCACGTAGCGTGTTGGGAGATCGGCTTGCGCACCCGCCCGTCTGTTATGCGGTGACGACGCCCGGCAGTGAAGGGGAGGTCATCGCCTTTCTTGCGGAGTGGAGCTTATCGGCGTTGTTGATGAGCATCGTTCTCTTCACGGCGAATCATAAGATCTTGTTTCGGTACGCTCCATTTGCGGTGGGTGTGCTGACGATCTTTTACTACGGCTTCTGCGCATCGCTCTCAGGCTTCAGTGTGAACCCGGCACGGTCGTTTGCATCCGCAGTCTTCGCGTGGATATGGCGTGGACTGTGGATCTACTTTGTAGCTCCAGTGGGTGGTGCAATATGCGCCGCGGCGTTGTACGCCAGATTGCTGGGGAGTGACCATGTGTACTGTGCCAAGGTCTTTCATGACACACGGTCAACGTGTCCGTTCCGCTGCAGCTTTCTGGAACTGCTGCATGGTGAAGACAGAGAGAGCAGAGGATGATACCGAACTGATGGTAGATTGGGTTCCGAGCAAAGGTGGCTCTTTCTATGAACTGGAGAATTGCTGGAGTGGGTTTATTGCTCGCGATACCCTGCATGTTGCACGCACAGATGGTTACGCCGCAAACGGACCGCGGGCTGAAGACTCCGCCGCCGGCAAAGCCCCTTTCGGGTGATCGCCCGCAGGCAATCGCCGATGGAAAGCAGCTTGAGACACCGAACTCCGGTGACGTGGTGGCAGTGCTGGATGCACTGCCGGAGCATGCCATCGTGCCCCCGAAGAAGCCTCGGCGAATTCTCGTCTATGCCTATGCTGATGGCTGGGTGCACTCCTCTATTCCCCTGGCGGCGCGCATGGTGGAAGAGATGGGCAAGAAGACCGGTGCATGGACCACCACCATCACCTACAACCCGGTCGACATCACGCCTGAGAACCTGGCGTACTTCGACTGCGTCTTTTTGGACCAGACGACCGGCGCATTCCTCGATGACAAGAAAGACTCCGCAGTGACAGAGGCCCGTCGCAAGGCGCTGCTGGAGTTTGTGCGTAGTGGGAAGGGAATTGTCGGAGTGCATGCCGCGTCCGACTCGTATCACGGCAATGCAGCAGGAGAGGCCGGAGCGCCGTCGAAGCCGATCGGGACATGGCCTGAGTGGAATAAGGCGATTGGCGGATTCTTCAAGTTCCACTGGTTGTATCCGCAGATGGTGACGGTGAAGATCGACGATCCGAAGAGCCCGCTGACGGCGATGTTCCATGGCAAAGAATTCACCATCCATGACGAAATCTATACCTATGCGCAGGACTCGTTTTCGCGGAAGAACGTCCACGTGCTGACCAGCATCGACTACGCCAAAATGAGCGATGCCGATAAGGCGAAGGAGCCGGCGGCGACGAAGCGTACGGATGGGGATTATGCGTTGAGCTGGATTCGGCGCGAGGGGAAAGGCCGCGTGTTCTATGAGGCGCTGGGCCACAACGAACACGTGTACGCCATGCCCGTATATCTGCAGCACATGTTGGCGGGGATTCAGTATGCGCTTGGGGATCTTCCGGCAGATGACAAGCCTAGCGGGAGCGCTGGTAGCGCTCGTTAAAAGTTCAAAGTTAAAAGTTGAAGAGGTATTGCATGGGTGAGGTGATCGTTATGCCTCACCCATGTTTTGTCGGGTCGCGCCTGCGAATTTAGCCTGGGGGCCAGTGCATCGGGCGGCCGCCGAGGATGTGCAGGTGCAGATGGCCGACGGTCTGACCTCCATCCGGGCCAGTGTTGATGACGGTACGGAAGCCATTGGTCAAACCGAGTTGTGCGGCGATCGTGGGTGCGGCACAGAGCAGCTCCGCCATGGTTCCGGCGTCTTCACTGCAAATGGCTGCGAGTGAGTTGATATGGCGGCGCGGGACCAGAAGGACGTGCGTGGGCGCCTTGGGGTCGATGTCGTGGAAGGCGAGAAGGTTCGCGTCTTCGTAGACCTTCTTGGCGGGAATCTCGCCGGCGACGATATTGCAGAAGAGACAATCGGAAGCCATGGAGGGATTGTAAAGGTGTATGGGCAGGAGGGGGGCCATGGCCGTCGTTGGCGTGGGCGGCACGCGTTAAAAGTTGAAAGTTAAAAGTTGAAGAGGTATGGCCGGGTGAGGGAGGATGTCGTGCTCCACCGACAGGGATGAAAAAGCCCGGCCGTTGGGCCGGGCTTTGTTGAACTGATCTACTTCTTTACTTCGATTCGTTCTTGAAGACCTGTTCGGCGAAGTAGTTTCTTACCTTGGCTTCGTCGCGCAGCATCTCGAAGTACGCGTTCTTCAGGAGCTGGGAGCGGCCGTCTTTCAACTGCTGGCGGATGGCCTGCTGAACGGCAGGATCGTTCAGATTGCGCTGGCCGGCGGGCTCGCGGGAAACCAGCTTGAAGATGGCGTAGCCGATGATGCGCTTCGAGCCAGGACCTTCGGGGACGGGGATGATGTCGGTTACCTTACCGGGCGTCAGCTTCGAGATGGCACTGAAGAGGTCAGCATCGGAGCGGAGCTGCGATTCCGAGAAGAAGCCCATATCGCCGCCGTTGGGAGCGGTTTGGGAGCTCTCAGAGAAGTTCATGGCCAACGTCCCAAAGTCCTCGCCGGAGTCGAGGCGGTTCTTCAGTGCCTGGATCTTCTTCTTGGCTTCAGCATCATTACCGGCTTTGCTGGCCTGCAGGTTTGAAATCTGCTGCTGCTGCGGCGCCGGCTGAGAGGTAACGATGATCTGCGCCAGGTGGTACTGGGTCTCGATCAGGTTGAACTCGGCCTTGTGCTGGTTGTAGTAGCTGGAGACATCGCCATCGGAGACGGTAATGCGGGAGTTGATCTCCTTATTCAGCAGCTTCTCGGTGGTAAGCGAGCGGCGGACATCGCGCTTCAGGTCGTCCAGAGTAAGACCAGAGTCCTTGAGGTGCTGATTGAACTGCTCTTCGCTGACCGGCGCCTTCATCTCGGCCACCTTCGCGTCGACCTCTTCATTGGTGGCGGTCAGGTTCATTTTGGCCGCGCGCTGCTGCAGGATCTCCTCGTCGATCAGGTTGCGGAGGACGTTGAGGCGCATGGAGTCGGCCTGTTCCTGCGAGGGCGTCTGCTGCGAGTCGCCAAGCTGGCCTTTGTAATACTTCTCCAGCTCAGCCTTCGCGATCGGTTTGCCGTTGATGGTGGCGACCACATCGGCCGCAGGCTGACGGTTGCAGCCAACAGCGACGAATGTGAGCAGAAGCATTCCGGCGAGCGTATGTTGCTTGGTAAGACGTGGCACGTTAGACCTTGATCTCCAGCTTAGTTGCCGGCCGGCTTCTGCGCGGCGGGCGGATCGACGGGCGCCGGAGGGGGAGTGACTCCCGCAGCCAGTAGCGCGCCATCGATCATTTTATAGACATATTTGAGAGGAAGCGCGCCGGCAAGACGTTCTCCGTTGATGAATAGTTGCGGCGTGGCGTCGACTCCGAGAGAGTCGCCCTCCTTAATAGAGGCGGTCACGGCAGAGTCGTCCTGTTTCGCGATGCAGGCATTCAGCTTCTCGAGGTTGACCTTCTGCTTCACGGCCTCGTCACGAGTCCACTTGTCGAGGAGGTCGGTTGCGGGCTTCACCGCGTCTGCCGATTTGGCGTCTTTATCGGCAGAGGGCTTGAGCGGCGGGACGTCGGCATAGTGCGCGTGGACGTTATCGACCAGTGACCAGTAGCCGGGTGCGGACTGCTCGGCCAGGCAATTGGCGTCGACGGCGGCATGGACGGCCCAGGGGTGCTGGCCCAGGGGGAAGTCCTTATAGAAGATGTGCACCTTGTAGCCGTACCGCTCGAGTATGGCTGTGAAGAGCTGCGCCTGCATGCGGGCGCAGAAGGGGCACTGCAGGTCGTCGTAGATCACGATGTGGACCGGGGCCGATGCCGGGCCGCCGCGGGCCGGGCGGTTGCCGTCGCTGATTCCGGCACCAGGGTCCTGCGGGATGTCATAGCGGTTGAGCTGAGCGAAGGTCTTGCCGTCCTGTGAGATCAGGAAGTCGAAATTCTTGGTGGCGGCAGCAGTCTGTTCCGCCTCGAGATTGGTGAAGGTGACCGTAACCGTGTCGAAGCCCGGCATCTCCGACTTCCTGCGCTCCCCGATGGTGACGTCGTAATAGGGGGGAACATTGAACTTATTGCGGATCAGCACCTCGACGCGCCTGGCATCGGCGGGCGAGAGCTTCTGCGCGTGACAGCCGAGGGCGCCGGCAAGCAGAACGAAGCTGGAGAGGAGACGGAGACGGTTCATAAACACTGAATATCAGTGTATTGGACGCGCGGCAGGGATGAATGCGCCATGGTCCGCAAAAAAGCCCATGAAAATCAGCAGACAGGTCGATTGCGACAGGCTACACTCCTCGCACAATCATCAGTCCGGGGGAAATCCCTTTGAAGTTTCTGAGCTACTCGCTTCTTGTTCTGCTTGCCTTGTACGGTCTCATCTTCGCCATTGGAGATGTTGCCCTTATCCACTCTGCCGCTCCCCTCTGGTCGGGAATTCTGTTCGCCGTGGGGATGGTTACCCTTCAATATCTGTTAGCTCCTTTTATCCTTCGCAGGATTCTCAATATTGATTGGGAACCGCAAGCAATGCCGGCGGTACAGCGACAGTTCCTGGAGGACATGTGCCGGGAGCGGGGTTTGAAGTTACCGCGCCTGGGTGTCATTTACAGCGGCACGCCAAATGCCTTTGCATTTGGCCGGACTCGTGGCGACGCATCGATTGTGGTTACCGACGGGTTATTGCAAATGCTTACCCCGGATGAGGCCAATGCTGTGTTGGCGCACGAACTTGGGCATGTGGAGCACAATGATTTCATCGTAATGACGTTGGCGGCAGCGGCTCCAATGGTGTTGTATCAGATTTATGTCTGGACACGTCGCGTCGAAAACCTGCGTGCTGTCGCATGGTGTGCGTATGCGGCTTACTGGGTGGGGCAGTTTCTTGTGCTGCAGTTGAATCGTCTGCGGGAATACTACGCTGATCACTATTCAGCGTGCGTGACCAAGGCTCCATCGCAACTGGCCTCCGCCCTTGTGAAGATTGCCTACGGCATGGTGAAAGTGGAGGGTGAGTTTCAGCAGTCTCAGAAGAAGGGGTATTCCGGGGATAAATCGTATGCGAAGGCGCAGCGCCACATGGGGCGCACTCTGGCCCTGATGGGCATTTCCAGTGCTCACCCTGGTGGAGCCTTCGGTCTGATTCAGGCCAATCCTCAACAGGCGGCGATGGTTATGGAGTGGGATCTCACCAGTCCCTGGGCGCGTTTTTATGAACTGAATTCGACCCATCCGTTGACCGCACTCCGTATCCGGGCTCTGAATCGATATGCCGAAGCGAATCATCTCGCAGTGGAGTATCCCAGTGCGAATCAGGGACGCATTCGATGGGGCGGATTTCCGATTGAACTGTTTTTCTGGGCAGCTCCGGTGGCACTGGGAATCCTTGCTTTCTGGGGATCGGCGCGTACCACGCTCTTCCAGTGGCTGCATCTTTCACAGCCGCGTTATTTGCTTGGCCTCCTTCTCATCGGGTCCGGAACGACATGGATGGGACGGATTGCATTTCGATATCGCGGCACGTTCACCGACCGGAAGATTGGGGAATTGCTCAGCGATCTGGAAGTGAACGAGATGCGGCCGCGTGCGATCCGTGTTCAGGGAGAGATTGTGGGGCGCGGAATTCCCGGGAGTTTCTGGAGTCCGGACCTGGTGGTGCGGGACGAAACCGGATTTCTCTTCATGCTGAACCGGCAATCAATTCCTTTTGCCCGGCTGATCTTTGGTCTGAAGGATGCCGACCAGTTGATCGGAGAGCAGGTCACGATCGAGGGCTGGTATCGTCGCGGACTGTCGCCTTACATGGAGATGGCTACGATCCGGGGCGAGGTTACGCCTGCTGCCGCCGGCGACGGAAGCCTCTTCGGCGAGGCCGCGATTGCCGCTTCGGCAAAGAGAATCCCATATGTCAGGCGATCGTACAGCCGGTGGATTCAACTCCTGCTGGCGGCCCTGGTTACGGTTATTGGTGTGCTGGGTCTCTTTGCCCAGCTTTAGCGCGCAGGCGGAGCAGGTCCAGGTCGCTGCTTGATCTGGACGCTCCGGCTCCGGTTTTGCCTTCCCATTTGCCTCTCCATTTCCCCGTTCGCTGCACGATTCTGCCATTCGGGGTAGAAACCTATGCTTTCGGTTCCACAGGTCGTAGGCTGATCGTGCTGTAAACCGCTTATTGGAAAGGGCCTAGGCCCGAAGCGGAACCAGCCAACGCACTCGCGCGGGATGCGCGTTGCGTCTAGACTCAAGGAATTCGCGTCTGGAGAGAGGAAACGCCTCATCCAACGCTGTTTTACCAAGACCAAACCGACCCAATCCGAGAGGGAGCGAAATGGCAAGAGCCACCAAACTGGCAGAAAAGACAATCACTTACGCCGCCAAAGGCGCGTGGGCGATCTTTGACAAGCTGAACAGCATCAGCCCCAACGCATCGTTTACACCGAAGTGGAGCGACAAGCCGCTGCTGAAGAGCTACCAGAAGGAGAAGCCTCCCCTTGGCTGGCCTCGTACGACCGATTCTCTCTGCCCGAAGTGCGTTCCTGAGATTCGCCAGCAGATCCTGGACGGCAAGCTGCCCCACGAGATCCTGCTGAACGAGAAGGTCGGCGAGATCAAGGCTCAGATCATCGAGCGCGACGGCAAGATCCTGATGGTGAAGGATTGTCCGAAGCACGGTCACTTTGAAGACGTCATGTCCATTGACCCGGCCATGATGAAGCACCTCGAGGACGTCTTCCCGGGCCGCGACATTCGCGCCCACAATGACGCCAAGCTGCACAATCACGGCACCTCGACCGTGACGCACGGCCGCGGTTCGGTTCTGACCATCGACCTGACCAACCGCTGCAACATGATGTGCGACCCCTGCTTCATGGACGCCAACCAGGTGGGCTTCGTTCACGAACTGACGTGGGACGAGATCAAGACCATGCTGGACAACGCCATCACCATCAAGCCGCGCCGCCAGATGTCGGTGCAGTTCTCCGGTGGTGAGCCGACGCTGTCGCCCTACTTCCTGGACGCTGTCGCCTATGCCCGTAAGGTCGGCTACAACTCGGTGCAGGCTGCGACCAACGGCATCGAGTTTGCCAAGTCCAAGGAGTTTGCCAAGGCTGCCGCCGAGGCTGGCCTGCGTTATGCCTACCTGCAGTTCGACGGTATCGGCAACGCCGCCAACTCGCACCGTAAGGTCGGCAATGCGTTCGACGTAAAGCTTCAGGCCATCCATAACCTGCACGAGGCCGGCGTGGACATCGTTCCCGTAACGACCATCGTCAACGGCATCAACAACGAGCAGGTAGGCCGCATTATCCAGTTCGCCCTGGATAACCCGAAGAAGATCAACTTCCTGTCGTTCCAGCCGGTTTCGTTTACCGGTCGCGACGAAGAGGTCTCCGATGAGCGCCGTCACGCGCAGCGTTATACGCTGAGCCACCTCGCGCACGACATCCGCAATCAGACGGGTCTGGGTGAGAGCACCCGCGACTGGTTCCCGATCAGCTTCATGTCGACCTTCTCGGACTGGGCCGACCTGGTGCACGGACCGGACCACGAGTGGGGCCAGCTCTCCTGCGGTTGCCACCCGAACTGCGGTATCGGTATGGCGCTGATGATCGACAAGGAGACCAAGGAAGCCGTTCCGGTTACCTCGTTCCTCGATGCCGTTCAGCTGGCCAAGGATGTTGCCAAGGTGAACGACGCCGCCCGCGGCAAGTTCCTCTCGATCGTGGGTGTCTCGCTTGCGCTGCTGCGTAACTACGACCCGACGAAGTCGCCCACACACTTCCGCATCCTTGACCTGCTGCAGAAGTTCGACAAGTGCTTCGGCGCCACCGGCCGCAACTACGGCAAGGTGACCGGTGACCGCACGATGGCTGACATCGAGAAGCGCCGCGCTGACCGCTGGAACTTCCTGTTCATCGCAGGCATGTGGTTCCAGGACCTGTTCAACTACGACTTCCGCCGGACCGAGCAGTGCATCATCCCGTACGCCACCCAGGAAGGCGAGATCTCCTTCTGCGCATACAACACCGGCATCGGCTGGCGCAACATCATCGAGAAGATGCACATGACTTCCACCCTCACTAAGTGGTACGAGGAGCATGGCCGTCACGAGATCTTCGCCGGTGGTAAGAAGGTCGGCCTGGAGCGTCAGGACAAGTACGATCTGGTCCTGAACCAGGCTCACGTCGACTCCGCCGCGAACGATACCTTCGAGAAGTCCGGTATCGCCAAGAACGCCCGCGAAGAGAAGATCCGGGCTCGCGACGCCAAGCTGAAGCAGGATGCGGTCAACGCGCAGATGGCCAAGCTCTACCGCAAGGAGATTCTGAAGGAGCAGGAACAGCCCGGCTTCATCTCCCTGGGTGAGATCAAGCCCGCCGCTCCGGCAAAGGTGCAGGACGAAGAGACCGTCGCCGGGGATTAAGACTAGCCGTCCCAGGCGGAGGCGCCTTCGGCGCAAAACCAAAAGGCCGCTCGTAAGAGCGGCCTTCATTTTTACGGAACATTACGTACTGCCCTCCAGTGGGCTGTAGTCAGAGGTTCGCGATTGCCCGTCCATCACTCCGTCTACGGGATAGAGCGCCTGGTGTGAGGGCGAATTTGGGCTGCGCACCAGGTATGGTGCAGCTACATTTGTTCTCTGCTTCTGAATCAGGTTCCGCTCTCTTCAGAAGGGAGCGCCCGTCCCATATAATGAAGCTTTCCCCTACATGGATTTGGGGAGGTATTTTCCGAGCAGTGAGGACGCGCGTATCTTTTCCGCTAAGTTTCTGAATCAAGCTTTCACGGATGTGCGTTCGCACTCTGGCCGGAACCGCGCGATTGCCTTTGGCAGCCGTGTTCGCGCGGGTATGTTGCTGTTGGGCCTGGGCGCTGTTGCCGCCGGCTCTGCTGCGGCACAAAATGCTGGTTCGACCTTTACCACCGGGCCGGTAGCTCAGGGCAATCCGAGGGCGCTTTGCTCGATCCAGGTGATCGGCAATCGCCGCATTCCGAAAGAATCCGTTCTCGCCCGCCTGTTCTCGCATGAGGGCGATATCTACGACGAGTCGATGATCGAGCGCGACTATAACTCGTTGTGGAACACGGGCTACTTCGAAGATCTCCGTGCCGAGAAGCAGGACAAGCCGAACTGCACCCAGATCATCTGGTACGTGCGTGAGAAGCCCACGGTCAACGACATCAATTACAAGGGTGTGAATGCGGTCACCACTTCGGACATTCTGGAGCGCTTCAAGAAGGCCAAGGTCGGCCTGACGGTGGAGAGTCAGTATGACCCTACCAAGGTGAAGCGCGCCGAGGTTGTACTGAAGGAGCTGCTGGCCGAACACGGCCACCAGTTCGCCACTATCCGCACGGTGGTGAAGAATCTGCCTCCGGCACGCGTCTCCCTCACCTTCGAGGTGAAGGAAGGTCCGACGGTGAAGGTGGGTCACATCGACTTTGTCGGCAACGACAACGTGGGCTCGCGTACGCTGCGTCAGGCGATGCGGAACCTGCGGCCGATCGGTATTCCGAAGTCGATCATCCTGGAAAACATCTTTGCCCGCACCTTTGACGCATCGAAGCTCGACGAAGACGCGCAGCGTGTTCAGATGGCCTACCGTGACCGCGGCTACTTCAAGGCGCTCACCTCGGAGCCCAAGACGCGAGTACGCGATGCCGGCGGCATCAATATCTTTACACTGCGTCCGTCGAAGGGTAAGCGCATCGACATTCTGATGCCGGTGGAAGAGGGTAAGCGCTACCGTCTGGGTGGCATTGCCTTTACTGGCAACAAAGCCATCACCAATATGAAAGCTCTGCGTGCACAGTTCGCGCAGAAGGATGGCGAGTGGTTCTCGGCGACCCTCTTCGGCAAAGGCCTGGAGAATCTGCGTAAGGCATACGGTGGGCTGGGCTACATCAACTTCGTCGGATCGCCGACGCCGCGCTTTGATGAAGCGAAGAACCTCATCTTCCTGGACATCGATATCGATGAGGGCAAGCAGTTCAAGGTCTCGCGCATCGAGTTTTCGGGCAACAGCATTACCCGCGACCGCGTAATTCGCCGCGAACTGATGTTGGAAGAAGGCGCGGTGTATAACGCCCAGGCATGGGAGCTGTCGCTGCTTCGCCTGAACCAGTTGAATTACTTCGAGGCGCTGAAGGTCGAGCAGGACTCCGAGACCCGCACCAATAACGATGCCGGCACTGTGGATCTGTTGTTGAAGCTGAAGGAGAAGGGCAAGAACTCCATCGGCCTGAACGGCGGTATCTCCGGTGCTTCAGGAAGCTTTATCGGTCTGAACTATGAGACCAACAACTTCCTCGGTCTGGGTGAGACGCTTTCGGTGCAGGCGAATGCCGGTGATCTATCGCGCAACCTGAGCTTCGGCTTCACGGAGCCTTACTTCCGCAACAAGCCGCTGTCCCTCGGTCTGCAGGTCTTCCAGTCCAAGTTCGACTACAACCCGTCGAAGGCATACGGCGCAGCCGGCGGCTCGATCTCACAGAACCTGTCGCAGGCGCAACAGTCGCTTCTGACCAACTACAACCAGGCATCGACGGGCCTGTCGATCTCGGCTAGCTATCCGTTGCGTAAGCTCTTCAACCGCTCGGGTGTGACGCGTATCGGTCTCTCGTACTCGCTGCAGCGGTCGACGATCTCAACGTTCAACGACAATACCCGCAATCTGTTCCAGTCACTGGCCTTCCGTTCCGGTATCCAGGGATCGAACCAGCTTTCGGGCATTATCAGTTCGGTCATTACGCCTAGCTTCACCTTCTCGTCGATCGACCGTGCAGTCGGCCCCCACTCCGGTAAGGATTTCAACGTCGCGATCCAGGTTGCCGGCGCGGGCGGTAACGTGAAGTACTTCTCGCCGGTTGCGACCTGGCGCCAGTTCTTCCCGATGAAGGGACTTCGCATCGATCGCGACGGCCACAATGTGCTCGGCTACCGAATCCAGGTATCGCACGTCGAGGGCTTTGGTGGCCAGGTGGCTCCGCCGTTCAACCGTGTCTACGGTGGCGGCGAGTCTGACGTTCGCGGTTTCGACGTCCGCTCTTCGTCGCCGTACACCTACATCCCGACCAAGGTGGAGTTCAACCTCACCAATCCGGATGGAACCACGGTGCCGCGCGATCCCACGAACCAGGACCTCGGAGCGATTCATGTTCCGCTGCCGGTCTATCGTCTGGTCTCGGTGGGCGCCGATACCGGTATTACCGGAAACGTGGAATATCGCATCCCGATCATCAACCAGGTCGTCTTCGCGTTCTTCACGGACTTCGGTTACAACGGCAACGTCCGCGACTCGCAGCTCCGCCAGTCGGTGCTGGGACAGGCGACCTTCAACAGCACGCTCTATGGCTGTCCCACGATCATCAACGGCTCCTGCTT
>JABFXN010000148.1 GCA_013361705.1 Acidobacteriaceae bacterium
CTCGATCGAGTAGATGTCGTGGTGCGGAGGCGGAGAGATCAGCGGCACGCCAGGCTGAGCGTGGCGCAGACGAGCGATCAGGCCGGAGACCTTGTGCCCGGGCAACTGTCCGCCCTCACCAGGCTTCGCGCCCTGAGCGACCTTGATCTCGATCTCCTCAGCGTTGGCCAGATACTCGGCTGTAACACCAAAACGTCCGCTGGCGACCTGCTTGATCTTGTTGTTCAGTTTGCCGTGGATCGCCGGGGCCTCAACAATCGGCTCAGCGACAGCGACGCTGCCCTCGCTCTCGTTGCGGGCCATGGTCACGACACCACCGCCAGGCGTACGGAAGCTGGAGACAACCGGGCTCGGTTTGTAGACACCGGGGTCTTCTCCGCCCTCGCCCGTATTGGACTTGCCGCCAAGGGTGTTCATGGCCAGCGTGATGGTCGAGTGGGCCTCTGGGCTCAGCGAGCCGAGCGACATTGCCGACGCGATGAAGCGGCGATACATCTTCTCCGGCGCTTCGACTGCACTGACAGGCAGCTCCGGTCCTGCAGGACGAATCTCCAGCAGATCACGGAGGAAGGCGGGTTCGCGGTTGGCGACGTTCTGCGTATAGATCTGGAAGGCAGCAGCGGGGTCGGCAGCGGCGGGCACATTACGAGCCGAGCCCACGACCGTCTGCAGCTCCTTCACCAGCGGAGGAGCCCAGCCGTGCGGCTCGGTGCCGTCGGCGCGGCGGAACTTAACCCAGCCCGGATCGGTGAGATCTGTTCCAAGTTCTGCGCCCCAAAGCTTGCGAAGCTGCTGCTCGATCTCCGCAAAGCCGATGCCCGAGATAGGAGCCGGCGTCTCCGGGAAGCACTTATCGACGACACTGATGTGCAGACCGAGGATGTCGAAGAGGTGGGCCGAGCGGTAGGAGTCGACGACCGAGACACCCATCTTCGACATGATCTTAGCGAGCCCCGTATCGAGCGACTTGAGCATCTTCTTCTCGGACTCGTAGGGGTCGGTTCCGGCGGGAGTAAGAGCACGGCCGCTTTCGAGGGCGAGCCACGGACAGACCGCACCTGCACCGTAGCCGATGAGGACGGCGGCGTGGTGAATGTCGCGACAGTCTCCCGCTTCTACAGCGATACCCACGTTAGCGCGCAGGCCTGCCATGATCAGGACCACATTGACATAGGCAGTGGCCATCGCCATGGGGATCGGCAGCGAGGCGGACGAAGCTCCACGGTCGGTCAGCAGCAGAATGCCGGCGCCGTTGTGCACCAGGCTCACAGCGTGCTCGCCGACTGCTTCGAGCCCTGCTTCGAGGGTCGTCGTTGCATCGAAGAGACACGGCAGCTCGACTGTTTTCAGGTTGGCGGCGTGATCGTACTTGTGCTCACGCAGCGCAGCGGCCTGTCCCAGTGAGAGGAACGGGGAGAACAGCGAGAGACCCGGCAGCGGAGCATGCTTGTCGAGCATATGCGACCACGGACCGAGGCGTGTATGCAGCGAAACCACGCAGGCCTCACGCAGCGGATCAATCGCGGGGTTGGTTACCTGGGCGAAGCGCTGGCGGAAGTAGGCATAGAGCGGACGCGGAGCCTTCGCCAGAAATGCGAGCGGCGTATCGTCACCCATTGACCACACCGGATCCTTGCCCTCGGTCGCCATCGGCGCGAGGATCATGCGGACCTCTTCCTTGGTGTAGCCAAAGGCAAGGTGAATCGGCAGCAGAGACTTCAGGTCGCGTGTATCGGCGATATCCGCCTTGACCAGCGGGGTCTGCTCGGCGAGGAGCTGCTGGTAGGTCGGGTCTGCATCGAACAGGTCGAAGAGCTCGTCGTTGTGCAGCACCTTGTGCTCGATCAGATCAACAACGAACATCTCACCAGGACCAAGACGTCCGGACTCGATTACCGTATTCGGATCAAGGTCAACCAGGCCGGCCTCAGATCCGGCAACGACGATACCGGTATTGGTGACGGCATAGCGCGAGGGACGCAGACCGTTACGGTCCAGGGCCGCACCGACGACCTTACCGTCGGCAAAGCCGAGTGCAGCAGGGCCATCCCAGGGCTCAGCCATATCGACGTGGTACTGCAGGAAGGAAGAGGGCTTCGCGGTGTAGGCCGGAGGTACCAGCATGCGAAGGGACTCAGGGAGCGTACGGCCGTTGTAGCGAAGCAACTCGACGGTCTCGTCAAGAGAGGTGGAATCGGAACCGCCCTGCGTCAGAATCGGCTTGCACTCGTCAGGCAGGGTGGCATCGCGGGCAGCCATGCGGGCGCGGTTGCCCCAGACAGTGTTGATCTCGCCATTATGCGCCAGAGCCCGACAAGGCTGTGCGCGGTGCCAGGTCGGCGTGGTGTTGGTGGCGTAGCGCTGATGGAAGAGCGCGAAGGACGTCACAAATGCCTGATTGGCCAGGTCGGGAAAGAATTCGGGGAGCAACCGGCCAGCGCACATCGACTTGTAGACGATGGTCTGGGTCGAGAGCGAACAAAGGTATCCGTCGGCCTCACCCGAAGCCAGGAAGCCGTCAAACTTCTTGCGCGCCAGGTACAGGCGACGCTCCACGTCCGTGGAAGTGTCGTCGGTGGTGGCGATCACCTGCTTGATGACAGGCATGGTGGAGAGGGCGATCTCACCCAGCGTCTCCGGACGGGTCGGCACCGTACGCCACGCCAGAACCTTAAACGACTGAAGCTCCAGGGAACGGACAATGGCGGCCTCCGTTTTGGCGGAATCCACCGGCAGGAAGCACATGCCGACGGCAAGCGGTTTGCCCGCCGGCAGGTCAAGTTTCAGCTCGTCCAGAAGCAGCGCACGCGGTACGGCGGCCATAATGCCTACGCCATCCGACGATTTGCCATCGGCCGCAACTGCGCCGCGGTGGGCGAGACGGGCAAGGGCGGTCAGAGCTTTGGCCAGAATGTCGTACGACGGCGTGGCAGACACCTGAGCGACGAAACCAACGCCGCAGGAGTCATGGTCAAAGCGAGAGTCGAGAAGCGAGGGCACTGACATCTTCATAGCGATGAACCTGGGTAAAGCCTTCCTGTCATTCGGGGACACCTGCAGGTAGACGCTCGCGATGGCGCGTATACATTCGCCTGAAAAGCGGTACTACTGGGAGTCCAGTCTTTATTCTACGCCGATTTCACCGCCCCGAAACATCGTCCAGAGGCATGGATCTCGACCTGAGAGCGACACCGCCAGGCACTTGACATAGCGGCTGTGAATATTTATACATGATCTTGTATTTTTATGCATCACCAACGTAGTGCCGGCCCTCAAAAGCAGGTGCTGCGTTTTTCTGCTGTTCAAAGCGGCGGAGGATGCAGGACGGGTGAATAGAAATTCAGTATGAAACAGCAACGGCACAGTGCAATTCGAGAGCTCCTGGTGACAGCGACGGTCACCAGCCAGGATGAGCTGCGCAGAAAGCTGGCCAAGCGCGGTTTCAACGTCACGCAGGCAACCTTGTCCCGGGACATGCGCGAGTTGAACCTCTACAAGGGCCCGAATGGGTATACGCTCGCCAATTCCGCAGTAGCCGAAGATGACCGCTCTCCGGAGATCAATGACCTATTGAAGAGCTTCGGTCTGGAGGTACGGCAGGCGATGAACCAGGTCGTCATCATCACGACGACTGGTGGAGCCCAGCCTGTAGCTGCCGGCCTGGATTATGAAGACTGGGATGAAATTGTAGGAACGATTGCCGGGGACGATACGGTGCTGGTGATTTGCGGCGATATCGAGCAGGCCAAAACTATAACCGCGCGGATTGCGGAGCTGATTAGATAAGAAGATGACGACGGCGACAGAGGTAAAGACGGAATTGACGGCAACGACAGGCAGCGTACGCACGGCGCTTGCGGGCGTTAGCGGCTATGCCGGCGGAGAGCTGGCACGGCTGCTACTGAAGCACCCCCGGCTACAAGAGGCCAGGCCCATTTTCATTGGCCGCGAGGCCACCACACTGAGCGAGCTGCAGCCGCATCTTTACAGCATTGACGAACAGGAATTGCCTGTAGTTCCCTACCCCACCTGGAGCGAGCTGAAGGCCGCCGGCGTGGAGATCATCTTTCTGGCGACGCCGCATGAGCAGTCGCGGGAGTGGGTACCTCAGATTCTGAATTCCGGTCTTCGCGTGGTGGATCTGAGCGGCGCCTGGCGGCTGAAGTCGGCTTCCAACCGGGCGGTCTATAAGCTGCACGATGCCGATGCGGAGCTGGCGGCGAAGCTGGATACGGAAGCAGTCTTCGGCTGTCCGGAGCTGCATCATGACGCCATCCGCAATGCGCGGCTGGTCGCCAACCCTGGCTGTTATGCCACCAGTATCATTCTGGCGCTACGGCCTCTGGTTGCAGCGGGGCTGGTGGATATCGAACATGGCATCGTCTGCGACTCCAAGAGCGGCGTGAGCGGCGCCGGCAAGGCTCCGACAGCAAAGACACACTTTATGCATGCCGCCGACAACTTGAGCGCTTATGCCGTCTTCGGACACAGGCACACAGGCGAGGTGCTGGAGCAAGTCGGTCTGCCGGCCGAGGCGCTGCAGTTCACGCCGCACCTGCTACCGATTCCGCGCGGCATTCTGTCGACAATCTATCTGCGGCTTAAGTCCCGGATGGACACGGGTGCCGTGGAACAAGTCTTCCGGCAGTTTTATGCCGGCCATCCGCTGGTACGGGTCTTCAAGGCCGGGAGCCTACCGCAGATCCAGTACATCGTACGGACAAACTACTGCGATCTGGGATTTGAACTTGCTGCCGACGGCCGACGCATGGTGCTGGTGAGCTGTCTCGACAATTTGCTGAAGGGCGCGGCGGGACAAGCCGTGGAGAACATGAACGTGATGTGTGGATGGAAGGAAGAGGAGGGCCTGCTGTGAAGTACGTCGTGAAATTGGGTGGTGCGGGCCTGGAGAACGAGAAGTTGCGGATGGATTGCGCGCGCGCCATTGTGGAGCTGGCTAAGGATGGCCACCAGGTGGCCGTGGTGCATGGTGGCGGTGTACAGCTAACCAAGACGCTGGCGGCTCTGGGCAAGAAGAGTGAATTTATCCATGGGCTGCGCGTCACTGACGCCGAGACTCGCGATGCTGCGCTGATGGTGCTGGCGGGCCGTGTCAACAAGTCGCTGGTCGCGGCTCTAGGCCAGCTCGGCCAACAGGCTGTCGGTCTCGCCGGCGGCGATGGCAATGTCTTCCGCGCACGGAAGAAGAAGACCAACCCGGATCTGGGTTTTGTCGGCGAAATCGCCGCGACCGATCCGACGTGGCTCGACGCTATCTGGAAGATGGGAGCCATCCCGGTTATCTCATCCATTGCTTTAGGTTTTGACGGTGAGTACTACAACGTAAACGCAGATGAGATGGCCTCGGCTGCGGCTGTTGCCACTAGGGCTGATGCCCTGGTCTTCCTGACCGACGTTCCCGGAGTGAAGGGAGCGGACGGAGCGGTGATGCGATGGCTCTCGTTGAAGGAGATTCCTCAGCTCGAGAAGAGCCAGGTGATCTCCGGTGGGATGCTGCCCAAGCTGAAGGCGTGCAAGGATGCGCTTCTGGGCGGTGTAAAGCGGGTTCGAATTTTGCCGGCGGAGGCAGCATGCGTGCTGCCGGACCTCGTCCATACACGAGTCAACGACGGTACAGAAGTGATGGTGGCGTAGAGATGGATAACCAAGAAAGGGTGAAGAAAATGGACCTTGCATCGATTCAGGCAGCGGAAAAGAAGTTCCTGCTTGAGACCTACGAACGCAATCCGGTGATGTTTGTAAGCGGCAAGGGCGTCTATCTGCGCGACAGCGAAGGCAACGACTACCTGGACCTGTTGAGCGGTATCGGTGTTTCGGCCCTCGGGTACGGACATCCGGCGATTGAGAATGCGATCGCGGAGCAGTCGAAGAAGCTGCTGCATACCTCGAATCTGTTCTTTCATGAAGGTACTGCCACACTCGCGCTCAAACTGACTGAGCTGACCGGCATGGACCGGGTCTTCTTCTGCAACTCGGGCACCGAGGCCTGGGAGGCGGCGCTGAAGCTCGCCCGCGCCCACGCCGGCGTATTGCGCGAAGAGGGCAAGACGATCGGAACGAAGTTCCTCGCCCTGGAGCACAGCTTCCATGGCCGGACGATGGGATCGGTTGCCACAACGCATAAGGACAAGTACCGCGAGCCCTTCGCTCCGGTGATGCCCGATGTCGAGTTCGTGCGCTTTAACAACATTGAGGATCTGAAGGCAAAGTTCTCCGACGATGTCTGCGGCATCTGCATCGAGGTGCTGCAGGGCGAGGGAGGCATTCACCCTGTCTCCAACGAGTTCTTCGCGGCAGCACGTGAGCTGTGCGACTCGACCGGCGCCCTGCTGCTGGCCGACGAGATTCAGAGCGGCATGGGCCGGACCGGCAAGTGGACGGCGTACCAGCACTTCGGTATTCAGCCTGACATTACAACCCTGGCAAAGCCGCTGGCAGGCGGCCTGCCGATGGGCGCCATGCTTTGCAACGAGGAAGCTGCCCGAGCCATGAAGCCTGGTCTGCACGGAACCACTTTTGGTGGTGGCCCGCTGGCCTGCGCCGTGGCTACGGCAGTAATCGATGAGATCGAGAACTCAGGTTTGCTGGCGCATGTGACCGAGGTCGGCAACTACTTCATGGAGCAGTTGCAGGTCCTTGCGGCAAGGCATCCTGAAATCATCTCGGTACGTGGTATCGGTATGATGATCGGCGCGGAGATCAACGATGCCGAGCTGGCAAAGCAGGTTGCCAGGCGGATGATGGACCGGCGCATTCTAATCAACCGCACCAGCGAAACAGTATTGCGGTTCCTTCCGCCTTACCTGATCGAAAAGAAACATGTAAACATTGCAGTAAGCGCTCTGGACGAGATTTTGAAGCAGGCTAAGGAGGCAACGTCTCCGGCGCTTGCCGGTGAGGCATCCCATGGATAGCAAAACCATTGTCATGAGCCCGAGGAATGAAGGAGTAGCAGTGCCGAAAGTATCATTGGGAATTCAAAGCGATAGCGCATTCAGCGAGGCCGCAAAGCGCTTGAAAGGCCGCGATCTATGTTCGATCGCCGATCTGACTGTGGAAGAGATGGCAGCCATCATGGAGCTTGCGCATGCCGTCAAAAACCATCCGGAAGATTTCAAGACAGCCCTCGATGGCAAGCAGATGGTGATGTTCTTCGAGAAGGCGTCGTTGCGTACACGCCTGACCTTCGAGGCCGCCATCAATACCATGGGCGGCAATGCCATCTTCGTCGACCAGACGCAGAGCCCCCTGGGCGAGCGCGAGAGCCTGGCGGATATGGCACATAACCTCGAACGCTGGATGAGTGTGATTGTTCTGCGCACGTATTCGCACGACACCATCACCGAGATGGCTGCTTCCGCCAAGGTGCCTGTCGTCAATGCCCTGTCGGATTATGAGCATCCGTGCCAGGCAATTGCGGACTTCCTGACGCTGGAAGAGAAGTTCTCCACCTGCGAAGGTCTGAAGTTTACCTACGTAGGTGACGGCAATAATGTCTGCCACTCCCTGATGCTGGCCGCGGCACAGCTCGGAGCGCATTGCACCATCGCGACGCCGAAGAACTACGGGCCGAAGCTGGACGTGATTCACAAGGCCATCGAGATCGCGGAGCAGACCGGTGGAAGCATCACGCTGACGCAGGACCCCATCAAGGCCGTAACCGGCGCCGATGCGATCTATACCGACGTCTGCACCTCCATGGGCTTCGAGCACGAGGCGACCAAGCGCGCGCCGATCTTCAAGCCTTACCAGGTCAACGACGAGCTCATGTCGCATGCCAACGATCAGGCCGTCTTCATGCACTGCCTGCCGGCACATCGCAACGCCGAGGTGACCGACGCAGTGTTAGATGGTCCGCAATCGATCGTCTTCGACCAGGCGGAGAACCGTATGCATGCGCAGAAGGCCATCCTGCTGATGTTGCTCGGAGGCGCCAAGCGCATTCCGAAGGCGAAGAAGCGGTTCGTCTAACTAGGATCCACCGCACTCTGTCCGGTCACTTGCAACCAGGTGACCGGACGCAAGGAAAGAGGTTGTGACGTGAAAATGTGGTCTGGGCGGTTCCGGGAACCGCTCAATCGCAAATTCGAGCTGTGGCAGCGGTCGTTCCCCTTTGACTGGCAGCTGATCCCCCAGGAGATCCGTGCGTCAAAGGCCCATGCAAGGATGATCGCGGCTGCCCGCATTTTGACTGATAACGAGCTAGAGGAGATTCTCGCCGGGCTGGACCGCATCGGCGCGGACTTCGACGCGGATACGCTGGATCTCGCTTCTGAGACACCTGAGGACGTGCATCATTTCGTCGAGCTGGAGCTGACGAAGCACATCGGCACCCTAGCGCTCAAGCTGCATACAGGCCGCTCCCGTAACGAGCAGATCGCGACCGATCTGCGACTCTTTGTCCGCGATGCCATCGACCAGGTGTTGACCGATCTAGCCGCATGGGCAGATGCCCTGCTGGACCAGGCTGTTAGAGCTGGCGATGCCGTGATGCCCGGCTACACGCATCTACAGCGCGCCGAGCCGGTTCTCCTGGCTCACTGGCTGCAGGCCTATGTGCAGATGATCCTGCGGGACGCCTCGCGCTTTGCCGATGCACGCAAGCGGATGAATCTATGCCCACTGGGTTCAGGCGCCATCGCCGGGGCGACGCTCGCGCTCGATCGCACCATCGCTTCCGAGGCCCTGGGCTTCGATGCGCCGACGGCGAACAGCATGGACGCCACCAGCGACCGCGACTTTGCTCTGGAGTTCTCTCAGTGCGCTGCCGGACTGGGTTTGCATCTGTCTCGTTTCGCCGAGGAGATCACGCTCTACGCCACCCAGGAGTTTGGATTCATTGAGCTGCCGGAGGCATTTTCAACCGGATCCTCGGCTATGCCACAAAAGAAGAATCCGGACCTGACGGAATTGGTGCGCGGCAAGAGCGGTCGTCTGCTGGGTGCGGCGACGACCTTCGCCACCATCATCAAAGGGCTCCCGCTGGCTTACAACAAAGACATGCAGGAGACGCAAGAGGCTACCTTCGAGGTCGCTGCTACTCTGGCTGGAATGCTGCCCTTGATGGCTCCCTTCACCGCCGCACTTCAGTTTCGGCTGGACCGGATGGAGACAGCAGCCTCTACCGGCTACCTGAACGCTATGGCTGCAGCTACCTATCTGGTACATAAGGGAGTTCCCTTCCGCAAAGCGCACGAGAAGATCGGCAACGCAGTCCGTTATTCTTTAGATAAGGGCTGCGAACTGAACGAACTGACTTTGGACGAGCTGAAACAATTCGGAGACGAGTTTGGTGCGGACTTCCACGACGCCATCACGCTGCGGGCGACCGTGGACTGTCACGACGTCATCGGGGGCACAGCGACTGCACAGGTGGCAGCATCGCTGGCGCTGGCACGCGAGAAGGTCGCGGCCCTGACTCCGCAGCAGGAGCAGGTCCATGTCTAGTGTGATCAGTGAATCGACTGTGTCGACGCGCCCGCGCGTCAACGGCGCCCAAGTGCGTAAAGCGCGCCTGCAGGATGCGAATAACATCTTCGACATCGTCAATTCTCTGTCTGGCGACGGCACGCTGCTTCGCCGCAGCTATGCCGAGATCTGCGAAAACGTTCGCGATTTCACCGTTGCCGAATCTGAAAGCGGCGTCTTTCTCGGCTGCGGAGCACTGCATCTCTATGGACCTCACCTCGCCGAGGTCCGCTCCATCGTTGTGAAGCCCGAGGCAAAAGGTCAGGGCGCGGGTGGCAGAATCCTGCGTGCCCTGCTGGAGGAGGCCGACGACCACGGAGTCCCTTCGGTATGTCTCTTCACCCGCATTCCCGACTTCTTCTTCCACTTCGGCTTCCGCATCACGATGGATCGCGCGGCCCTGCCTGACAAGATCTATAAAGACTGCCAGAACTGCCCTCGTCTGCATGCCTGCGATGAAGTAGCCATGGTGCGCGGCCCCATTCCTCGCGTCGCCGTCCTTGGTCCTAGCCGGGTGCCGGACTCTGATCTGGTTCCAATTCAGATTCCCTTTAGCGGCGAGCGGCACTAGATCCCCATCCAGGTTGCAAGAGAAGAGGCAGAGCTTACGCTCTGCCTCTTTCATTGATACGAAAACTTCAGGGACCCCACACTAGGCCATGGAATAAAAACCTTCGCGCTCGCGAAGCTCAACCTGTGTCTCGAAGAGCTGCGAGAGCTTTTCACCAGTCAATAGATCGCGTTTTTCGCCATCCGCAACGATACGTCCATCCCGCATCATGATGACGCGGTCAATCTCCGGCAGAATGTCTTCGATGTGATGCGTGATGAGCAGAATCCCGGTTCCCTGCTGTGCAAGGCGCCGTAACGTCAAGCGCAGACTGCGCTGCGCGGCGATATCCAGCGCGTTCGACGGCTCATCCAGCAGCAGCATCTCGTTGCTGCGCACCAGGGCGCGCGCAATCATGACGCGGCGCTGCTGACCGGCGGACATCTGTCCGACAAACTTTTCACCCAGCATCTCGCCTTCGACCAGACGCAACGCATCTTCTGCTTTAGATCGCATCTCCTCCGTTATGGTGAGATTGGGCCAAAGGGTTGAACTTGAAAAGAAGCCGGAGACAACAGCGTCCAGGCCAGTGGTCTTAAGCGTTGGCTTGCCTGGCAGTTCCGGAGACACCACACCCAGCCGACGCCGTAGCTCCTGCAGATCCCAACGTTCGCGGCCAAAGATGCGGACGCGCATGCCGGGCTCGACCAGCGGATAAATCTCACAGGTCATCGCCTTGATGAGTGTGGACTTGCCACAGCCGTTCGGCCCGAGAATCACGACGTTCTCACCGGGACGAATGCTGAGGTTGATGTCATGCAGCACCCGTTGGGAACCGCGCGCAACATTCACATGTTCGAACAGGAGAAATGGCTCAACGCTTGCTTCGCACATCAGGCCTTCAGAATATCGTTCTGAAGGCCTGAAAAGGCTTATAGGGTTTGAAGAAGTCGTTATACCGCAATCGTGAAGCTGTCTTCACTGCGAGTGACCGCGCGGTACATCGTATCGCGCTCAAACGGAACGCGGCCGGCTTCGCGGATGAGGCGTTCCAGTTCTGCGCGGCTCATACCCTGTGGTGTGGTAGCGCCGGCGTCGTGATAGATCTTCTCTTCAACAACGGTGCCGTCAATATCGTCTGCTCCAAAACGCAGCGAGATCTGGGCCATCTTCGGCGTCACCATCTGCCAGTAGCTTTTGATATGCGGGAAGTTATCCAGCATGAGACGGCCAACAGCAATCTGCTTGATGTCAAGCATGCCGGTCGTACGTGGCAAATGCCCCAGGGGCGTGTTATCAGGATGGAAAGCCAGAGGAATAAAGGTCTGGAAACCGCTGGTCTCATCCTGCACAGCACGCAACTTCAAGAGATGATCGACGCGATCCTCTTCGTTCTCGATATGCCCATAGAGCATGGTGGCGTTAGAACGAAGGCCGGCCTTGTGGGCCAGACGCGCCGTATCCAACCACTCCGAGCCGTCAATCTTGTGGTCGCAAATGATGTGACGTACGCGGTCAGCGAAGATCTCTGCTCCGCCGCCTGGGCAGGAATCGACACCAGCAGCCTTCATGCGCTCCAGCACTTCAGGAATCGTGAGTTTGGCGCGCTTGGCGAGGAATGCGACCTCAACCATGGTGAAGGCTTTGATATGAACCTTCGGGAAGCGCTCTTTCAAGCCGCTGACCAGATCCATGAAGTACTGGAATGGCAGATCTGGATGGAGACCACCGACGATATGAAATTCGGTTACAGCTTCGGTATAACCCGCGCCCGCAGCCTGCCAAGCCTCTTCCAGAGCCATCGTGTAAGTGCCGGGAGCATCTTTCTTGCGGCCGAAGGCACAGAGGCGGCAGCTTGCGACACAAACATTCGTCGGATTGATGTGCCGGTTGACGTTGAAGTACGCCACATCTCCGTGCAGTTTTTCGCGTACCCAGTTGGCTAGCCAGCCTACGGCCAGAATATCCGGACTGCGGTAGAGAGCGAGGCCATCCTCATAGTCCAGCCGCTTGCCGGCGAGGACCTTGTCCGCAACGGACTCAAGGCGTGGGTCGTCTGTCTGAAAAGCATGGCGCGGCTGCGAGGAGATTGAGGTAGCTGTCATCGCACTTTCCATTCTAATCCTCCTTGCAGCAGCCGGTTATCTCACTGCGGAATCGACCATCCGCGGCTGAACCACGACCCCGTCATAGAGGGTAGCCCCGATGAGGTGATCTCCCACAGGACGAACAAAGCGAAGGTGCCATCCCGTATCCCAGAACGCGATATGGTCATTCGCGAGGCTCACGGCATACGTCAGGGTCGTCGAGCTGTTGGCCGAGATCAGCATCCGCTTTCCGACGCCGTCGTAGAAGATGCTATTGATGTCTGCCACGTGGAGCTCCGGGAGTCCCTGCCAGCTTGTTCCGGTATTGGAGCGAAATACTCCCTCACGGCCACCGGCCCAGAGACGCCCTTTGTCATCGACTCCAATGGAAGTGATCTGGGCGAGCCCAGGAGGCACTGAGGCTTCAGTCCACTGCTGCGTGGTCGGGTTCAGGAATGCGATCCGATGTAGACCGGCAACCACAACGTTTCCACCCGGCGCCGCTCCGGAATAACGGAAATCACCACTGGTGAGTGACGTGATTCGCCATGTGGTTCCTGAATCGTTGCTCTGCAATATCCCAAGAGGAGTTGTGGCATAGAGCATATTGCCCGAGCGAACCATGGAAGAGGTCGGGGCATCCAGAAGACGGCTTGGCCCTGAAGGACGCGCCGCCACGGGACGTATAGGATGCCGCGTCTTAGCCGCGCCCGCTACTCCCCGCACAGGCGTCGCGGCCGGCTTTGTAGCTGCATTGCCGACGATCATTCCGCTGGGAACCCAGACGGCTCCCTGCAGGCGGAAGATACCGTGTGAGGTTCCAGCGATAATGGTGCCGTCCGGAGCCTGCACCAGAGCCAGAACATCCAGTCCATTCAAGCCGGAACTGAGCTGATCCCAAGTCAATCCGCCATTCGCACTGGCGAAGACACCGCCGGACCCCTTGTCATTGAGGACACCGATATAGAGCTTGGCCGGATTAACGTAGTCGGCGGCATACGACGTAATCTGACGAGAGGTGAACCCGGAGTTCGATGTGCGGAACGAGAAACCTCCGTCATCGCTCATAAGTACGCCGCTGCGATCCGTCGCGAGCAGTATATGTTCTGGATTTTCCGGATCGATAAAAACGTCATTCACGATCGTAGTGGGGTCAGTGGTGCGGCGCCAGGTTGCACCGGCATCGGAGCTGCGCCAGAGTCCTTCCGTCGTACCTGCAAACACGGTATCGAGATGCTTCGGATCCTGCATCAGGACGCGGGTGCGGCGCGCGGAAGATGGAATGCCCTGTACCTTCGTGAAGCGATCGCCGGAGTTCTCGCTTTTGTAGATGCCGGAGCATGCGCTGGCATAGACAATCGAAGGAGTCTTGGGATGGACGATGATGGAAAACACGTCCGAATCATCGATAATTCCGTCTTTAATGTTCTTCCAGTTGACGCCGCCATCGGTCGTCTTCCACGGCAGGTGCCACGTCCCGGCATAGATCGTATTAGGATTCTTCGGATCGATCGCAATGGACTCGACCTCATGAATCTCTGTGCTGCCAGCCGGGCTGATCTGTTTCCAATTCTGCCCACCGTCAGAACTCCTGAAAATGCCATCGAGTGTGCCGGCGACTAATGTCTTCGGCGAGGAAGGCGAAGCGGAGAGGGAGCGAATCGATTGACCGTGCATCGAGGGCGATTCTACCCAGGTCATGCCGGCGTCACGGCTGATATAGAAAGCTCCATCGGTGCTGCCGAGCACCCAGGCACCAGCGTAGAGCACATTCGGCTCTGAAGCGTCGACAACGATATTGTCGATCACCAGATCGTCACGCTTCCCCAGGCGAGCAAGTCGCTTCCATGTCCGACCGCCGTCGTGGCTGTCGTACATCCAGCCGATGGCTGTTCCCAGATACACGTGCTTGTGATCGTGTGGATCCTCCGCGAAGGCACGAGCATCACCCCCATCAGGACCAAACGGGAACCATGTCACAGCGTGCATCCAGGAAGACACCAGAAACGGAATGGCGAGTGCAGCAACGCGGATTGCTCCGCCAAGGGACTTTCTCATTGACTTATTTTCTCTTAAATAGACCAAGGGCCGACTGGCATATCGCCAGTCGGCCCTGAGCCTTTATAGGTTCGTGTTACTTCTTCTTGGCAGCGTGCTTGCGAACCGGCTTGGCAGGCTTGACCGGCTCAGTCACTTCCGTCAGACCGCTGGTGCTGAAGGTAGCGCCAGCAGGGATCAGAGTGGTGGTGACGGTCTTGCCTTCGGTGGTGGAGGTGTAGGTGGCAACGCGGGAAGCGTCGATACCCTTGTCCTTCACCAGGTACTCCTTGGCGTTCAGAGCACGCTCAGAAGATACCGTATCGCCATGCTTCTCCTTGCTGTCAGCGGAGCCAGCCAGAGCAACCTTGGCATCGGACGAGCGCTGCAGGTTCAGAGCAACGTCGTCGAGGCAAGCCTTGCCCTCGTTGTCAACACGGGTCGGACGCTTCTTATCACGCTCGAAGTTGACCGTGCAGAGGCTCGAGGTCTTCGGAGCCGGCGGCGGAGGAGGAGCAACAACGCTGACTGAGGTCGTGGCCGAAGCGGTCTGGCCCTTATCGTCAACCACGTTGCAGGTGACGGTAACGGTGCCAGGCGCTGCGCCGGCGGTGCTCAGTGTCGCGGAGGTTCCGTTGCCAGAGACCGAGCCGGAGGTCGAGCTATAGCTGTAGGTCAGAGGACGGTTCTGCGGGCTAACGCCGTTCGCCGTGATCGTCGCAGACTCACCCGGACGAACGCTGGACGGGCTGGCCGAGCAGCTGATGGTCGGCGGCTCGAAGGCCTTGACCGTGAACGGAGCCGAGCAGTCGGCGAACTGACCGACCTTCTTGCCCTCTTCCACGTGACCCTTGACGGTATAGCTGCCAGGGTTCAGCGACTTGGTGTCAACGTTCGCGGTGCTGGAAGTACCGGAAACAGTGCCAGCGTCAGAGGTCCAGCTATAGGTCGCGGTCTTCTTCGGATTAAGGTTCGCGGCAGTGCCGGTCACCGTGACGGGATCACCCGGGAAGACAGTCGCAGGCGACGCAACGCAGGAGTAGGTCACAGGTGGCGGCGGAATGATGCTGCCAATGTGCCACAGAAGACCGCTGCTCAACTGAGCAGCGCTGATATTGGCGCGTCCGCCTAAGATGCCGCCGCCGGGGTTGGCGGGGCCAAAGTTGTCATGGATGTACTGATAATCCGCCTGGAAAAGACGGATGCCCAGCTTATGGTTGAACAGCGGCGTGTCATAGTCCATGCCACCGCCAGCCGTCAAAGCAGTGCCCCACATTGTTGGGTTGTAACCAGCAGGACCATTCGGACCACCGAGTTTCGCACCACCGACCAAGCCGTGTGCGAAGACGGTAAAGTTCTGGGCGGGATAACGGAAGATCGGGCCGGCTGAAATGGTATAGAGAGAATCGTTCTTACCATCCGGATGGGCCGCGAAAACAACTTCGCCGCCAACATACTTATTGAAGTAATAGGCACCGCTACCGATCGCACCAAGGTCGATGGAGCTGTACTGGATGTTGGCAGGCTTGATGGGGCTATGCGTACCGAAGTACGAGTATCCCAGGAAAATATCAGCGCGCGACGGGTTGGGTTCCGACGGGGCCGCCGGAGCCGTCTGCGCTTGCAGCCCGGTGACCCCAAGGCTGACGGCGCAGGCAGCGAGTAGAAGTCTACCGATACTGCGAACTGGGCGTTCGAACATTTATTTCCTCCGCGAATACTTACATGTTGTGCTCTGAGCTCAAATGCTTACAGACTCAGTGGCTTACGAATTCCCTCAAAAGTGTAGCGCACCTGAGTTTCGGTTCAGCTACAAATTCCGGGCGGTACTCAACTTACTACCCCGTTTTACGGTATTTTTACCCCATGAAACGAGTTTCTCAGGCAAGGTTCAACGCTTTCTTCAACGTTCCCCTCTCCTTTTGAATCTTTTCCTGCAATAAGGTGATGGCATAGATGAGCTGTTCTGGACGAGGTGGACACCCTGGCACGTAGACGTCAACCGGGATGACCTGGTTTACGCCCTGCATCAGTGCATAGTTATTAAACACGCCTCCCGAGGTTGCGCACGCGCCCATCGAGATAACCCACTTCGGCTCTGGCATCTGCTCATATAAGCGGCGAATCACGGGAGCCATCTTCTGCGAGACACGGCCTGCGATCACCATCAAGTCGCTTTGCCGCGGTGAAGGACGGAAGACCTCAGCGCCAAAACGCGCGATGTCGTACCGCGAGCCGCCCATGGACATCATCTCGATCGCACAGCAAGCCAGGCCAAAGGTCATAGGCCACACCGAATTCTTTCGAACCCAGTTAATGGCCGCATCCATAGAGGCCAAAACGACCCCCTCAGGCTGATCGTAGCCCCACGACACCTCTTCCAGCTTTTCGCGATTCTTGCCAAAGCTGTCCAAGCTGCCAAAGAGATAGCGATCATTCTTTTCGGGCCCGTTCATCGGGCGGCCATTGCTCGTGGTTTCCTGCGCCGGAGTGCTCATACTCTCAATATATAGAACGGATTACGCGAATGTGGAACCAGCCAGAATCTCCCCTATCTGTCATGATGCCTGTGAAACCCGAGATGTTGCCTGTTTTATCTGCAGAACACCGTATTTCGTGTGTTCTTTTCCGGCAACTTGAGCGATATTCGGAATCGAAACCATGTGATGCGCCCGAGAGGAGAAATCGTTTCACCGTGTGTAGTCACCACGGAATGGGCGGTTTCACTCAGATGCGAGGCGACCATTGCCGCCAAGCCTGCCTGATCTGCCGTGCCTGCAACGATCCTGGCGTCCAGAATGCGAAGTTCTCCGGACTGCGCCTGCTGCACCAGGGACGTCAACCGTCCTTCTGCCGAACGACGTGAAACAGAATCCTGAGCCCCGATGTAATTGTTATAAGCCATCATGAGCCTGTTGAAAGCATCAGACTCTGCAACAAAACGGAAGTTGCGTGGATTCCAGGCAATCGCGTCCTGAGCACGAAAGCTGAAGTCCGTCGAGACGGCTAATGGCGTTACCGACTGATAAGGGGGCGTCGCAAGTTCGGCATAGTCATGCTGCGGACGAGGTTTTCCTATCGGCAGCACACGCAATAGCCACCCGGAAGGCAACGGGTCGAGTACGAGCTCCAGATTGCTGTTGATCGCATGGCGATAGGTCTGGCCATACGAGACTTCCCCCTCAAAGCTCGAGACCGTGCACTGTTGGTTCTGTCCCCAGACTGTTAACGAAATGCATAACAGCGCAAGGATACTGAAGTGCCTAGCTCGCATTATCCCTGACCGCCTTGAGCAACGTTTCCTTCAGCTGGACCTGATCGGTCTGGCTGAGCTTGCCCCCTTCGTGCGTCAGATAAAACACGTCAATGGCGGTATCTCCTTCGGTATCGATCAATGCGACCTCAATGGTGCAGCCAAACGTTGCGAGAGCTTCACTGAGGGCATGAAGCAGGCCTGGAACATCCTGGGCCACCACCTGCAGCAGTGTGCAGTGAGTCGAGGCGATGTCATCGAAACTGATAGCCGTCTCTACGGTGACCAGCGGCGCACGTCTTCGGGTACGGCGCCGGCCAGCAAGAAACTTCGCCAGAGGAATCTCTCCGCCGGCTACCTTCCGCACGCTCTCCAGGAACGGCTCACGCTCGCTGGGATTGAGCTCCAGGGTTCGAAAACTATCGGTAAAGTGAAAGCTGTCGACGACGATACCGCTGGCATCAGAGAACGCGTCCGCGGTGACGATGTTCATGCCCCAACCCGTGAGAGCACCGGTCATAGCCGCAAAGAGCATGGGACGGTCTTTGGCGATCAGCGTTATCTCCCAGTCAGCGCTGCTCTGCTGAAGGCTGAGCTGTATCGAACCGTCCTGAGCTCTCTCAGCCATCTGAAAGTGAACGCGGATTTCGTCCGGCGTCCTCGTGTGCAGGTAGCGCTGGGGAAAGCCATCAAGAAACTCGCGGATAGATTCGGCCTTGGCGGGCTGAAGTGCAGTGACGCGGCGGACGAGCTCACGCTCCATCTTCGTGTCCACGCGGTCTTCATCCACGCTACGATCCAGATAATTGGAGGTTGCCATATACAACCGCCAGAGATTCTCGGCCTTCCATGGAGTCAAGGCATCAGGATGGACGGCATTGATGTCAGCGTACGTAAAGACCACCAGCATGCGGAGCTGCTCATGTGTCTGCACCTTGGAGGCAAAGATGCGTACCGTCTCCTGGTCAAAAATATCGCGGCGGAGTGCATTCGACATCTCCAGATGATTCTGGATGAGCGACAGGACCAGGCCGGTCTCATGCAGATCGAACTCCAGACGGGAGCAGACGCTTTGCGCCATACGCGAGCTCTCGACCGCGTGGTCGTCGCCGCTGCGTCCTTTGCCTGTATCGTGCAGGAGTGCCGCCAGGTACAGCAGGGCGGTGTGCTCGATTTCATCGCGAATGATCCCGAACTTCTTCGCCCACTCCGCAAGGGGGCCTTCCATAACCCGCGGCAGACCATGCAGGGTGTCAATCAGTAGGAAGGTGTGCTCATCCACGGTGTACCGATGGTAGGCGTCACGAATCACCAGAGCGTCAATGCCGTGAAACTCCGGCAACATCAACTCCAGGATGCCCAGGGCATGCATAGTACGCAGAGCCTGGCCTGCAAATGGACCGGTCAGGATGGCGCTTAGATGTCTCCACAAAGCGGGGCCATCCTCAAGACTGGCAGAGAGCATTGGAAGCGCATCTGCAAGACGCATCTCAGCATTGCGGCTGAGGCGCAGGCCTTGGGCGGCGATCGCTTCAAAGATAGCAAGCACCGTCTCCATCTCATGCGCGGGATCCATCCCCTTTTCCGCCTTGTCGATAACGACAATCCCCCGCTCCACACGAAAACCGTTGGGCGCCTGCCTCCCGCCGGGCTTCAGACCCAATGCCAGTGCCGCGAGGCTCTTTTTCTGTGGAATCTCATCGAGCAGTTGCAATGTGCGGCGCTCAATGCTGCGCGCATGGCGAAAGTAGTTCCGCATCCAGTAAGCAGCATCTGCCTTCCCTCGTCCGCTGAGACCGATGCGGGCGGAGGCGGCTCCATCCTGTGCCTGCCAGTCCAACACATTGTCATCACGGTCATGACGGTAGTGGAGGTAGGCGCGCACGGTTTTCAGAAAGTCGACTGCTTCAGAAAACTCGGCATCGTCCGCGATGGGAAACGCAGGAACAGGCTTCCCCTTGCCGTCCGCCGCCAGCTTGAGAATCTGCGGCAGCCAGGCGCAGACATGCGCATCCCGAAGGCCACCCGGGCATTCCTTGATATTGGGTTCGAGATGAAAGAGTGTGTTGCCGTAACGGGTATGGCGCTCTGCGGTCATCTCCTGCAGTTGGGCCAGAAGCCCTGCGCTTTCCTTTGCCAAAAGACGCGGCAACAGCCTCTCACTGAGCGTTGCGTAGAGTTCCTGGCTGCCCGTAAGAAAACGATGATCGAGCATGGCGATGGCAAACTCGACATTACCAGGGTCGAACCGTTCGCATTCCAGCAGAGACCGTGTCACCGGGGCCAGGCGAATACCGCAGTCCCACATCTGCTGTGAGAGCGTCCGTACGCCATCGGTCAAGGCCTTGGTTGGCTTGGCATCGTTCAGCAATACCAACAGGTCAACATCCGAGCAGGGATAGAGCTCCTGCCGGCCATAGCCGCCAATCGCTATTAGCGCGGCGGCATCTCCCAGTCCGGTGGATTGCCATAACGCTTGTACGACTTCGTCGACGGCAATCGATCGTGCGGCAACCATCCGCGAGCCGTCGGGCAGCTTTTCAAAGATCCGCCGAATCGTCTCCATCTGGTGCTCATAGATCTCACGCACCGGGGACGTGGCCTTGCTTGCGGGCTGTGACTTTAAAGACATTCGCTGTATGCCGTGTATGAAGCTCCAGCATACAGCGAAGTGAGAGGAATGTTGAGGAAGGAGTTAGATGGCAATCTCACCGCGTTCTTCGTTACGGATCCGGATCACCTCGTCCACACGGGAGACGAAGATTTTGCCATCGCCGATCTTGCCGGTCTGAGCGGCCGCGATGATGGCATTAATTGCCTTCTCGGCAATATCGTCAGCAACAACGGTCTCGATCTTGATCTTGGGGAGCAGGTCCACAGAGTATTCGCGACCGCGATAGAACTCCGTGTGACCCTTCTGGCGGCCGTGGCCGCGTGCTTCCAGGATGGTCATTCCCTGCACGCCGATCTCGACCAGAGCGTCTTTTACTGCATCCAGTTTTCCGGGTTGAATCACCGCTTCAATCTTCAGCATCGTTTCATTCCTTTTTCCGTGCGGCGCGTGCTTAGTGCGCCGAAGCCTCTGCGTGGTAGCCCTCTTCTCCGTGCTGCGACAGGTCAAGGCCAATCGCCTCATCTTCCGGCGAAACCCGCAGACCAATCAGCTTATCAACAATGAAGAGCAGGATGAGAGTTCCGACGATAGAGATACCCCACGCGAGCCCCACACCAATGGCCTGGTTGAGGACCTGCGTGTGGTTGCCCTCGAAGAAGCCTGTCGCCTTGCCCGCCCCGAGCAGCGGATTGATGGAGCTGTTGGCGAAGATACCAGTCAGGATGGCGCCCAGTGTTCCGCCGGCGCCGTGGACACCGAAGGCGTCCAAAGAGTCGTCGTAACCGAAGATGTTCTTTACCTTCACAACCATGTAGAAGCAGAAGACACCGGCAATCGCGCCGATGGCCAGAGCGCTCATCGGAGTCACGAAGCCGGCTGCCGGAGTAATGGCAACCAGACCGGCGACGGCGCCGGAGATACCGCCCAGGGCCGAAGGCTTACCATTGCGGAACCATTCCGCAGCCAGCCAGCCCAGCGCCGCAGCCGCAGCGCCAAAGTGCGTCGCCACAAACGCGGAAGTTGCCAGGGTACCGGAGGCGAGAGCCGAACCGGCGTTGAAGCCAAACCAACCCACCCAAAGAAGACAAGCGCCGATATATCTCAGAACCACCGAGTGCGGCGGCATGGGCTCCTTGGGGAAGCCGATGCGCTTGCCGAGATAGATCGCTGTCACCAGCGCTGAAACACCGGACGTGACGTGCACTACGGTGCCGCCTGCAAAGTCCAGGCATGGGAACTTACCGCCCAGAGCCGCGTTCAGCAGGCCACCCTCGCCCCAAACCATATGTGCCATCGGCGAGTAGATAAAGAGCGCCCAGAGAACACTGAAGACCAGCATGGCCGAGAACTTCATACGCTCGGCAAAGGCGCCCGTGATAAGCGCCGGCGTAATGATGGCGAACATGAGCTGATACACCATGAAGGTCTGCTCGGGAATGGTCGCCGCATAAGTCGGATTCGGGCTCAGGCCAACACCTTTGAGAAACAGGTGGTTGAAGCCGCCGACGAAGGCATTCCCATGGCCGAAGGCGAGAGAGTACATCACCACGGCCCACAGGACCGTGATGACCGCCATCATGGCGAAGGTCTGCATGAACGTACCGAGTACATTCTTCTTACGCACCAGACCGCCATAAAAGAGTGCAAGTCCGGGACCACTCATCATCAGCACCAGAGCGGAGCTGACCAGCATCCAGCTATTGTCGCCGGAGTCGACTTTAGGAGTGCCTGCTGCTTGTCCAAATGCAGGAGCGGTCGCCAGAACCAGCCCCAGGAGTACCGCTAGATACACTTTCACACTACGAAGACGCATGGACATTTCACCTGTTCTTCTACTGAAGGCCCTACGGGCTACCGAAAGCTCTGCAGACGAAGGCTGACGCCCATCGAAAGCATGCAGATGTTCCGTGGATGGCTCTACTTTACACAATTGTGAACACACCACAAAAGCTTTCTCTCGGGCATGTCATCCGATTCATAGCGCCAGCAGCGACTCGACGATAAACCGCCATTCTTCCTCAAGAGATCCCCGGAAAACCGATTTCCCTGCCCGGCCGTACCAGTAACCGGCGTTTCCCTCGTCACCTTCCTTGCGGTGCAGGTAGGCATGAACCCAGGCGCAATCGCCAAACTCCTCCACCTGGGCTACCTTATGCGCCGCATTCCAATCGCCATGGGCATCGTGCCACAAGGCACGCAGAGCTCGCGGCAGGCCCTCAGGCTTACCGGCCATCATCTCCTCAACCGTCATGGCTTGGCAGCCCATCCATTGGCCTGGAGCCAGTGCAGCAACAGATTTGGCCACTCCCGAAGCGCCGGATCTGCCTGGGCAAGACCGCTGCCGTGCGAGCCATGCTGGAAGGCATGCAGCTCTACTGGAATCCCGGCCTTTACCAGTGCCTCGTACCACAGGACACTATTCATGACCGGCACGGTCTTATCGTCAGTTGTGGTGTAGAGGAAGGTTGGCGGCGTCTTCGAGTTCACCAGGCCGGTCAACGACATTTTTTCTACGAGCGCATCGTCTGGAGTCTCTCCAAGAAGCATCCTGCGCGAACCGGAGTGCATATATGGCGCGTCCAGACGAATAACGGGGTAGCACAGAATAACGAAGTCCGGCCGGCTGTTCTCGTGGTCGATGGCATCACCGGTTGCAAGGCCATCGTCAAACAGCACGCTGGTAGACGCCGCCAGGTGGCCTCCTGCGGACGATCCCATCATGCCGACCTTTTCTTTGTCGATGCCCCATTCTGCCGCGCGCGCACGCACCGTACGGATCGCACGCTGCGCATCGCCGATCTCAATGGGATGGTGATACTTCGGCCCCAGACGGTACTTCAGTACGAATGCGGCTACCCCCTGCGCATTGAGCCACTGCGCAAACATGGTTCCCTCTTTTTCAGTCGCCAGGTGCGTATAGCCCCCGCCGGGAGCAACAACAACCGCGGCCTTGGTAGGGTTCTGAGCCGGAATATAAGCCGTAAGGGTCGGCTTGTCGTCATCGGCGTCTCCCTGCGCTCCAGGCGCATTCGGCCAAAGCAACATCGGTGCCGGAGCCGTCGTCGGTGTTGCAGGGCCACCTGAAGGATAGGCAACCGCGGGGGGAGGGGTTTGGGCATGTATAGAGACAGCCGCTGCAGACAAGACAAAACTCACAAGGGCGGAACGGAGCATCGACGAAGATCACCTCTTGCCTACACCATGCCCGTTTGGACGCATCGCTTGCAACTGGAAAGGATCACTGGACGGCATTGAATGCTGCGATATTCCTTAAATCGCCTGGGAACAGCGCATTCAAGCCATAATGTCCAAGCGAGTGACAAGTTGGACAGTAAAAAGGCTGTCTCGCAAAACGAGACAGCCTTTCCATGCAAAGAAGTAGTTATTTCATCGTGGCATTGCAGAAGAGACCGGCCCAGTCGACAACGCTCTCGGCAAAGACACCGGTGACCTTGTCTCCCATGCCTTCCAGGCACGCCATCTGCACAGCGAAGTTACCGATCGTAGAACTCTCGACCGCACCACGATGCACGTCGAGGCCAGTAGCCTCCGCGGTAAGACGGTTGAGAAACTCATTCTGACTGGCTCCGCCGACAATATAGAGCCGCCTGAACTTCTTGCCGCTGTGCAGGGAGATACGATCCAGAACCTTGGCATATCGCGCAGCGAGCGAGTAGAAGATCAGATTCGCAATAACCGGCGCCCCTGCTGAGGAAGTGTCGAGGGCCGGCAAGCCTTTCTTTGCACGCTGTGCGTTAATGCGCTCCGGCATCCGCTCAGGCAGAAGCAGGTCTTCGTCATCCACATCGAGCAAGGCGTCGGGCTTGCCAATCGGCTCTGCGGCCTTTACCAGATCCGCAATGTTCCATGGTTTACCTTCTGCCGCCCAGTAGGCCATGGATTGCTCCATCAGCCACATGCCATTGACGTTCTTATGGAAGCAGATCCGGCTTCCCACCGCTCCGAGGTTGGTGAAATTGTCGGCCTTAACGGCGTCGCTGTTGCGGGGCTGCTCCAGTAGCGTACCAACCAGTGACCATGTCCCCGAGCTGATGTAAGCCCAGTCACGGCCGGAAGCAGGAATGCCCGCGATCGCCGAAGCAGTGTCATGGCATCCGGGAGCAATGAGCCTGGTTCCCTTGAAGGCCGGTAATTCCGCGAGTGGGCCGCGTACTTCGCCAAGATCCGATCCCGGAGGAACGATCTTCGGTGCGGAAGCAAGATCCAGACCAACAGCGGTAAAGATCTCATGGCACCACTGCGGACGGTACAGCTCCACCAGTTGTGTGTGCGTAGCGTTGGTCAGCTCAGCAACACGGGCTCCTCCCCATCGTGAGAGGAAGTACTCTGGCAGATTCATCCACTGGTCGCCTTCGGGAAGACCGGCCAGTTGATCGGCATGAAGCTGGTAAAGAGTGTTGATGCGGATGAGCTGAATGCCTGTCAGCTCTCGCATGCGGTCAGGACTGCAGCGGCGATGCACAGACTTCTCGGACTTGATCGTTCGCTCATCGCGATAGCAGTACGGATCTCCAAGAGGATTGCCTGACGTATCCACGCGCACGTAGTCAACGGCCCACCCGTCCACAGCAATAGCGCGGACGCCCTCGGTCGCGATCTCGGCCGCCTTGCGTAAACCGGCCTCGAGACCCTCGGTAATCATTGTCAGGTCCCAAAACAGGCCGCCGTTAACCTCACGCGGCGCATTGGCGAAGCGATGCACCAGGGAGATCTGCGGTTTGTTTTCAACCCACTGAAGCAGAGAAACCCTGCAGCTACCCGCGCCAAGGTCAACTGCAACCAGGGCGCGGGTATCTGAAGGGCGAAGGGTTTTAGGTGCGGTGCGTCTCAACGGAGGTAAGCCTCCACCAGACCGCCATCAACCGGAATCAGATGCCCGGTGGTTACCGGAGTCTTTGGACCAGCGAGGAAGAGAATCGCTTCAGCGCAGTCCTTCGGATCGATCGGCACGTGAGTCAGAGTGCGCTTCGCATAGAAACCCGCCAGCTTGTTGCGCAGGCCATCATCCGTCTCGTTCTCTTCGAAAGCGATGTTGTACTTGGCGAGCGACGCCTTCACACGATCACGCGGGAACATCGTCGATCCCTTCACAACCGTTGCCGGGCTGATGCCATTGACACGGATCTTCGGGGAGTAGGTAACCGCAAGCTCGCGCACCAGGTGACTGAGCGCTGCCTTGGAAACGTCGTACGCTTCCGTTCCCTTCTTGGCAACGACCGCATTGGCAGAGCTGGTCAGCACCATGCTGCCATCCAGTCCCTGCTTCGCCAGGACCTTCTGCGCCTCATCGGTGAGCAGATAGTTCGCAGTGACGTTGATCTCCAACGTCAGAGCCCACTGTGCGTCACTGATGACGCCGTCGGGCGAGGACGGGAAGATCGCCGCGGTGTTGATCAGGATATCGAGACCACCGAACTTCTCGATGGTGGCATCGAGAGCTGCACGAATGGCGTTACGATCGCGGATGTCGATCGAAGCGAAGGTGACGACTTCCTTACCAGCGATAGCCTTGCACTCTTCAGCTACCTTCTCGGCTCCGGCGACATCGCGATCGGCGACGACGACATGTGCTCCACGCTCGGCAGCCAGCAGGGCGACCTCGCGGCCGATACCCGAACCGCCACCGACCACGAGAGCAACGCGGCGGCTGAGCTCCTTCTCAGGAGGCATGCGGCGAATCTTGGCTTCTTCCAGAGCCCAGTACTCGATGCGGAAAGCCTCACTGGGCGGCAGAGCTACGTAGTTCTCATAGACGGTGAACTCGCCGGCTCCGGCCGCCGGACCCGCCTGCGGAACATCGATGCAGTCGATGCCCGAACCAAGAGCGCCCGCACCCTGCATCACATGGATGGCATTGGTATAGAACTCACCGGTCAGGCGGGATTCAGTCTTGTTCTTGCCGAAGGTAAACATGCCGACGCCGGGAACCAGCACCACTGTGGGGCTGGCATCGCGCATCGCAGGCGACTCAGGCAGAGCATGCTTCTTGTAGTACTCGGCATACTCATCGCGATAGGTCGCGAGCGCGGAGTCCACCAGTGCTTCCAGTTCCTTCGGATCGCCCGCAGGATTCCACTCAAGATACATGGGACGGATTTTGGTGCGGATGAAGTGATCGGGGCAGCTCGTACCCAGATGAGCCAGCTTCTTGGCCTGCGAGGAGTTCACAAACTCCAGCACATCTGCGCCGTCGAAGTAAGTACCGATCCAGCGCTGCTTGCGCGAAACGGCGCCGCGGATCACCGGGAAGATCTTCTTCGCGATGTCAGCGCGATCATCACGGGTCTGGAACGTTGCTCCGCCGAAGGCCGGAGCGTTCTTCGCAACAGCGTGCTTCTCGATGAACTGGCCGATCTGATCGATGATCGTGATGGTGTTCAGGTAGCTCTCACGCTGTGTGTTACCCCAGGTAAACAGACCGTGCCCGCCGAGGATGATGCCGTCGCAGCCGGGATTTGCTTCCACAGCACGCTTCAGCATCATGGCCAACTCAAAGCCAGGACGCTGCCAAGGCACCCATGCCAGCTTGTGACCGAACTCTTTATTGAACTGCTCCATCTTCTCTTTGCCGTTGGATGAGGCAGCGAGAGCAATTCCCCAGTCGGGATGCAGGTGGTCGACGTGCGGGAAAGGCAGATAGCCATGCAAGGGAGTATCGATGGAAGCGGCGACAGGATTGTTGCCAAAGGTGATCAAGGGGTACATCGCAACCATCTCGTCTTCACGCGCAACGCCCGGATAGATCTTCTCCATGCTGAGCAAGCGATCCATGTAGAGCGTGGCGAAGCCCGCGCGCTTGATGCTGCCCAGGTCACCGCCCGATCCCTTCACCCACAGCACCTTGACCGTCTGGCCGGTCAGCGGGTCTACCTGGTCGATCTTCGAGCTGGTATTGCCACCGCCAAAGTTGGTGATGCGCAGGTCCGAGCCCAACAGGTTGGAGCGGTAACGGAGCAGCTCCGGTTCATCCAATTTCGACGCGATTGAGTCGTCCCAACGATCTTCCAAAAACTTTAGACCTGACATCTTTCCCTCTATTTCGATTCGCTTTTGTGGATTGCGCGCTTGGCGCGACACGGTGATTCTACACGCGAAAATACAGGTAAATCCTTACGATGGGTCAATCTACACCCGTCCCCGGCAGCATGTCATGCCAGTGGTTTGCAATAGCCAGCCCTCGCCTGAAAAATGCCAATAATTGGTCAGACCACAGGCGGAATGATATGACAGCGTGGCCGCGGTGGTATTTTTTCGGATTAGCTCTGTATCCGTGCTGCGGAGACCGATAAACGCGCAGATCTCTTCGACAGAGGAATTGTTCCTGAAATGCCAGATGGCTTGTGGAGGCGAGCCTGCGGCTGGTCAACCAGTGGTGAGGAAAAGATTTTTCGAAAAAAATTCTCGCAGCGGTACTGTGATCCGGTCTTCGCGGCGGGCATTCGCGAAAACGCGAATGCCCGCTCACGCGGTGCATGAGCGGGCATCGACAGCTTCGGGCTCCCCAGCAATAGGGAAAATGCGCTAATCGAGCACCAGCACGACATCCAGGAAACGTGGACCGTGGACGCCCTTGATGCGGGTCATCTCGATATCGGCCGTAGCAGACGGACCGGAAAAGAACGTAATGGGAGCGGTGTTCCAGGTTTGCAGCAGACGCATCGCCTCCGGCACCGTCTTCACCACAGCACTCGCGAAGACAACGCAGAGGTGATAATCCGGCACCAGTGTGATGGCGCGACGCCCCTGCCCTGGAGTGTTGCGGACAACGATGCTGCCGGTATCGGCAATAGCGACAGTACAACCGGTCATCACACCGTCTACGAGATCCAGTTCGCTATAGGGCAATTCGCGATCGGCAACGAAGTCGACTCCCTCAGTCGGCAGCCATGCAGGCTCCATCCCGTCAGGAATCGCCATCCTCGACTTACCGCGCTTTTCAAGGAGGGCTTTGACAACACCAGCGATCTCACCGGGAGCACAGCGCTCGACGGTTGCATCGTAATCCAGCAGCCGGTCTTCCAGAAGATGAAGGATCTCCTCACGGCCAAGCGTCGAGCCGACAAGGAAGCTGCGTGGAATCTGCTGCCAGGCAGTCGCTTTGTCTCCGAAGCCCGCAGGTTTCACGGCACGGATCTTCTCAAGAATTGCAGAGCGGGCATCAGCCATTGCGGCCCTCCTTCTTGTCGCGCTTTTCCCACCACTCGCGGAAAGTCTCATCGGGCATGGCCTGCAGATCGCGGGCCTGTGTCCATCCCCCCAGCATGCCGGGCAGCCAACCGATCCAGCCTTCTCGATTCACCAGCGGCTTCTCGGCGGTACGGCCGAACTTCTGTGCCGCGCGAAAACGTGCTTCGCTGCGGAAGATGTTGGCCATCACGCGCATCGCAACCGCTTCCGGGTTGAGCTTGCCGAGACCCTTGGTCTGCTTTTCCACCACCTTGTGGCGCAGGTGGATCAGCACCTCAGGAATGTTGATCTTGACCGGGCAGACCTCGTAGCAAGCGCCGCAGAGAGACGACGCATAAGGCAGGCTCTCGGCGTGGTGCAGTTCCTGCAACTGTGGCGTCAGGATGGCCCCGATCGGTCCTGCATAGACACTGCCGTAGGCGTGGCCGCCAGTCTGACGATAGACCGGGCAGGCATTCTGGCACGCTCCGCAACGGATGCAGTGCAGTGTCTGGCGTCCCTCTTCGTCGGCAAGAACCTCGGTACGAGCGTTGTCCATGATGACGACGTGGAAGTTCTTCGGTCCATCACCCGCGTGCACGCCCGTCCAGATCGAGTTGTACGGGTTCATACGCTCGCCGGTGGCGGAACGCGGCAACGTCTGCAGAAAGACCTCGAGATCCTGGAAGCGCGGAATCACCTTGTCAATGCCGGCTATGGTAATCAGCGTCTCCGGCAATGTCAGGCACATGCGGCCATTACCTTCGCTCTCGACGATGCAGACACCGCCGGTCTCAGCGATCAGATAGTTCGCGCCGCTCACTGCCGTCGGCACAGTAAGGAACTTATGGCGCAGATAGGAACGCGCGGCCTCGGCAAGATCGGCAGGAGTATCGCCGAGATCTTTGAGCCCCATCTTCTGCTTGAAGATTTCACGGACCTGGTGCCGGTTTTTATGCAGCGCCGGGACGACGATATGCGACGGCTGATCCTCACCGAGTTGAATGATCAGTTCAGCGAGATCGGTCTCAACCGCCATGATGCCGGCGGTTTCCAGCGCATTGTTGAGGTGGATCTCCTCCGAGGTCATCGTCTTGATCTTGATGACCTCCTTT
>JABFXN010000214.1 GCA_013361705.1 Acidobacteriaceae bacterium
CACACATCAGCTTGGGTTACGTACCATAAATTGCCCTAAATAATTAGGGTCGACTACTTAGGACTACGTTCAATTGCGCTCCCATTCCCCGCATTATCATTGACTTACAGAAATATTCGGAAACGATAATCCCTTGGCTGCAGGTTCGAATCCTGCAGGATCCACTACTCGAAAAATATCCGCTCCAGCCCAATTTTCGGCAAATATGATGCTTCCTGGCTCAAAAGCTTATGTCAGAGGCAAGGCCGTAAGTCCCAAGGATTTGATCCGAGAAATCAGAAGCCCGTATGGTCCATCCAAATGGGCGCTGTCGGACCTTTGGCAGTAATTCCGACTGGCTTGTTTGCTAAGTTGTGCATTCAGATCAAACGCTTTCGCGCTCGCGTTCCAGACATAGGCTTTCACGCCGCACTTCACCAAGTGTCCCGCTCCATCCTTGTCTGAAAACATGTCATAGATCGCTTTCTTCTCCGGAACCAACTTCGCGTCCACGGTGTGCATTACAGATGCACCCTGAGCAAATCCCACATCGAGGACTTCTCCATTCGCTTTGCGAAAGCGAGCGGGAACGGGTTTATTCTGCTCCATTTGCATTGCGACGATCCAATCGGTGTAAGCGCCACCAGGGCAGAAGTCGACAAGAGCGTAGGAGAGTCCATCGCCGGTTAGATCAGAGGCATCCACGATTTCAATGTGCATGCGACCGCCGGGACAGTTGAGGCCGCTTCGGGTCAGAACGTCTTGAATGGTAGGGATCAGAGCTTTCCACTGAACCATCGCAGGAGTATCGGGCTTGGGCGGTGGAAGCAAGGCGCCGGCATAGGTTCCTGTCAGCAGGAAGATGGTGACGAGAATGTGCTTACCGAACCATTCAGCGAACGTGCGCCTGCCCAAGATCTTCACCCCAATTACCCCCGGCCCAGACCTGCCGAAATGACTATAGGCGTGCGGTGAGCGCTTTGCACTCACAGAAGAGCGAGTTCCCGGAGAACGGGATTTTCGGAAACTACGAGAGCATATGTTCTAGACCAGACCCAACGCATTCGCTACTCCAATCATTGCGAAATCTCCGATGCAGTCGTCGAGCCGGATTGTTCCGCCAGACTCGTTGAATACACGGAGAATTTTGCAAATGACCCGAAATCCCTCCAAAGGTTGGGACCTGTTCGCAACGTTCCGGTGCTGTTAACGTTCGACCTAAACTCTTTGTTTTCAAAAATACAAACTCCGGTACAAGTTTGTACATATTTAACCTTCCCAAATCATGAAAACGACTTCTACGTTTTCGTTGTCGCTTCCCTGCGAAAGGTGCGAGTAAACGACGACAGAAAAGACCGAATCTCCGGTCACCTTGATTTGGAAAGGAATCGATTTCTTAATGAGAACCTCCCCCTTGTATTCATCTCCGGCTCTCGGAGCGCTTCTGCTCGGCTGTGCGCTTGGCGCTGGGCCGGTGTCGGCGCAGACCTCGGCCAGTGTCAGCATCAATACTTCTTCTCCGATGGGCAGCGTCTCGTCCCAGGGCTACGGCGTGGACTCGTCGGTCTACGATAACTCCATGACAAGCCCCGGTCTTGGGGCTTCGCTGAAAACGGGCGGGTTTAATACCATCCGCTACCCCGGAGGCTCGTATGCCGACATCTTCAACTTTTTTAGCGGCAGCGACAATACGCTGAATAACGGCGGCTACTTCGCGTCCGGAGACACGTTCGATAACTGGATCGCCGACCTTATTCAGCCTTCCGGAGCCAAGGGCATGATCACGGTCAATTACGGGTCGAACACCCGCAACAACGGTCCGGGCACGCCCAGCGAAGCCGCGTCCTGGGTGCAGTACGCCAATATCACTAATAACTACGGCATTCTGTACTGGGAGATCGGCAACGAGATCTACGGCAACGGCTACTACTCCAGCGGGAACTGGGAGTACGATCTGAACGTCCTGAGCCAGGACCCGTCGGCACGCCTGGGCCAACCGGCCCTTTCACCCACGGCTTACGGAACGAATGCCGCGGCATTTATCAAAGCCATGAAGGCGGTCGATCCGAACATCAAATGCGGTGTGTTCCTCAGCACCTCTCCCTGGGTTCCGGGTTGGAATCAAAACGTGCTGACCGCCATCTCGAAAGGGCTCCAGGGTACCGGCTACACGCTGGATTTCGTGATCGATCACTGGTATCCGAGTGGGACCAATGCGCAGGTATTGGCCGCCCCGGGACAGCAAATCAGCTCCGAGGTTTCCCAGCTTCGCTCCGCCATCCAGCAGTACTACACGCTCGGCAACGGAAATCAGCTTCAGATTCTGGTGACCGAAACAGCGGCAAACGCAAACGGCGGACTGTTCCCCTATCTGTTCACTGTGGATGAGTTCCTCACATGGTTCGAGCAGGGAGCGTCGAATGTCGAGTATCAGGAATTGCATAGCGGGGTCTACCAGGATTCATCGAGCAACACGCCAATCGGCCCCTGGTATGGCGTGCAATTCGACTCCATTGTGGCGCGTCCCGGCGACCGTATGGTTTCCGCTAACTCTTCTAACTCGCAGCTGCGCGCGCATGGAGTGCGGCGTTCCGACGGCCAGGTCGGCGTGGTTCTCGTCAACGACGATCCCAGCAACGCCACCACGGTTTCCGTCAGTGTCTCCGGTGCGACACTGGCCTCAACCGGAACGCAATACACCTTTGGCAAGGCCAATTTCCCTTCTGGGTCGGATACACCAAGCTCCGGCATCGCTTCCAGTTCCATCAACGGAGTGGGCAATAACTTCACCATTACGGTGCCGGCTTACTCCACCGTCGCAGTGCTCATCCCGCAAAGCTCGAACAGCGGCAATCTGATCGCGAATGGCAACTATGTCCTCTCGAACTACCAGACCGGCCTGATGCTCGACGATACTCAGGCCAGCAAAACCGCTGGGAACTTCATGTGCATGTGGCCTGCCAATAGCGGAAGCAACCAGGTCTGGACGGTGACCAACCTGGGAAACAACTATATCTCTCTGACCAACGCCTACAGCGGCCTCGCTCTGGATGTCTATCAGGGCTCAACAAGCCCCGGAGCCAAAATAGACCAATGGTATTGGTCCAACTTCAGCAACCAGATCTGGAAGGTCGTGAGCACGGGCAATGGCAATTACGAGCTGATAAACCAGCGTAGCGGCCTGGCTTTGGGCGTTCCGGCGGCCAGTTCCGGCAGCGGTTCCCGTTCTCTGCTGAACGGCACAGGACTGGACCAGGAAACGGTCACCGGCGCCGCCAACCAGCTTTGGACCTTCAACAACTAAGTTGCCACAGCCTCCGGCGTCAATCCGCATGCGAGCGATGGTCTCAAAACTCGCGCTCGAGCGGATTGCGCCGGAGTTGGCGGCTAACACGTCGAATATGGATTCGTTTATCGAGTCACCTCGAGTTGCCGCTAGAAGGGTCACCACACGAGACCGAAGGAATTGTACGTTTAGGGAACCAGTTCCTTTTACTCTTTTCCCTTTCACATAGAGACATGATTCTTTCTCGCGCCTACGCGAACGGGCATATTTAACGATGCGAATCTTCTTCGTTGAGCTAGCCGCCATAGGTAAGATACAGTTCGGTTGCGACAACAAATTGTGATGTCGTAAGAGTCTGATTCGAAAGTCGAATCGGACTAGCTGTTTCCAAACGACTTAACGCAACAGGGCTCTTGTGCCTACATCGAGCGAAAGGCCGATTCTCCCTGGAGAGGGATGTACCGTATGCAGCGCTACCAGTTCGTACTGGCCACATTGATCGTCTTTCTGCTCACAGCTTGCAGCGGCAATAAGATAATCCCAGCTCCGGTTGCTCCTGTTTTTAGTAGCACGCCAGTGACGCAAGCGGAAGAGGCGACGCCTTACACGTATCAGCTTGCCGCCAGCGGCGCTGCGGTTACGTTCTCTCTGACGAACGCCCCGGCCGGCGCGACTCTCAGCGGGAGCACGGTCTCCTGGACGCCCACCGCGCAACAATCCCGGGTTCCGAACAGCTTCACGGTGACTGCGACTGCATCTGGCGGTGCATCGGCAACACAATCCTGGACGGTGACGCCGTCCGGAACCATCCGCATCAATTGGGTCGATACCTATTGGAACGAAACTGGTTCAACGGACAAACCCTTCAACTGGACTCCCGTAAGCTCATTCGTTGCGGCGCTCGTGCCGCAACCAGATGGTTCCTTTAAATCATTCTTCGGCGCGGTCGGGGCAAACGGAGCCTTTGAGATTCCCAGCGTTCCCGCCGGATACTACTGGTTGAGGATTGCACCGCGCGGTACGTATTGGACAAGCAGTAGCACGTTCGACATGGGAACCGACCTCTTTTCTCCAGTCGTCAATGGCGTTGCTCCCACCTCTTCGACAACGTACTTCAACTTCAGTTTCACGTCTTTGGACCCGACGGCTACAAGCGGCCTGTTGCAATTCGATACTCCTGAATGGACTCCGCTGCACTACTCGGCTTCGACGAACCCGGGTTCCACCACATTCGTCGGAGCATTTGGGTTTGGCGGTAACCTTGATTTTTCCTTGATAAAGAATGCGTTCGTGAGGCAATACGAACCAGCAACCTTGGGATCCGTGAATGCCTATTTACTGGGTCCTACGCTGACGCTGTCGAATCTGTCCTTAACGACCGGCGGTCATAATACGATTAGTGGAGCGCTGAATCCCACGGTTCCGGCATCGCTGAACCTCAGCATCAAAGGGTCCGCTTGGGCTCCCCTGTTCGATCACATTGCGCCAACCGCGCCTACCACCGCAGGAAGCAGCTTCGCGCTTTCCGTGCAGCCCTATATCGCCTCCGACAACCCAAAAATATGGCTAACGAGCCCGATCAGCTTGATTTGGACGAAGCCAAGCGGCGCTCCTGGATTAGTTTCCGTGACCTGTTCTACCAATCCGCCTTTAACAAGCGACGTGGAGGCTGGTACGGTGCAATACAGCGACCCGTTCCCTTCCGCCTGGAGACGCACCTTTAGTGTTTGCCAGAGCGCTTCGGTGGCTGTTCCAGTGCCCGGAGGCAAAAGCCAGAATATTATTCTGACTAACACCCAGACGACATTGCTGCCCACTATGGCAGTTAAGCCGCTGATCTCACCGGTACAGAATCCGAAGATTAACGGCGCCGACCTCTTCACCACTGGCACAATCAACAGTGCAGCCGTGACGATCAGTTGGGACCCGCCCGCGGTTGGAACGCCGTTCGGCTACGACGTTGCGATTATGCAACCGATAACTTTGCTAGCTGGCACAGCCAGTTATACATCCACAGCAACGTTGAGCACGGCAAAAACCTCGATGACAATCCCGCCCGATTTGCTTAAGTCCGGGCAGACTTACTTGTTTGTTATTACGTCGCTCGCTGACGGACGAGCCAATATGGAGACGAGCCCGCACCGCTCCTCGCTTCCAAGCGCAAGTGCTCAATTGATATCGGCCCCGATAACCGCAAACTAGGACGTATCGACAAACTCGGGTTTGTGCTGATCAGAGGTGAAGAGGATGAGGCTGTTCGTTGGGTTGTCAGCAGTCTTATCAGACCGCGGGGATGACTTCTACAAAGACGGCCAAGTATAAGGGCTTAGAGTGGAACTCAGGCCTGACCCGCTACTTGTTTTCACACAGCCCCCCTAAAGAGCAGTTGCGCCTTTTATAGGGGTCTCGTTCAATGATAAAAATCAATCCAAAGGATTGCGGCATGCAGACCGGCCTGGAAGGCAAGACTGTACTCATTACCGGCGCAGCAAATGGAATTGGCAGAGCTGCTGCAATTGCGTTTGCGAGTGAGGGAGCGCATGTAGCGGCAGTGGATCACGACAAGACGGAGCTCGAGCATACGCTTGAGCTGGTTCGTGCGCAGGGCGTGAAGGCCTATGCTTCTGTCGCGGATCTGAGCACGGGCGCAGGCATGAAGAGCGGTCTAGATGCACTGGTGAGCCAGATTAGCGGCCTCGATGTGTTAATCAACAATGTTGGCTATGCCGATCCGAAGCCGTTTATGGAGACGACGGACGAGCAATGGGAGCGGACGTTCCAGTTGAACTTCATGTCGGCCGTGCGCGCGACCCGGCAACTGCTGCCTCTGCTGCGACAGAGGGAGGGCGCTTCGATTGTGAACAATGCGTCCGATCTCGCGCGGCAGCCTGAAGCGGTTCCGGCCGACTATGGTGCGCTCAAAGCCGCAATGCTTTCCCTCACCAAAAGTCTTGCGCGCGCAGAGGCGCCCCGGGTTCGCATCAATGCGGTTGCCCCTGGACCAATCTGGAGCACCTTCTGGTCTCGCCCTGGTGGGTTTGCCGACGGTATGGCGGCGATCCACAATATGCCTCCACGGGAGGCCGTCGACCACGAGATGAAGCTGCGGCAGCTTCCGCTGGAGCGGCTCGGCGAGCCGGAAGAGGTCGCGGACATCATGGTGTTTCTGGCCAGCGATCGCGCTTCTTACGTCACCGGCGCAGTTTGGGGTGTGGATGGTGGCAGCATCCGCAGCCTTATTTGAGTCAGTAGTCCATATATTTGCGCAAAAATAAAGGCCGGGTCCATGTCCCCGAGGGACCCACCCCAATGAGCGCGTTCGTTGGGGACCCGGACATGCTGGTTCTCAAGACCAGGATGACAATCAATCTCTCCTGCGAGAGGCACTGAAGACCCAGCTTGGACTGAAGCTGGAGCGGACGAAGGCTCCTTCTACGGTCTTTCTCGTAGATCATCTGGATCGGCAGCCGACGCAGAATTAGGCGAAGCTTGATTTGAGTTGCTCTGAGAGCGCCCGTTTGCTGTACATAAAGCTCATCTCTGCGCTCACACGAAAGAAGCCTCGACGTCCAATGCCTAGAGCGTTTTCCCCTTTCATCGGTCATGGAGGCAAGCTTTGCGGCGACTGAGCAGGATGCTGGCAATGTTTCTTGTTATCGAGGCAGCCACGGCCTCGCTGGTTTTTGGACAGGCAGCGGAAGAGCCAAACCTTGACCGCTATGTCTATGAGGTCAGCTCGATTCGTCCTGACCATCCCGGTAGTGTGGGAGGTGGAGCGCGTGTGTCCATTACCGACACGCGCCTGGAAGTAAGTCATCTGCCGTTGAGCGAGTTGGTCGACCTGGCGTATGGCGTTGAAGACCTCCAGATCCAGAACATGCCGAAGTGGGCCAGCCAGGAATCCCTTTCCGTTGAAGCGACTGTCGACCCGGAGATAACGGAAGCCTTACGCAAATTAGATCCGGATGTGCGCCGCGCTGCCCATCGACATATGTTGCAGGCGCTGCTTGCCGACCGCTTTCACCTTGTAGTGCAGGAGGAGAAGAAGGAGCTACCGGTATATGTTCTTACGGTGGCGGCGAATGGACCCAAGCTAAGCGTTGCCGATCCTGCTAATCAATACGAGAACGGAGTCACCTATCCTGGTGGGCCATTGGGACCTCGCAAAGTGGGGTATGCGTTTGGACAAGGTTCGATCAAGATGCCGAGCCAGGGCGGCACAGTCCGTCAGTTGGTAGATCTCCTCAACCAGAAACTGAGTCCGCATCTGCAAAGGACTTTTGTCGATGAGACAGGACTCAAAGGGATCTATGACTTTGAGCTCGACTTCAGCGTGCCCTGGGTGACGGAGTACGGCTTGATTCCGCCGGGCCGTGACGTGCGGGAGGAGCAGGGGGATTCGTTGTTCTCTGCCATTCAAAGTCAGCTTGGGTTGAAGTTGATTTCCGCGAAGCGGCCGGTTCCGGTGATCACGATCGACCAGGTGGAACGGCCTACGGAGAATTGAGCTCTGGAGATAAACGATGAAGAGGCTGCTTATGAAATTTGTGGTCGGCGGTCTCATCGGCGTGCCTGGTATGGCTCAGTCACAGATGGCCCAGGAGAAAGACCCTGGCGTCGAAGTAGCCACTGTTAAGCCGAGCAATCCTGATGAGACGGGAGAGCTCTGTACGATTCGAGGACGGCATGTTCTGACGATCAATACACCGGCGTTAGACCTCATCCGATTTGCGTTTGGACTGCATCCGAGCCAGATCATTGGAGCTCCGGAATGGCTGTCAAAGGAAAAGTTTGATATTGATGCTGTCCCAGCCAGCGATGGTGTCCTCAAGAACGAACAGATGTGGATGATGATACGCAGGATTCTTGCCGACAGATTCCATTTGAAATATGAGTTTGTTGAGAAGAACTTGCCAGCATACGCTCTGGTGAAAGCTGGAAAAGATATTGGCCTGAAGCAATCCTTACGACGTCCCGAGGATCCCTGGGACTTTTATGGTCCCGGCGGAGAACTCAACGTTAATAACGCGACCATGAAGAACTTTGCCGAGGGATTGTCTCGGGGCATGGTCGATAAGCCAGTTGTGGATCAGACCGGGATTGAGGGACGATACGACTTTGTTCTCAAGTGGAGCGGCTTGAATACCGTAAGCGATCCGAATGCTCCGCCGGGAATATTTACAGCATTGCAGGAACAGGTCGGGTTGGCATTGAAGCCTACACACGCGGATATCAAGGTATTACGGATTGATCATGTCCAGCGTCCTGACGACAACTGACGCGTTTTTCACGTCTAGAGAAGCAAGTGGGAATGCCGACATTGCAGAGTGTCGTTGTTGCGTGAGGCATCTCTCGTAGGGCTCAAATGTTAGATCAGAACGTTGTCTCACTCCGGGTAGGTGACGAAGCACGCAAATGATTAAAGGGTATAGAACGCGCCTTCAGCGCTTATAGTGTCGGGAAGATTGCGGCTCTATCTGGTTAGTTTGCTTCCGGAGTTGCCTCCAAATTTCTTGGTCGCGGATTGAATGTACTTGAAACGAGCGGACGCGCTTGGCATCCGCTCGTTTCGTTGCAAGAGCTACGTTCGATACACTGGCGCTCGTCTTCTCTCAAGTGCCGCCGAGCAGTCTAGGGGCTCCGCTTTATTGCGCGATCGCGGACCAATCTTAGGCTGTTCTGATCGAGCGACTTGGCAGACCATGTACGATCCGTCGGGGCCTGATTCCAGGAGGCATTCAACTGCAATTCCACCAGAGGCTCCGCCGGAAGGTAATGACGGTGGAGGATAGCCTTCCTGGGGCGCCCACGCCATGCAGTGGTAGTAGTCATCTGCGGCGGTGGTGGCAATATCAATTGCAATGGGATCTTGCTTGCACTGATACAAAGTCTCGCCGGAGGCGATACAGTTGTTCAGGAAATCGTAAAGATTAGCAATTTCACCGTCGTAAAGACGGTTGCAGTAGATTCCTGCAAATGCGTTACGGGGTGCAATCACCCACAAAGTGGCGAGAGACAGACATAGTACGAATAACTTAGAACGCATACTCTTCTCCTTGGCGTTCGCGCACATTTTGCGAAGATCCGGAATACAGCGACCCTCGTGGATCTGCTGTTTCGTGTCGCTCTGAGGGAGAAGAAAATTGCTCTCGAAGTATAGCCTGACCCTAGATGCTCTGAACCGGCAGGGCGGCAATCCGGGAGCAATTTTGCATCTAATCCCGTACGACGTACGACAGGCAGCCATCCAAGTTCTTGGCTCGGCTAGCTGACTCACTGCTTCACGGGCCGTTGGTTGGTATGTAGGGGCTGCCGAAGTATCGTTCTAACGATCGGGAGGTACAACATGAAGCAACTTCGACTCTTACTGTTTATCTTTGGTTTCATTGCTGTCGGCACAATCTCTCTCAGGGCGCAGAGTGGAACTACGGATCGTGAAGGCGCAAAACTTACCTGTGCCTCCGATGATGGCAAGCGGCACTACTGCCAGGCAGACACGTCGCGTGGAGTCAGGATGTTGAATCAGCGTAGTGGCTCACCTTGCATACAGGGCGACACCTGGGGATATGATCGTCGCGGTATCTGGGTGGATCGTGGCTGCCGTGCCGATTTCCTGGTAAGAGCAGACGCGTTCCAGGGCGGCGGCCCGGGCGTTCCGTCGTATCCGGGCGATAACAGACCTCCGGATACA
>JABFXN010000016.1 GCA_013361705.1 Acidobacteriaceae bacterium
CGTCCCGCCAGTTCGTCTAAGCACGTACCGTATTCTGTGTGGCATACATCTTCTCTTTGCAAAATACCGGTACTTACGTCGAAACCGGGCTTCGGGTGAGAGCAGGCTCCTATGAGGCGAGGAATGCCAAGAATGAATACCGGCCTGCTGACAGCGGTCATAATGAGCGGCCAGTTAGTTCCACTCTTCCTAGAAGGCGACGGCAGGACGCTATCTACAAAAATGATGCCGGCGACATCTGTTGGATAGTGAGAAATGTAATCTCGCATATAAAGCCCCGCAACGGAGTGACCCATCAAAACGAATGGACCGGTGACTTTGGCTTGGTGCAAAAGTTCATGGAGTTCACCGGCGATGCGGTCAGCATCGCGTGTCCCCGGGCGGGATTCGCTCCAGCCAAGTCCGGCCCGGTCGTATGAACAGACGCGAGTAGTCTTCGAAAGAACAGGCTGAACCCCTCCCCATACGAGGCCGTCGCCTCCCGATCCAGCCTCCAGAATGATGGCGGTGAGCCACTGCCTGTGCAGTTGATGCGCATCTTGCGACCGCCGACTGAGTAGAAAGACCCGGGGGGAGGATTGGCCGACCTGAATCGATAGAGTTTGATTGCATTAAATGAGCCACTGCCCCCCAGCAGGATTGCCAGGAGAACGATGAAGGAGAGAACGGCGCGTTCGGCACCTTTCCGCCATGGGCGATAATCCTTTGCGGAAATCGCCCGCATGCGTCGAATACAGAACCATACCAAGAAGAGCGCAGCCACGAGTATGACTGCGGGCATAACGACATAGTCGAAATCCATCCGGTTCCCTTGATCTTTCTGTTTCCGCAATGTGCGGGTTCCCGCATGAGAACAAATTCACGAAATGTGGTTCGCCAGCAATGATAAACGCACAGCGTACCGTAATTACGGCCCAGTTCTCTGATGTTACTTGCCGAAGCTATCGGTAAGTTCCGGAGATGTGGAATACAACAGACGGCTCCGCACGCGACCATTGAGATGGTAATGTTTCATCAATCTGCAGGAAATGCTTCATCGCTTTACATCTATTGAAGGACTATCCGCGTTCCACGATTTTGCACCGGGAGCCAAATATGACGACCGTCTCGAAATGCACTGCTACTTTGATCGCTGCGCTGTTTCTGCTTGTAGCGTCCGCGCATGCACAAGATTCGGCTCACGCGACTGCAAAGCGTACACAGCCAGGGCATGATCCTGATGGGAAGCCACGGATTGCTTTTCTCACGCTTCGCCTAGGCGCTGACCACGCCGAAGGGATCTCGATGATCGATATGAACGGTGACGGTTTTGTCGATCTGCTGAGCGGCGCTTACTGGTACGGAAACCCAGGAAGGCAAGGCGGCGAATGGAAGCAGCACCAGTTCCGCACTGTCGGGATTCACAACGAGTTTGTTTCAGATTGCGGCGAGTGGGTCATTGATGTTGATCACGACGGCCTGCCTGACCTGGTGACTTCTGGATGGATCTCAAATGGCGTTTGGTGGTTCCGCAATCCAGGTCCGCAAGCCACAGTGCTGGGCGAACAATGGAAAGGCGAAAAGATCACGGATAGCTTTGACACAGAGGGCGGAGCCTTCGCCGATATCACTGGGGATGGCAGGCCGGATCTTGCGTTAGCTCACTACAACCGAGCCGGTGTCATTTGGATAGACTTCGCTGACAACAGGCCGAAGGTGCACCACCTCGGCGACAGCCAGCAGGATGGACATGGCATCGGCATCGCCGACATCAATGGAGACGGTAAAGCTGACATTCTCACGACGCACGGGTGGTTCCAGCAAATCGACGCGGATGCGGACAAATGGCAGTGGCATCCTGATTGGACTCTCGGTGAAACAGGCTTTCCCATCCTTGCCTACGACGTGAACCACGACGGCAAAATGGATCTCATCTACGGACAAGGACATGGCTACGGTCTCTATTGGCTCGAACACGCCGGCACACACGAACGTCCACAGTGGATTCGCCACACGATTGATGACTCTTTCTCGCAATCGCACGCCTTGGCGCTGGTGGACCTCAATGGCGACGGCAGGCTGCAACTTGTCACCGGCAAACGCTATCGTGCACATTCGGGCGGGGATCCAGGCGCGTACGACCCGACGGTGGTGTATGCCTACCGACTGCCTGGTGCAACAGAGCTTACGGCAGCGAAGACTCACACCGGTACGAACGCGGCAGACCCGACAATGACCATCTCAGATCCAGCCGCTGATCCTGTGTTCAATCGCATCGCTCTCTCTGTCAACGGGACGGCTACAATCGGCACGCAGATCGTTACGGCAGACTTCGATCAGGACGGCGATCTTGACCTGGCGACGGCCGGAAAGCTGGGCGTTCATGTCTTTGAGAATCTCAAGGTGAACCAGATCAAGAAGGCCGCACGAGAGGATATGCAGCCCATCAATCGCGCGTGGCCGTTTCCTGGCGAAGGAGCTGAAGTACCACAGGAAGATGGGCCGGCAGTTCCAAAGTAGCCGGCTGCCGATAAGTACTTAGCTCCTTATCGGAACGAGTTGGAGCGGCACGGAATCTCGTATCGAACGAAAACCCTTCACGTCTTCCTCCCTGTCCAATACCGGACGTCAGTTTACGGAATCGGACGATTACAGCGCTCATTCTTTCGCCCAACACCGCCTAAATCGCTGATATTCCATTCCATCCGAACCGTTCCGATGGGTCTTCTATTTGCTCATCCTGGAACTGCGGCACTCTTCGTGCCGTATTCGATTGCGACGGGGAGAAAGAGACCACGATGGAAACGATCCTTCAGGACCTGCGCCACGGACTTCGCCGGCTACGCCGCGCACCCGGCTTCACTCTCACCGCGCTCGCCACGCTTGCCCTCGGCATCGGAGCCACCACGGCCAGCTTCACCCTCACCTACCAGGTCATCCTTCGCTCCATGCCCGTCGAACACCCCGAGCAGCTCTACAAGGTCGGAAAAGAGATCGAGTGCTGCGTCGACGGAAGCCAGCAGGGGCATTGGCGTCTCTTCTCTTATGACCTCTACCGTACCCTGCGCGATGAGACTCCGGGGCTCGATGGCCTCGCCGCCGTTCAGGCCGGCTCCGTCACCGTCAGCTCCCGTCGCAAAGGTGACTCCACCGGTCAGGTCCTCGAGGTTCGCTTCGTCTCCGGAAATTACTATACCGTCATGGGCGTAAAGCCCTTCGCCGGTCGCCTGCTCACACCCGAAGACGATCGCGAAGGCGCGCCGCCCGTTGCCGTCATCAGCCACGCCATTTGGCAATCGAAGTTCTCGAGCGACCCCACTCTCGTCGGCTCCAGCGTCATGCTCAGCGGTCATCCTGTCACCATCGTCGGCATCACCGCCGAAAACTTCCTCGGCGAGCGCAACGACGGCGACCCCGCGGGTGTATGGTTGGCGCTCAGCCTGGAACCTGAGTTCAACCAGACCCGTCAGCTCCTTCGCCAGCCGAACGATCATTGGCTCGATCTTATCGCGCGCATCACCCATCCAAAGAACGTCGCTCCCGCCGAGAACGCCATACGCGTAGAGCTCCTCCACTGGATTCGCGCACATCGCGACCCTGCTTCAAACGACCCCGAAACCGAGATCGCAAAACAGACCACCGAGCTCGCACCCGCAGCCAGCGGCATCAACAACCTTCGTAACGAGTACGAGAAGAGTCTTACCATGCTGCAACTCATCGCCGCCTTCGTTCTCGTTATCGCCTGTGCCAATCTTGCAAATCTCATGCTCGTTCGCGGCGTCGCCCGCCGTCAGGAACTCAACGTCCGCAGCGCTCTCGGTGCCTCTCGCTCGCGCCTCGTCCGCGAAATGCTCGTCGAGTCCATCACTCTCGCTGTCTTCGGCGGCGCTCTCGGACTCTTCGTCGCCTACGCCGGAGTCAAAGCCATCCTCGCCATCGTAATGAAAGGCGTCACCGTCGATCCGCTCAGCGCATCACCCTCTCTGCCTGTTCTCCTCTTCACCCTCGGCGTCTCCGCACTTACCGGAATCATCTTTGGCATCGCCCCCGCTCTTATGGCATCGCGCCTCAACCCTGCCGAAGCTCTGCACGGAGCCAATCGCACCACTGGCAACATCAGCGGACTACAGCGCGCTCTTGTCATTCTCCAGGCCGCGCTCTCCGTCGCTCTTCTCAGCACCTCCGGCCTTCTCATCCTTAGCCTGCAGCGGCTTCAGCATCAGGACCTCCGCTTTGAGACTCATGGTCGCCTCATCGCCTTCGTCGACCTTCAGGCCGCAGGCATACGTTACGATCAGCTCGACAACCTCTACCGTCAGCTCGACCAGTCATTCGCCGATGCCCACAACCTGCATGACGCTGCATGGGCCACCTACAGCCCCATGTCCTACAACAACTGGAGCACCGGCATAGCTCTCGACGGCGGGGATCCCAATGCCAGGATGCTTGCCAGCTTTTCCTTCGTCTCGCAGCGTTTCTTCAACGCAGTGGGAACCCAAGTGCTTCAGGGACGCACCTTCACTGACGAAGATGCATCGGCCAGCCGCCACGTCGCCGTCGTCAACAGAACCTTTGTCGATAAATTTCTCAAGGGCAAAAATCCCATAGGGAGTCTGTTCGGCGCCGATCCGCGCATGACAAGCGAGTACGAGATCGTCGGTATCGTCGACGACTCCAAGTACGGCGATCCCTCTCAACCCACACGCCCCATGTTCTTCATGCCCCTCTCGCAGACCGCGGATTACCAGAGCCTCAACGCCCCCCAGGGAATTCGCGATCAACATACAAAGAACGAGCAGTTCGCCCACTTCGCTTCGAGAATAGTGGTTCGCTACGACGGTGACGCCGCTGCTGCTACCGCTGCCGTACGCCGCGCCATACAACGGGTAAATCCTGACATCGCCATCTCCTACCTCGTCACCTACGACGAGCAGGTCAGCAACTACTTCACAGGCCAGATCCTCGTCGTCCGCCTAACCGCCATCTTCGGTGCGGTCGCGCTCATCCTCGCCTCCATCGGCCTCTATGGAGTGACCGCCTACGGCGTCGCCCGCCGCATCCCCGAGATTGGTCTGCGTATGGCACTTGGCGCAGACCGCGCCAGCGTCGTCCGCCTCATCCTTCACGGAGCCGCCACGCAGATAGCTATCGGCCTCCTGCTTGGCATCCCTGCCGCCCTCCTCGCCGGACGCCTTCTCCAGTCACAGCTCTACCAAGTCAACGGCTACGACATCCGCACCATCCTTGCCGCCTGCGGAGTCCTGATCTTCAGCGCCCTCGTAGCCAGCGCCCTCCCTGCCCGCCGAGCTTCCAGCGTTGAGCCAATGCAAGCCCTACGAACGGAGTAGAAATACATTGCGTAGACATCCTCGCGAGCTTTCAGGAAGAGAGGGCTTCTTATGATGGCGAAGTGGCTTGCCGGTAACATCTTCAGCGAGCAATTCCGGAACGAGATAACCGTTGTTGGAATATTCGAACCCGGATTCCGGCAGATGATTCCCTGGTCCGCGACACAGTTCTTTCTGGAAGGTCTTTCTGAAGAGCTTAGCTTTCATATGGACCCGCGCACACACGAAGTCCTATCACTCGATGTTGATGACATGCAGTCGTCGTTCTCTGTGAAAAAGGCCGCGCCCTCGTCCGCGAACTGACAGGTCACCCCAAATGAATGCATCCACTTAGCTCCTTATTGGAGCGAGATAGAGGGCATCCTGTCTTAGTTCTCACTTACAAGCACGATGACTAGTGCATGCGGGGTAGGAAACAAGAAGAGTCCTTATGCTGCGACAGATATTCTAGGACCTATCGCTCTGTGCGCAGTTCCACGACGCCTGGCAGCGGTGTGGGAGCCCAGTTCTTTTCCATGCAGACAGCGACACAGTTCCGGCCTGCACGTTTCGCGCGGTAGAGTGCGACATCGGCGCGGCGATTCATGAGCGGCCAGGCGTCACCTTCGCCCAGGTGCATTGTGATTCCGATGCTGATTGTCAGATGCACTGCCGCCGCCTCGGTCGCGATATCGAGTGCGGCGATGCTGGAGCGCAGGCGCTCCGCGATCTCCTGCGCAGCGGTGAGGCTGGTCTCCGGGAGGAGGATCGTAAACTCTTCGCCACCGGTACGCGCGAGCACATCGCCACCGCGGATCAACGACTGCATCCGCTCGGCGACCTTCTTCAGGGCAATATCGCCGGCGGCGTGTCCATACGTGTCGTTGATCTGCTTGAAGAGGTCGATATCAATCGCCAGTACACTGAGCGTTGTGCGCTTGCGGGCGGCGCGCAGCACCTCACGCTCGGCTTCATCTTCCATGGCACGGACATTTAACACACCGGTACGGGCATCCGTCCGCACTTGCAGGCGAAGCGCGCGGTTCATCTCGCGCTCGAAGAGCCAGAGATAGACCACGAAGAAGCAGGCCGAAACACACATCATGGCGCCCAGGGTGGCGAGCCAGAAGGGATCCTCCTGCGCGGGGCGGAAGTGATCGGTGGTGTTGACGTCGTACCGAAGGAGCACCATCGGCGTGCGGATGGAAATGAGTATGAGATGCGCCACCAGAACCGTAATGCCCGCCCGCACCACCGTCCGCCTATCGGGATCCTGGTTGCGCCGCAGCACCTGGATCGAAAGAACGCAGAGGACGAAGATCGGGGTAATGTTGAAAACGAAGATGTGCGAGAAGCCGGAGAGAAACAGGGTCAAGTAGGTCAGCATCTCCACCGCCAGCACGGTCGGCCAAAATCTGCTCTGCAGCGGCCTACGCACAATCGCCCACCGGAACCCCATATAGATGCAGAAAAAGCTGGTGATATTGCACAGCGAAGACAGCAGAATACTCAGAACAAGGGGAAGGGTGCCGATCGTCCCCAGAAGGGCGTTCCGCAGCAGACCGAACAGCACCGCCGCGGTGAACCAACGATGGGATCGCAGCTGCGGATGTTGCAGCGCGAGAAGGGTCATGGCGCCCGCATAGACGGCACCCGTGACGACATCGCAGATGAAGAGGGTGTGATAGTTGAGCATTAGGCGGAAACTCAACGTCTTTCAAAAGACTAACGAGTGGTCCCCTCTACTTTACGACGCTTTCCGATTAGAAAAGGGGAGAGTTTTCCCAACATGGGAAGTCAGCGCGGCCGAAGTCCAACAAGCGGTTCGTAAACCAACGATCAGCGCCGTTTAGTCTTTTGTGCGCTAACACGACAAAATAAAACAAAGGTTGTTGGATGCTCCACAAGCGCCATCCTGTTAACTGGATGGGCTAGCTTAGCTGTAGCTTTTAAAACCTGCAATCGCCATTCCACGTTGTGCTTCCGGGTTCTTCATGAAGACTTCCCATACGAAGCCGGTACGTGCATTTTCCGCCATGATCATTGTGATCCCGGCGTCGATGCCGACGATGTCAGTGTCGTACCACTTTTTCAATGGATTGAAGGCATCAATGAAGCCGTAGCGGCTCCAGGTCTGCGGGAACCGATTCTTGATGTTTTTGAGGACGCGTATCGTAGCGTCAGGCAGAAAGGGCAATGAGCCCCCCGTGGCAGCGGGGACTACGGTTCCATCAATGGGACCCATAGCCGGAGGGCCACCCCAGATCACGTAGCCTTTGTCGGAGTCCGAGGCAGTAATGCCCCAGAGATCATCGCTGTAGTCGGGAAAGGTCCTGCCGAGTTCCACGCAGAAGCGGCGGTGCACCTCTGTGGCGATGGCTGAGTTCTGAAAATAATCTGCGTATTTGTCGCGTTTGTGCCGGAAGTCGAACCAGGCCTGAGAGAACTGATGTACAAAGAGCGGAGCAAATGAGCCGATGTAGCGCAATCCGTCATACTCGAACGTTGTGCGCTTCCACGCCAGCCACGCCTCAGGACGCAGGGGATGCGTAGAAGAACCCATTCCGAGCAGATAGATCATCATCAATTCGCTGTAGTAATCCCACTTGGAAGGCAGGAAGCCGAACTCAGGCGTCCATCCCATAGGCAGCAATGTGATGTCTTCCGATAACCAGGTCCAGTCAACTCGGTCAAAAATTGCACGAGCAAGTTGAACGATGTCGCGATCTCGAAAATGCTGGCGGCAGGTAAGAATGCCGCAGAGCAAGATTGCAGTATCGACAGAAGAGACTTCCGAATCCCATATTCTCTCGCCCGTATTGATATTGGCAAAGTGATAGAAGAACCCGCGATGCGTCGGCAGTTTCTTCCAAAGAAAATCGAGTGTCGTAATAACGCGCAGGCGTGCGTCCTGGTGGGAGATGAAGCCGCGTTTTTCTGCAATGCAGATTGCAGTCAGTCCGAAGCCGGTGGACGCAACGCTTGCGACAATACTTGTGTCCGCTGCGCGCACGTTGCAGCGATCTTTAATTAGGCCGGTCTGCGGGTTGGCTTGCTCCCAGAAGTAGAGGAAAGTTTGATGCTCAAGATCGTCCAGAAATTGCTCATCTTCTTGTGAAAAGGCGGTCTGCGCTGGCACAGGTGTTGGCTCTCTGCGCTCTCTGTCAGCCTGTCGTTGCGCGGAAACCGGCGCCCACACAGGAAGGGCGTCCAATTGGGTGAGCGGCAGACCAAGGGAGATGCCGGCAATCTGGCGCAGCAGTTGGCGGCGGGAAGTGCGATTCTCACTCTGGCCGGTTACTTTGCGAATTTGCGCCTCGTTGCTCACGTCGATTCCGTCTTCGCTTTGATCTATGCTCATTCAGGCCACCCGTAATTGCCCAATTGATTCCGAGCAACGGTTTGTATTGAATAATAGATGCACGAGTGGGTTGTATCAGAGCAGCCCCTGGGCCTTGGGCAGCCTGTACTCTGAGTCGTAGTCCAACTCTTTGTTTGCTGGTGTTGCATGACGGGAAAGAAGATTATCTGGGCGATGATCGCAGTGGCGGCAGCCGTGGTCATTGCTCTGTTGCTGCGCGCGCACTGGCTAAGATCAATCTCAGTGCATCAATCGATCACAATTGAAGGCGCAGTAATCCAGCGCGATGCTGACACGGAGAAGGAACTGCCAATCGCAGGTGTTGCGATCACAGCATCGGATGGCGTGAAGAGTGCCACGACTCAGTCCGAAGCTTCGGGATATTTCAAGATTGTCCTGCAAAAAGGAGTGCTCTCCGGAAAGCCTGTCACGGTCAGTTTCCGGCATGCATCCTATGAACCGCTTGACTTAAATGTGCAAACTGGAAGACTGGAGACTCAGAACGAGCTATACATTGCGGCAATGATCCCGGTTCCTGCGAAGATCGCAGCCGGGCCCAGACGCCCGGAAAAGGTGGTTTCCAACATCCGGGTGAGATATACGACGAACTCCAGGACCGAGACGAATGTGGGTAGCGCGGTCAAGACCTTTCAGGTCATCAATAAAGGAAATGTCCCCTGCGAAAATCAGTCTCCTTGTTCCCCGGACGGGAAGTGGAAGGCATCCTGGGGATCTGCGTCGCTGGATGCTGGAGCGGACAATATGTTCGAGAATGTCAGAGCCTCTTGCATTGCAGGGCCGTGCCCGTTTACCCGGATCGACACAAGTGGATTTATTCATGGCGGCCGCAACATCCGGGTTGCAGCTCTGAACTGGTCGGACACAGCCACCTTCCTGATGCAGGCTGAGGTCTATCGCACGGCAATCAGTTCCAACGTCCGTGAACTGTACCCTGTCATCTTCGGCCGGACGCTCAACTTTACCCTACCGCCCACTCAGGAAGGTGTGAGCCTTCAGGGCGAGATCGATGGCTCTCCCATGGTATTCCCGCTGGGCCCGCACCTGAACTTGAGTTGGGCCGTCTGTAATGTTCGGACCGGACCGGAGAAAGAGAAGACTGCAGTCTACCGCTGTGAACTTAAGCCGGATTACCGGTTCTGATTCCCGATGGCTGGCCCAGCTTTGCGATAAAGCGACATTCTGCCTATGACTTAAGCATGGCGGAGATCGACAGGTTTACTGGGGAGTATGGGGTTGGAATTCACGTGTCCCGCTCAGCCCAGG
>JABFXN010000316.1 GCA_013361705.1 Acidobacteriaceae bacterium
AACGGTCCGTAGGGAGCGTACATGGCTCCCCCGGCGATGATGAGGAAGGAGAAGGAGGTCCAGAAGTTCTGGCCGGCGGTGAGGTATGAACCGAAGAAGGCAGCGCCGGCGAGGATGAGGAAGGGCCATACGTACCGCGTGCGTTTGGCAGTGCGATCAGAGAAGTAGCTGACCAGCAGCATAAGGATGATGGCGCATGCGTATGGGATGGCGCTCATCAGGCCAGTCATGCCGATTCCTTGCGAGGAGCCGCCCTTGATCATCACCGGAAGCCAAAGGACGAAGCCATACACGCCAACGCTCCAGAGGAAGTACTGCATGCAGAGCAGGATGACGTTGGGATTGCGATAGGCGCTAGACAGGTTCGCGACTTTTGGAAGTGTGGCCTGTTCCTTCGCCAGGACCTCGCTGAGTTTCGTGGTGCTTTCCGTGGAGACCCAGGAGGTCTTCTCGGGGCTGTCGCGGATGACGAGGAACCAGATGATCCCCCAGAGGACCGAGGGAAGGCCTTCGATCACGAAGGTCATCTGCCAGCCAAAGGCCTTGATGATGTAGCCGGTAACGGCCGACATCCAGAGGACGGTCACCGGGTTGCCGAGGATCAGGAGGGTGTTGGTGCGCGATCGCTCCGACTTGGTGAACCACTTGGTCAGCAGGATGAGCATGCCCGGCAGGATGAAGCTCTCGGCTGCTCCCAGGAGAAAGCGGTCGATGGCCAGGACCCAGTATTGGGTGATGACGCCGGTCAGCGAGGCGAGGATGCCCCAGCTTGCCAGGGCAAGACCGATGAGCAGGCGTGCGGAGCGTTTGCGGGCGTAGGCCGCTCCCGGAATCTGAAAGACGAAGTAGCCGAGGAAAAAGAGCGACCCCAGCAGAGCGGACTGGGCGGAGGTGATCTTCAGGGAGTCCGCCAGACCCGCGGCGGCGCCGAATCCGTAGTTCGCCCGGTCGACATAGGCCAGGCTATAGGTGACGAAGACGACCGGCATGATGTAGAGCCAGCGCTTCTTTAAGTCCGGGTAACCGGAAAACTGGTCCGCTTTAGAGCGGGACCCGGAATCAGAGGGTTCAAAGGCCATACGGAGTCCTGTAAGATGGTGCGCGCAGTTCGAGGGAACAGACGTTTTTACTATTGTCGGATGGAGGAGAGACTAACACCACAGGCGAATGTCCTGCTTTTTCCTCCGGCAAGTGACCGGAAATGAACAGGAAGTTGAAATTCACGGCGTGTTAACCGCTATCCCCTAACCTCCGAGAAGAGATTCTGTACGTCCCCCCTCGAACACAGCACACTCTGACAAACAATGAAGACACAGTTGCTCTACTGCGAAGAAGAAGAGATCCCTGTTTTCGAAAACGAGTCCTCCCTGCCCGAGGCTGACATTCGATGGAGGCTGGCGGTACGAGTCGCGGAGAGCCCGAACTTTGCCAGTGCACCGTTGCTGGCGAAGTTTCTGTTGTTCGTCTGTGAGCGGACGATTGCCAACCGGACCGAAGACCTGACCGAGCGGAACATCGGGATCGTTGTCTTCAAACGGCGGCCAGACTTCAAAACCAGCGAAGACAATATCGTCCGGACTTATGCCCGGCAGCTTCGGCAACGTCTCGATCGCTATTTTGAAGAGCACGAGTTGGACGAGCCGCTCCGGATCCTGGTTCCACGGGGCAGATACTGTGCGGTCTTTGAAGAGCGTGTCGCTCTTCCTCGGCTGGTGACCAAGAGTTTCCCGGAGAAGGGTGAACCCGAGAAGGGCGCGCCGGCGATCGCGCCTATGCCGACGGTAAGCGAGTCGGAAGAGACGCCGTCGCGCCGCCGGGGAGTATGGGCGGCTCTGCTGGTGCTGGGACTATTGCTTGCCGGTATCGCCGGGGGCAGGGTATGGACTCTGCAGCGCGCGGCTGCGGCGGAGGCAGCGGGGCCGGTCTGGAAGGAGATCTTTCAGCCGTCGATGGAGACGATGATCGTCTCCGCCGACAGCGGCCTCGTGGTGCTGGAGGAGTTCAGTGGTAAGCCCGCGACGCTGGAGGAATATAGCGATGGCAGCTACTTTACGCAGTTCGATCGCAACGGCACGGAAGACGAGCGGAAGCTGCAACGGCTGAGCCGGGAACGCTATACCGGGGTTCCCGATGTGAATGCTGCCGTGGCGATGACAGCCCTGCCGGAGGCGCGGAAGACTCACGTTCTGGTGCGCAATGCCAGAGCAGTACACGTGGAAGATATGAAGGGGGTCAACCTGATTCTCCTTGGATCTGCGTACAGTACTCCCTGGGTCACGTTGTATGAGCCGCAGATGAACTTCCGGTTCCGGTTCGATCAGACGGTGTATAGCTCTTACTTTCTGAATAACCGGCCGCAGCCAGGCGAGCCGGAGATCTATCGGAATGGAAGCACGAGTCCGCCTTATTCAACGTATGCGGTGATCGGATTCCTTCCGAATCTCGACGGGGCGGGACGGGTGCTGGCGATCGAAGGTTTGACGACAGCCGGGACTGAGGCCGCTTATGGTTTCCTGCTGCATGGGGAGATTGGCGCGTTTCTCAAGACCGTGCCACGGGATGCGAATGGCTTACGGCCTTTCGAGATTCTGCTTAAGACGACGAGTGTGAGTTCGAGTGCGTCGACGGTGGAGATTGTGGCGAAGCGGGTTTATTGAGATGGTCTTTAGATAGGTCCATAAAAAACTGGTTTGGAGCGGTGGGAGAAGCGGGCTGAAGCCCGCTGATCACCCCAGCCAGCAAAGCCGGCCGGGGACCCCGCTGCTCCCACCGGTTCGCGCGTAGCGCGAATAGTTCCCACATCTGCTGCGCAGATATGGGGCATCCAGTGTTGCCTCTTCATGTTCTTCGTCCCGTAACAAAGCGTGCGCGAAACCCGGGAAAAGCCGGTGTAGACACCGTTTACACGGGGTGAAGTCACTTTACCCGGGGTGAATGGGGCTCAATACTGAGGGCATCAGAACATGCTTCGCATGGTTGCGGCACCCGAGTGTTGTTTCGGGGGGCTGTGTGTCTGGCGTGGAAGGCCGGCCGGCTACGTGCGAGAGCTTCAGGTGCGCATAAAGAAGATGAAGCGGACGAGAATACTGCAAGGTTTGGTATCTGGGATTGGTGTGTGGATGGTGGCGCTCGCTGTGCTGTTGCAGGCGCCGGTGGTACAGGCGGCGGCGGGGAATGGAAGCCTGAAGCTGTATGAGGTTGCCGGAGCCGGCGGGCTTGCCGGAGCCAGCTATCGCCAGGACACGATCATTCTGTTCAACCCGACGGCGTCAACGTACAACTGCTCGACCTGCGCCATCCAGCTCCACAGCGGGACCAGCAATACCGCATCGTGGACGGTCTATAAGCTGCCGACGCTGGCGATTCCCGCGGGCGGCTACTACATGATCTCGGCCAGCTCTCCAACCCTGTCGACTTCAGGAGCGCTGTCGCCGATTGCGTACGACTACCGGCTGAAGACGATCGAGGGGACGACCGTCGACGGTACCAGCGGCGACAACATCCTGAGCAGCACGGTGCAGGCCATTGCCCTGACCAATACACAGGCGGCGCTCACCGCAAGCTCTGCTGCGCAGTGCGGTACCGGATCGCAGTTGCTGGACTTCGTAGGATACGGTTCGGATATCGCGACGAACAGTACGACCACCGCGACACCGGCCACCTGCTATGCCGGAGCGGGCGAGGCGTACTACGACGGAAGCTCGCAGTATGGACGCCAGCTAGGGGCGCTTCGCAAGAATCCATGCATCGATGCTTTCAATAATGCGACGGACTGGGCGAATGCTCCCCTGGTTTTTCTGAACTCTTCTTCGACGAAGACGCCCTGCTCAACGGGAACGCAGTTGAGTGCCGTGGTGACCACGACGCCGACTAACCCTGGCGTCGGGGAGAGCGTGACGGTTACGGCAGCGGTGACCAAGGCCACCTCGCCCGCCAGCAGCGGGATCGTTGCCAAGCTGAACTTCGATTCGGTCTATTACGGCGCGACCGCGCTGCAGATGTACGACGATGGCACCCACGGGGATGCGACTGCGAACGACGGCACCTATTCGGTGACGACTATCATCCCCTCGACGACGGCTTCGGGGTTCACCTATTCGACCAATGTCACGGTGACTGATGCGGTGGGTAACTCGTACATCGGATCGACCCGCCTGACGATTGCCATAGGCACGATCAGCATGACGACACCCAGCACGACGGCCGACGTAACCGCCGGCGGTGTTTTGAAGTTTCCGATTACGCTGACCGGGCAGCATGGTTACGGCGGCGTCCTGAACATCACCTGCACGGGTACGCCGAATGCCAACTCGTTGGGCGTGCCGATCAGCACACAGTGTGTCTCCACACCGCCGGAGGTGACGTTGACGAGCAACGGCTCGGCAACCATCTCGCTTGCGATTGCGACCGGAACAACCAGTATGGCTGCGATTGTGCCGTCCCTGAAGACACCGCTTTGCTTTGCCGGAATTGCGTCGCTTGGCATGTTGGCATTGGGTCTGCGTAAGAGGCGCCTGCTGCCGGCGTTAGTGAGCGTGCTGGCAGTCTTCCTGGTGCTGCAGACCACGGGATGTGGAACGAATGCGGGCCTCGGCAACACGGCGGCTGCGCCGGGAACGTATGTCTACACCGTGACTGCCACGGACTCGAACCTTTCGACAGTAACGAATTCGCTGAACTTCACCATCACCGTGAAGTAAGCGTCTGGCAGTGTTGGTACCGCTGCGATAAGAGCAGATTTCAGCAACGATTTGGGAGACGACAGGATGCAACGGAGAACGGGCGCATGCACTTCATGGCTGTTGACGGCACTGGGTGCTCTGCCTCTGGCGATGGTGGCGGTGACGGGTTGTGGAGTGAAACAGGCGGCACCGACCACGAACTATAGCAATCCGGTCACGCTGCAGGGGCAGGTCTTTGCGGGACGCAACTATATGGCCGGCGCGACGATAAAGATCTATGAGACGCAGTCGAACGGTGTCGCCGGCAGCGGCTACTACACCGGCACGGCAAAGCTGCTGCAGACGCTGACGGCGAATACCACCGGCGGATGGAGCACGTCGAGCCTGAGCTGTTCGAGCCCGGACCAGATCTATGTAACGGCCGAGGGTGGCACCCCATATCCTTCAGGGCTTAACTACACGACGCTGTCGAACAATCCGAACTCGCTGATGATGACGGCGATCGGCGATTGTTCCCTGTTGAGCGCCGCGACCAGCTCCAATAATGTGACCTCTATCGTTACCAATGAAGCGTCGACCGTGGCTGCGGTGTGGGCACTACGCAACTTCATCAGCCTGAATGGAACGACGGTCAATGTAGCCAGCGCTTCTACGAACTACGCAGGCGTCAAAGGTGCGGGAGTGGCAGGAAACTACGCAGGCCTGGCGCATGCTTTTCTGAACGCGAACAATCTCTCGCCCTACAAGATCGGTAACTTTGTGCAGTACACCAATGGCAGCGCTGACGGCACGGGCGGCGGCCTGGTACCGGTGCAGGAGCTGAACTCACTGGCCTATGCGCAATACCTCTGCACGATTGGTGGAAACGGAACCAAGGCGGACGATTTCAGTTACTGCAGCAAGCTGTATCAGCTTGCAACCCCTCCGGGAGGGACGGCGCCGACTAACTCGCTGGCGGCGATGCTCAACATTGCGCGGTATCCGGCGAACAACGCCCAGGCGATTCTGGACTTTACGCTGACACCGATTCCCGCGTCGGGGCAGACAGGCTCTCAGCAGATCAATGCGGGTGTGTATGTGCCGGCTTTGACTGGCTTCGGTACTGCCGGCTCTGGTGGTGCGACCGACTGGAGCGTCGCGATCTATTACCTGGCGGGCTATGGCGCGACATCGAGTGGGCAGGGATCGGCGTATCCGCTGTTTGTCACGATTGACGCCAATGACAATGTGTACTTCTCGAATCCGAATGCGTCGACCAGCACCGCCGGCAACGTGATTGCGCTGAACAGCGCGGGACAGAGTCTGTGGACCTCTGCGACGGATACGAAGAACCTGTCGATTCCTCGTGGAATTGCCGCGGATGCCGCCGGACATATCTGGGTTGCGAATGGAGGTACTACCGCGAGCTCTGCTTTTGTGCAGGAGATGGACGCGACGACGGGTAACCTGCTGCAGCGGTACACCTCGTCTTCCACGTCGCTTTATGGTGTTGCTGTCGATTCGCTCGGTAACGTCTGGTACGGCGCCAGCACAACGACCGGACAGAATCTGCATGAGCTTGCGCTGAAGGGATCGCAGTATGCGGAAGCAACATTTGCCGTGACCCCATCCTCGGCGACGACGGCGCCGTATCAGATTCGGCCGGATGGGAATAACAATATCTGGGTTGCGGGCAACGGTTCTTCCACCACGCAGGCGATCTACTTCCCGAACACTGGAACCACTGCCGCTCCCACCTACACCGCGGGGCTGAAGTTCGCGACGATGTCCGGTAGTGGAGCTTATGGTATTGCGGCTGATGCGAGCGGCAATGCCTATATGGTTCCGAATGCAACGAATGGCGGGTTTTACAAAGCTACGGTTACGGGCAGCGGATCTTCCGCAACGCTCGCGGCCAATAAGGTCATAGCGAACCCAGCGGCGGCCTCGCGTTTCCTGGATATCGATGGCTCCGGAAATCTCTGGTTTCTGGACAACGCATCGGGAACCTTTCTGTATCAGTACAGCCCTTCCAGCGTGACGATGACCTCGTTCTATCCCTGCTATAACGCCGGGACCACGACGGGCACAGGTTCGGCCACAAGCACGGTACAGACCTGCACCACTGGTATGAGCACGAAGCAGGATCTCGCGATCGATTCGACCGGTTCGGTCTGGGTGGCGAGCTATGGCAACGCAGGCGGCGGCCGCATGGTGCAGATCATCGGTCTGGCATCGCCGACGGTGCCGTTGCGGGCGGCCGGAAAGCCGGGTGTCATGCCATGACAAACACACTCGATCGAAACGGGATGCAAGGGCATGGGGATTCATCGGACCGTGCCATGAAGGAACTCTGGCAATCTTCGAAGGATAAAAAGTTCATGCGATCCAGGATCTTTGTTTGTTGGACGGTGTTGCTGCTGCTGCTGAGCGCCGGCCACGCTTTTGGTCAGTTCGAAACGGCTTCGATCGTAGGCCGTGTGACTGATCCCTCCGGCGCTGTCATTGTGGGTGCGACCGTTACGGCCACGGAGCTTGAGACCGGTATCTCGATTCAGCGAAAGACAGACAAGGCCGGCCAGTATGTGATTCCCGCGCTGCATCCCGGTGAGTATCGCGTGGTCGCCAGCATGGACAGCTTCAACGATGCGGTTGCGGAAGGCGTGCATCTCCAGGTCGGCACGAACCAGAACGTCGATCTGAAGATGGCGGTCGGAGCTGCCGAGTCAGTCACGGTCGATGCCGATGAGATGGTGTTGGAGAAGGAGACGAGCCAGAAGCAGCAGGTTATCTCAAGCGAGAATATTGAAGCCTTCCCGCTCCAGAACATGAACTACAGCGATCTGTTGACGCTTTCGACAGGTGTGACGCAGGATTCCGCCGGACAGGACCTTGGAACGTCGAGTACTGTGCGCGAGGGGTCGTTCAACATCAACGGCATGCGCTCGACGTACAACAATTATCTGCTGGACGGTATGGACAACAATGCCCATGGCCTGTCGAATCAGGGTTTTTCGAATCAGGTCATCAACCCACCGCAGTACAGCATTGACCAGTTCTCGGTCGTGTCCACGCTGCCGGCTGCTGAGTACGGCCGCTCAGCGGGTGGAACCATCAACGTTGCCTTCAAGCACGGAACCAACCGCCTGCACGGCAACCTGTATGACTCGCTGCGCAATACGGTTATGAACGCGAACGGCTACTTCAAAGCAGCCAGCAATGCAGGCTCGGCGAGCCGTACGACGATTATCCGAAACCAGTTCGGCGGCAGCCTGGGTGGGCCGTTCCTGAAAGACAAGTTCTTCTTTTTCGTCGACTACGAAGGCCTGCGCCAGGTACGACAGGTGGTGAACCAGTCGAACATCTTCAAGATGAGCGATCATCAACTGATTGCGTCGCCGAACGCGACGGCAAACACGACGACAGTATTGAATCCCTTCACCGGCGAGACGTATGCAGCGGATCGTCCGCTGCCGCGCGGTGTGCTATCTCCCATTGCGTTGTCGATTCTGGATGCCTTCCCGCTGCCGAATAACAATGGCGCTGGAACTACCTCCATCTCGAGCAACTGGTCGGTGTTGCAGCGCTTCGTCAATAGTTATGACAAGGAAGATGCTCGTCTCGATGTGCAATGGAATCCGCGGACGTCATCGTTTGTACGTGTCAGCCAGTCGAAAGAGCATGATCTCGATGGCCCTGTATTGCCTGCGCCGTTGAGTGGAGGCAATGGGTACTTCCGCACGATCAACCAGCAGGCCGCTTTGGGTCTCACGCGGCAGATCGGAGCGTCGCAGCTTATTGAGGCTCGTCTGGGAGCTTCGTTCACTAAGGGTGGCAAGAATCCTTATACGCTGGGCGATCCACGGACCTTCGGGATCAAGGGTGTTCCCACGGACCCGCGCGTATGGGGTGGCCTGGTCTACCAGGGGTTGAATGGCTATAGCGGTATCGGTCGGCAGACGACTAACCCGCAGTGGCAATATCCGTTCTTTCTCAACCCTAAGATCAGCTACTCGTGGCTGATGGGCAAACATAACCTGAAGTCCGGATATGAGTTTGGCTATCTGCGCCAGACGGTGCAGGACGTGAACCCGATCTACGGCGATATGGAGTATCAGAGCTCGTTCACGGGATACACCATCAGCGACTTCCTCTTCGGTGTTCCGAATGAAATCGATCTGACCACCTACTTCGTCGCTCATATCCGCCAAGGCGGGCACTCCGTCTTCCTGCAGGATGACTGGAAGGTGCTGCCCAAGCTGACGCTGAACGTTGGCGTGCGCTATGAGTACACGTCTCATTTTTATGAGAAAGATAGCCGGATGACGAACTTCGATCCCGTCAATACGCCGATCACAGGACAGATGTTGCAGGCGCGTGCTAACGGATCGGTGTATCAGAAGCAATTGATCGATCCGGATATGAACGACTTCATGCCGCGCTTCGGTTTTGCTGCATCGCCGACGCGCCGCCTGGTCGTTCATGGCGGTTATGGCATCGGTTATATGCACTACACGCGTTCAGGCGAAGCGGACAATCTTGCGGTGAACGGACCGCAGGTGAATGCGGCGGTCTATAACCAGGTGCCGAAATACTTCAAGACCGCCAATGTAAAGGCATCGCCCACATTCTTCACGCTGGACCAGGGCTTCCCGACAGGAATGGCGTCGCCCGCGAACTTCAACCTGTATACGTCGATGGTGAAGTGGGTTCCGCGCAGCTATCGCGATCCATATGTGCAGAGCTGGTACCTGGGTTTTCAGATGGGATTCGGGAAGAATCGCCTGGTCGATATCGCTTATGTCGGCAATCGCGCTGCGAAGTTGCAGGAGATCGGCATCTACAATCAGCGGCGGCCTGAGCTGGGAACCGACCCCATCTCCGGCTACTTCCAGCGGCCGTATGCCAACATCGGCGATGTGGCGCAGACCTTCAACGGCGGTTATAGCAAGTACCACGGTTTGCAGGCGCGCTTCGAGCAGAGAAACTTCTTCGGCCTATGGTTGCTGAATGCCTTTACGTGGTCTCGTGATTTCGGCAACGTGGGAGATTCGCTGACGGCCTCGCGCGGGTTCTCGGGAAGCCCGCAGGACTACTATGCTCCGTCGCACAATGACTATGGTCCGCTGCAGTATGACCTTCCGATCATCAATGCGACGTCGATGATCTGGCGAGTGCCTGTAGGGAAGGGCAAGATGCTGCTGCGTCATGCGGGGCCTGCGATGGATGCGCTGGTCGGAGGATGGCAGATTACCGCATACAACCAGTACCGCTCCGGACCGGCATTGACGCCTAACTTCACGCCGAGTGGAGGCCAGCTTCTCTCCAACAACGGATACGTGCAGTATCGTCCGTTCCTGGCAGCGGGTGTGACCAAGGAACAAGCGCGGCAACGGTTGCATGTTCCGGGACATCCGGAGGAGGCATTTTGCAACACGGTGTACTCGAACCCGGCTCAGGCGGCTTACAACGGATGCACGCTGATGTTTGCAACGACGAATCCCAACCCTGTGGCAACGCCTTCCTCCAACAGCGCTAACTGGTCCGGCACCAGCGCCGATCCTCGCGGCAATGTGCCGAACGGCTTCCTTCGTGGCGACTGGTTCGATCAGCTTGATGCGGGCGTGAATAAGACCTTCCAGTTGCCTTGGGAGAAGACACGGCTGGAGTTCCGCGGACAGTTCTACAACGTACTGAACAAGACGAACTTCACGCCGCCGGGTATGACCTGCTGCTCAACCTCGTTCGGACGTATCACCAGCACGTATGGACCGGGCCGCATTGGCCAGGTGCAGGCGCGCCTGATCTTCTAGGAGGCCACGGTGGAGACGAGACGGAGCTTTTTGAAGAAGCTGGCCGCGGTGAGCGGCATGGCCGGTATGTCAGGTGCTATTCCGGAGACGGTACAGCGCGCCTTTGCGATTACCCCAGAGCCGGGATCCACGTACCTGGATGCGAAACACATCGTAATCGTGATGCAGGAGAACCGGTCCTTCGATCACGTCTTTGGGACCTTGCAGGGTGTGCGCGGATATAACGATCCGCGCGGTCTCCGGCAGGCGAACCGCAACAGTGTCTTTCTGCAGACCAGCATGGCGGGCGAGACTTTCGCTCCATTTCGCATGGATATCCACGATACGAAGGCGACATGGATGGGGTCGATTGCGCACTCACGCCATACGCAGGTCGATGCGTGGAATCGAGGGCATCACAATGGCTGGATCGATGCGAAGCGGCCGACGAATCCGGACTATGCGCATGTGCCGATGACGATGGGGCACTACACGCGTGAAGACCTTCCCTTTCACTATGCGCTGGCGGACGCGTTTACGGTGTGCGATCAACACTACGCCGGAGCGATGACCAGCACGACACCGAATCGGAGCATCTTCATGACCGGTACAGTGCGCGACAAGCAGAGTGCAGACTCTCGCGTCTTCATGCGCAACGAACAGTTGGCGGCCGGCGATCTCGCGTGGAAGACCTTTCCGGAGCGTTTGCAGGATGCGGGCATCGAGTGGTAGTTCTATCAGATCGACCTGACGCACTCGACCGGCATGACGCACGTGGAACACCAGTGGCTTGCCAATTTCGGATGCAACATTCTGGAGAACTTTGCGGCGTACTTCGGAGAGAACAGCCGCGAGCTGCATGCCCGTGCATTTGTGACGAATGCCGGTGATCCGCATTATCACAGCCTGGAAGCGATGAAGCTTGAGCACGACGGCCGTGAGGTCGCGATGAACGTGCCCAAAGGGGATGTGCTGCATCAGTTCCGCAAGGACGTTGCGGAGGGCAAGCTGCCGACGGTCAGCTGGATTGCGCCGCCGGAGAAGTTCTCTGATCATCCGACGGCTCCGTGGTTTGGAGCGTGGTGGGTCTCGGAGATCGTGGACATCCTGACGAAGAATCCTGAGGTGTGGAAGAAGACCATCCTGATCTATACCTACGACGAGAACGACGGCTACTTCGATCATGCGCCGTCGTTTGTTGCGGCTGATCCAAAGAACCGGGCAACGGGGCGTGCGTCTGAGGGGATCGACACTGCGCTCGAGTATATGTATGTCGCGGACGAGGAGCGTCAGGGCGTTCCTACGCGTCAGGCCCGCAATGGGCCGATTGGCCTGGGGTATCGTGTGCCGCTGGTAATTGCATCGCCGTGGACGCGAGGCGGATGGGTGAACTCGCAGTTGTTCGAACACAGCTCGACGCTGCAGTTTCTGGAGACGTTCTTCGCGCAGAAAAGTGGAAAGCAGCTGCGTGAGACGAATATCAGCGCGTGGCGCAGAGCGGTTTCCGGCGATCTTACATCGGTCTTCCGGCCGTATAACGGCGAGAAGATCGATCTGGCGTTTCTGCAGCGCAACAAGGTGCTGGAGAAGATCCAGTCGGCGAGGTTCAAGGAGATTCCGTCGAACTTTAAGAAGCTCAGCCCGGAAGAGATTGCGGAAGTGAACAAGGCTCCGCTGCATTCTCCGCTGATCGCTGTGCAGGAGAAGGGCGTGCGGCCGTCAAGTGCACTTCCGTATGAACTGTATGCCGACGGCGTGTATACGGAGAATGGCTTCGAGCTGCGGATGACGGCGGGCAACAGCGTGCATGGAGCAAAGTCCGCGGGGGCTCCATTCAATGTGTATGTGCGGGAGACGAGTATTGAGAGCGGAGCGAAGAAGATTGCCGGCGCTCCGACGAATATGGTTGCTGCCACCTACACGGTAAAGCCAGGCGACACACTGCGCGAGTCTTTTCCCTGGGCGCTATTCGCCAAGCAGGAGTACCACGTTGAGGTGGTTGCACCAAACGGTTTCTATCGCGGATTCCGTGGAGACGTGAAGGCAGGTGGTCTCGCCGTGCATGTGAGTTATGAGCGGAAGGGCTTGCAGCTTACGGGCAATATTACGGTGTTGCTGCAGAACAAGACGCAGGCGGCGATGAAGGTCACGGTGCAGGATAATGCGTACAAGAGCGAGCCGAAGCAAGTGACGCTGGCGGCAGGTGCCGGGTCGTCTGTGGTGCTTGATCTTTCGCGGCAGCATGGGTGGTACGACTTCACGGTGACGCAGCAAGGCGGTGAGGCGGCGTTTCAGTATGCGGGCCGCGTGGAGACCGGACGCGCGAGCTTCAGCGATCCGCTGATGGGTGGGGTGGTTTAGAAGGCGACAAGTTCCCGTGTCATTCAGGTCGGGTATACCGTTCGCCTCAGGGGCGCGGACGCCCAAACTAAGAAAAGCGGTTCGAGCTAACGCTCGAATTTCCCACTCATGCTTTCGCGTGAATGGGGCACCCAGATCTTACCTACGTCAAAACTGGGTGCCCCATCCCTCGCCACTCACCCCAACGAACAAGTTCGTCGGGGACCCCGATACGCGATGGGTGGGATGGAGAAGGTGGGTGTTAATGGTTCCGATAAAGCTGCCCTCAGCGGCTAAAGCCGCGATCATTTTGCGAATATTTCGGCACGGCTGAAGCCGTGCCCTTAAGCAATACATTCGCGCTACGCGCGAACTATGAAAACAGTTCTTATCGCTTCTCAATCTGTTATGGCTCACTGATAGTCCTCGCGCCAGAGTCTTGCGCGATAGACGGCCATCTCGCGCGTGCGTGTGTCATCTGGACCGAAGAATTCGATGATGTCGGTGCACCAGGAGTTCTGGGTGCAGCTCGTGTGCGGACGTGTCTGTATGCGCTGACCGGTGGCGACCTGGTTGTTGATGCTCTTGTAGCCGGAGACCTTCTGCAACATCATGAACTTCTCTGTGCGCTTGTCAAAACTCCATGTTGCTGAACCGGTCGTGATCCAGAGCGTATCGGGGTCGCCGAGCTTTGCTTCGAGATCGTGTCCAGACGTATCGGGCATGGTGATGGTTTTCGCAAGCGTTAGCGTAGGGGCCGAGGAAGTTCCGCCGATCTTCAACTGCACCAGCTTGTCCGTGCCCAGCGACCAGAGCACCTGCCGGGAGGGATCCCATAGAACGTTGTGTGCGTCTTTCAGGTCGAACTGTGCGTACTTTGCGGAGTCCCGAGCCTGCGATGCCGTGTAAACACGGACCCATCCGCCGGTCGAGGCCGCCATGGCGACGTTGCCATCGGGAAGCAGTTCGATGCCGTGTACGTTGGAGGCTTTGCCGATATTGATCGACCATTTTTTCTGCTTATCCGGATATCCGACGACAGCGATGAGGCCATATCCGCTGGCGGTGACCATATAGCGTTTGCCGTCGATGTTGCGCAGGCGAGCGTCGTTAGGAAGCATCCAGCCAGTAGCATCATTGATGCCGCTGTCAGAGGGTTTCCAGCTCCAGAGAACCGATTTGTTGTTGGCGCGACTCCAGTCTTTCTGGTTGTAGTCCATCACGAGGATGCGGGGATCGTCCTTGCTCTGATCGGCAAGGGCGATAGGGTCAATCTTCTGCGCAAAGCCGGTGGCAGCAAGCAGCAGTAGTACAGCCAAAAACTTCATCATGTGTCCTCTTAAGAAAAAGATGCCGGACTGCGAGATGCGGCAGTCCGGCGGCCAGGAATGACAACTCTTAGAACTGGAAACGTGTACCCAACTGGATGTAGCGCGGGTTAGAGACCTGAGACGGTTTGCCGAAGGTCGATGCGCTATTGATGTTGGTCGTGACGCTGTAGAAGCGATGACGGTTGAAGACATTATTAGTGGTGGCGTAAAAGGACCAGCGCACGTGTTCGAGGATCTGGGTCTCTTTGACCAGCGAGAGGTCTTCGGTAAACGAGCCGAAGTTGCGCAGGCTGCCGTACGAGGGCTTCGCGTTACCGAAGGTAAAGTTGTCAGGCTGCACGAAGGCTGCTGGGTTGATCATGCGGTCAGTGTCGAAGTTGAAGCTTCCATTGCGGATGCGAAGCGGCGCGCCAGGAACGATGTTCGGACGTGTGACGCGGATGAAGAGCGTGGCGCTGGTCTCGTTATTGGCCAGCAGCATCAGTGGCGTGCCTGACTGATAGCGCTGAATGCCGGAGACCTTCCAGCCGCCGAGTGCAGCATTACCTATGCCATGCGTCATCCACTGTTTTCCACGACCGAATGGCAGTTCGTAGGTGTAGTTCATGATGAGGGCGTGAGTAATGTCCTGCGGCAGCAGCGACCACTCAGCCGTGGGGTCATAGGCGTTTTGCAGTGTGTTGTCGGTTGCGCCCGATCCGTCGAGGCTAGGACTGTTGTAGCCCATGTTCTTGGACCAGGTGTAACCGCCGTAGAAGGTGAGTCCAAAGCCCGTGCGCTGGCGGTAGATGATCTGTCCGGCGTGATAGATGTTGGCGCCCTTCTTGGCGGCGATGGAGGTGAGGCCCATGTACTGCGGATATGGGCGAAGCGCCTGCGCCACGGTGCCCTTGAAGGTGGGATACGGCAGGGTGATGCCGGCGTTCTTCGCCGCGGCGGAATCGGCCTGCTGCGAGAGCAATGTCCCCAGCGAGGCGTACTTCGGATCGAGCTGATTGATGTTCCCCATTTGCTGATCGACCAGGCGGGTCCCATGGTTGCCGACATACACGGCTTCAATCACTTTGTTGCTGCCGATCTGATGCTGGATGCTGAGCGTCCACTCCTGCAGACGCGGCATGGCGTTTGCGTTGGCATCGTAATACGAACCGGCCTGACCATTCAGTGAGGTCGGGTCAAGCGTCGGTTGTGTCGGATAGGTCTGTGGCACGCCGTTGCCGAGCCTGAAGGCTGCTTCGGCGCCGTTGGGTGAGTTGAAGGTGCCGGTCACCTGATATCCAGAGCGATTGAGAGCGGTATTGGGGAAGGCTTCGCTGTAGAAGATGCCATAGCCGCCGCGAACAACCGTGGAGTTGGTGGCACGGTAAGCAAGGCCAATACGCGGCGAGATAGCCGAGTAGTCATCGCCGAAGAAGTTCTGACGGCTGGCGCTGGCGAAGGCGAGAACGCCGGGCCGGTTACCGGCTGCAGAGTTGGGTGCATTGAGGTCGATGGCAGAGTGTGCATTGCGAGCCTCGCGCGGAACCGCCTGCCACTCGAAGCGAAGGCCGAGGTTCAGCGTCAGGCGATCGGTGGCGCGGAAGTCATCCTGCACGAAGAAGGCGGTGTAGCGCTTGCGCGTGTAGACCTGGGCTGGGCCGGTGACGGTTCCGGAGAAGGCCTGCCCGAGAAGGAAGCTCGCAAAGCCGTTACCGCCGCTGTAGTTGGTGCTGCTTCCGGTGGCCGCCTGCGTTGCTGTTGGGATGTTGCTGAAGCCAAAGGTGGCGTAGAAGCGGAAGGGATTGCGGTCGTTGAACTGCATCATGCGATACTCGCCGCCCAACTTGAGGGTGTGACGATTGATCGACCAGGTGATGCGGTCCTTGTAGTAGAAGTCGTTCTCGGGGACGTTGGCGTTGGCGACGCCGTTATTGAAGGCGGCGAAACCGCTACTGAAGGTCATGCCCGGGAAGTAGGTGAGGTCAGGCACGCCCTTCAAACCGATGGCCTGGGTGTAGTTCTGGTCTTGATAGAGCGGCAGGTTGGCGTTGGTGAAGCGATTGAAGCCGGCGAAGGCGCTGTTCAGAAGCTTGGGTGAGATGGTCCAGTCATAGATCAGGCGAAGGGTATGCGAGGCAACGACCTGATAGGTATCCGCAGAAAGCGGTTTGCCCAGCGGAGATGCGATCGTGGTGCGCGGGATGCGTGTGCGCACGTAGACGGCGCTCAGCGCGTTCCGCTGGTTGATATTGTGGTCGATCTTGGCGGTGTAGGTGTCAGGGACCAGAGTGATGGCGCCGGTGTAGCCGCCGAGGTTCTGTGCTCCGGCCAAATTTGGCTTAGGGATATATGGCAGCACCTTCTGAGCAACGGGATCGAAGGTTGAGGGATCGATCTTGTTTCCCGGGAACTGAGGACGGACATAGCGCCCGTTTACGACTGTGGTCCTGGAGGGATCGTAGATGGCAGAGCTTCCGAAGTTCCCCTGTAGCTGATCGGCTGTGGCGATCTGCACCAGGGTGAAGGTGGCTGCACCACCGACGAGGCGTGAACCGCCATAGCCGAAGAAGAAGAAGGTCTTGTCACGGCCGTCATAAAGATGAGGAATGCGGATGGGGCCACCGAGGGTTCCACCGAACTCATTCTGTTTCTTCGAGAGTTTAGGGACAGTACCGGTGGTGTGTTTCGCAAGCCAGTTGGTGGCATCGAGCGCGCTGTTGCGGAAGTACTCGTAGGCGGAGCCATGCCAGGCGTTGGTGCCGGACTTTACGGCAAAGCTTCCCAGCGAGGCACCAGTGTGTCCGTACTCTGCCGTGAGCATGGTCGTGGTCATCTTGAACTCGCGGATGGAGTCCACTGATGGTGCGCTCTCGGTGTAATTGCCGGGAACGCGAGACTGTCCACCGGGCAGGCCTTCCAACAGAAGCTCGGTGGAATACATCTGGCTACCATGCGAGATGATCACGTTAGTCGCGCCGACGTACTCTGAGCCGTTGACGGCGATGTTGCCCTGCACGCCGGGTGTGAGATAGACGAAGCTTGCCGGGTTGCGCATGCGGTCCTGCTGCACGAGAGGCAGATCGTCGAACTGTTTTGAGGTGACGTGGCTCTCCTGTTCGGGGCCGTTGGGTTGCAGCAGCTCGGAGTCAGCGCTGACAGTAACGGAGGTCTCGTTGCCCGGCCTCAGTGTGATGTCGAGCTGGGTGCCTGTGTCGAGGGAGAGCAAAATACCCGAACGTGTGGTGGCGGCGAATCCGGTGGCGGTTACGGTGATGCTGTAGTGGCCGGGCCGGAGCGAAGGGGCGTTGTAGAAGCCTTCGCCGTTGGCGACGGTTGCGTATTTCACACCGGTATCGATGTTGGTGATCAGCACCGAAGCCTGTGGGATCGATGCTCCGGTGGAGTCAATGACAGCGCCGCTCAGTCCGGCCGTCTGGGCATGGGCAGCGGTAACCAAGAACACAACAAACAGGCAAAGCGCGATCAAGGTAGGAGAGAACTGAACGCGGGACACAAAAGACCTCCTGGGACCTCAGGGATTAAATTGAGACGCAATATGAAAACGATTACATTAAGGAGAAATCGCATGTTTAAGTCAAGATGAATTGATTGCGGGTATTGTTACTGTGTCGCAATCATGGTGCGTTTTCTGTCTGGGGAGCCCTGTCTTTGAACATTAAAACGGTCGCGGCGAGGGCCGGAGTTTCCGTTGCTACGGTCTCGCGGGTGATGAGTGGGTCTGCTCTGGTAAAGCCGGAGACGACGGCGCATGTACGACGTGTGATTGAGGAACTGCAGTTCATTCCCAGCGCCTCGGCAACGACGCTGAAGACAGGACACAGCCGCAACTACGGTGTGATTCTGCCGGACATCACCAATCCCTACTTTGCGGAATTTATTCGCGAGTTCGAGAGCCTGCTGGAAGATCAGAGGCAGGATGTCCTTCTGGCGACGACCGAGCGTCCGGAGCGAATGGAAAACTCGATTCGTCGCATGCTGACCAGCCAGGTGGAAGGCGTCGTCATCCTGATCGCGGATGAGGAGTTTGGGCCGAACTACGACCGTCTGACGCTACGCAATATTCCGGCGGTGACGATTGACCGGCATACGGTTGCGCCGATGATGAGCGATGTCGCCTTCGACTTCGATACGGGGATGCTTGAGGCGGTGGCGCATCTGGCAAAGTTCGGTCACCGCGAGATTGCATTTATTGGCGGAATCAAAGGACTGGCGACGAGCGACAGGCGGAAGCAGGCTTTCTTGAAGGGGCTGCGTGCCTGTAAGTTGCGGGCAAAGAAGCAGTGGCTGCTGGATGGACTTTATACGGTCGACAGCGGCGATGCCGCTATGCGCGCACTGATGGCAGCGGAGGTGCGCCCCACGGCGGTCATTACAGTCAATGACATGACGGCCCTGGGTGCAATGCGCGCGGCACACGAGCTCGGTTTTTCGGTGCCGGGCGATGTCTCCATCGTCGGACTTGATGATATTGAATTGACGCGGGTGATCTCCCCTGCATTAACAACGATCCAGCTGCCCCGGCGCGAACTGGCGCAGGCGTGCGTGGAGTGCTTTGCACATATGTTGAAGCATCCAAAGAAGCCGGGACTGCAGCGGATTCTGGAGAGCCGGTTGGTGGTGCGGAGATCGACGGGGCCGGTAAAGCGGTGAACTCGGCGCAATGCGAAAAGTGCTCTCTGCAATTGTGATGGGATAGAAAAGAACGCGATTTTTCGCCCATTGTCTGAAACTTCCGCATGGGGTCGCTGCATCTTAAAATTCTATGAAAGCGACGGCTATGGTCTGCGACCGCCTGGAATGCGTCCGTGTCACCGTCGTTAGTAGCGATCTGCCTTCGAACTGCTGGCAGTGTGAGTTTGAGACCCCCGAAGATGCCTGTGTGGCCCTTGAGGAGGTTGGCATTCTTCCGGTCGGCGAGACGTCGTACGCCGTGAGAAACAACTTCGACAACGGTGTTCTGCTTGCGCAAGGTGAGTTGCAGCATGAAGATACGTTGCTGGCTGCGGGCTTCTGGTCTGAAGAATTCTGGGTCGTGAATTAGGGCGAGTCGAATCCAAAGTTCGCTGGGAACCCCGAACGAGTCAGGATGACTAGGCGTATTCAACAATTCACTGAAGAGTTATAGAGCGGGCCTTCAGCCCTTCAAGCTTTCTATATGCGGCATACCTGGGGCGTTGCCCAGGCTGGTATAGAACGCGCCTTTCCACCCCAATGAACAAGTTCATTGGGGGCCCCGGCCTTCAGCGCTTTAAACTGCGATTTCTTTGTCATTTCGCAGCGAAACGGAAATCTGATTTTCCTACGAGGGCTGGCAATTTTTTGTGTGGATTTAGCGCTTGGGGGAAACTGGCGGAGAGAGGGGGATTCGAACCCCCGATAGAGCTTTTGGCCCTATAACGGTTTAGCAAACCGCCGCCTTCAGCCACTCGGCCATCTCTCCAGCGCGCGATGTAGATCAGTATACCGGAACGCCGCAAATTCCCGTACATTCAAAGCCATCGCTGCAATGCAAAAATCTGTCCGCAAGCTTCGTCTGCTGCCGTTGCTGGCAGGCGCCTATTACATGGTCTCCGGCGGCCCGTATGGCCTGGAGGACATTATCGGTATGGCCGGTTATGGCCGCGCCCTGTTGTTGCTGGTGCTTTTGCCCTTTGTTTGGAGCCTGCCAACGGCCCTGATGATCGGTGAGCTGGCCTCGGCTATTCCGCTTGAGGGCGGCTTTTATGCCTGGGTGCGGAGGGCGCTGGGGCCCTTCTGGGGGTTCCAGGAGGCGTGGCTTTCGTTGGCCGCGTCGGTCTTCGATATGGCCATCTACCCCACGATCTTTACGGAGTACCTGGGCCGGGTGGCTCCGTTTATGACCGCGGGACATCGCGGAACCATGCTGCAGTTGCTGGTGATTCTGCTGGCGGTGCTGTGGAATCTGCGTGGCGCGGCGGCGGTAGGCGAAGGTTCGGTCTGGATGATGATCGTTTCGCTCTCGCCGTTTGCGATTTTGGTGCTGATCGCGCTGGGTTATGCGGTCCGGCATCCGGCGGTGCATGCGTATGCAGGGTTGCCGGTGCAGCACACCATCTCCGGAGCGTTGCTGGTCGCCATGTGGAACTACATGGGATGGGATAACGCCACGACCATTGCGGCCGAGGTGGAAGAGCCGCAGCGCAACTATCCGCGCGCGATGCTTCGGGCGGCCGTGATGGTGATGTTTGTCTACTGTCTGCCGCTGCTGGCGGTGTGGCTGGGTGGGCTGCCGCCTGACCGCTTCACGACTGGCGCCTGGGTGGATGCGGCGAAGGTCTTCGGTGGTCCGTTGCTGGCGGCGTCGATTGTCTTTGTCGGCTCGATCGATGGCCTGGGAACCTTCACGGCGCTGACGATGTCGTACACGCGGCTTCCCTTCGCCATGGCGATGGATGGCCTGCTGCCGAAGGTCTTTACCCGTGTGAATCGTGCGGGCGTGCCATGGGTTTGCATCGTGGCCTGTGCAACTGCGTGGGCTCTGGCGCTGGGGTTGACCTTTGAGCGGCTGATCTCCATCGATCTGGTGCTCTATGGAGCGTCGCTGCTGCTGGAATATGTGGCGCTGGTGGTGCTGCGGTTGCGCGAGCCGGAGATGAAGCGGCCGTTTCGCATTCCGGGTGGACTGTGGGCGGCGATTGCGGTTGGTATTGGGCCGGCAGTGCTGATCTTCTTTGCGCTGTGGGCGTCGCGCGAGGAGCGGGCGTATGGCATGTCGGCGATGTTGTTTTCCCTGTTGATCGCGGCGGTGGGACCGGTGTTGTATCTGTTCTGCCGGAATTGCTCGCCGGTCGCTGCCCGCGAGGGAGTTGCGGCGGATGAGTCTTAGGCGTTGACCGCGACGTCCTATGACAAGCAGCATTGAATCCTGTTAGAGCATTTTCCCTGTTACTGGTATCCCGAAAGGAAGGTGCCGCGGCGTTTTCATTGCGGAAAACGCCCATAGATGCGGAAGCCCTACACTACACCTACAGGGAAAATACTCCAATGTGGCCGACAGCCACACGTCCTCTCAGCAATCCTGTAATTCAAGAAAAGGAGTGCCAGTCATGTGCGATGAACATATTCATCAGGGACTGATTCACGATCCCACGCTTACCCGCCGGGCCTTTGGTCTGGGTGCTGCCGCAACCGTTGTGCTTACCTCCGCGGCTGCCGGGGCGCAGTCGAAGGTTGTTGAAAAAGATGTCAATGTGCCGATGGCCTCGGGTGTCTCCGATTCGGCGCTGTTTTATCCCGAGGGCAAAGGCCCTTGGCCTGCTGTGCTGGTCTGGACCGATATCCTTGGCCTGCGCCCGGTCTTCCGCGACATGGGCCGCCGGCTTGCGGCTGAAGGCTACGTGGTGCTGGTGCCGAATCCGTTCTACCGGAACGCCAAGGCTCCGGTGGTCGATGGCTCGTTCGATTTCAGCAAGCCCGAGGATCGCGCCAAGGTAATGCCGTTGGCGGCGGCTCTGACAGCCGATGCCAACATCAGCGACGCCAAAGCCTACATGGCGTTTCTGGATGCGCAGCCGCAGACTGATAAGAAGAAAAAGATGGGTGTGCAGGGCTACTGCATGGGCGGTCCGCTCACCTACCGCACGGCGGCGACAGTGCCGGACCGTGTGGGTGCGGCTGCGACCTTCCACGGAGGCGGTCTGGTGACCGATAAACCCGACAGTCCGCACCTGATGATTCCGAAGATGAAGGCCGAAGTGTACTCCGCTGTGGCTGATAACGACGATCAGCGCGATCCTGCGGCTAAAGACAAGCTGAAGGAGGCTTTTGCCGCGGCCAAGGTGCCGGCGAAGGTTGAGGTTTATCCGGGCTGTGCGCATGGGTGGACGGTGAAGGGCAGCCAGGTCTACAACGAGCCCGGAGCGGAGAAGGCTTGGGCGGAGTTGCTGGGGTTGTATAAGCGGCGGTTGGCGTAGTCGGCTTCTGTCGCGGGTGAAGATGAAAAGCGGTTCGCGCGGAGCGCGAATGCCCAGGTCCCCGAGGGACCTGGGGCACCCGGTTCTTTGCCAGCTCTAAGAAATAACAAGGCCGTCCCTTGGGGACGGCCTTTGTTCTTGTGTGAATGCCGGAGGTTTACTTTTTGCCTGTTTTGAAGGCTTCGGCGGCTTCCAGGATTTTCTTCTTGGCTTCGGCGGCGCCCTTCCATCCCTTGATCTCGACGCGCTTGCCTTCCAGATCCTTGTAGATGGAGAAGAAGTGCGTGATCTCTTTCAGGATGTGGGGATAGATCTGCGAGAAGTCGGAGACATCGGTGTAGCGCGGATTTCCCTCGCCCACGGCCAGAATCTTCTCGTCGCCCTCTCCGCCGTCAATCATTTCGAGCATGCCGATCGGGCGCGCGTCCATGACGCAGCCGGGGAAGCTGGGAGTATCGACCAGCACCAGGATGTCCAGGGGATCGCCATCGTCGCCCAGCGTGCTGGGGATGAATCCGTAGTCTCCCGGATAGTGCACGGGCGAGTACAGATTGCGGTCCAGACGGAAGACGTGCAGCTTCTTGTCGTACTCGTACTTCTTGATTCCTTCGAGGGGAATCTCAATGACAGTCGTCACGCTCTCAGGCGACTTATCGCCAATGGGCAAGCCAAGATAATCAACCATTGCGGAGTTATTAATCCTCGAGATGGGAATGGGTACTGCGGAACCTTATCACAGTCATGCCGGTCACTGCCCGCGGGCGGACCGGCCCCTGCCACTATAATCAAGCAGATGAAGGCGCATGTCTACGTTACGTTGAAAACCACCGTCCTGGACGCCCAGGGCCAGACCATTGCAAACGCCTTGCGCCGTCTTTCCCTGACCGGCGTAGCGGCCGTCCGGCAGGGCAAATACTTCGTTCTGACGCTTGATCCCAGCCTGGATAAGGCAGCCGCCGAAGCCCAGGTGGACAAGATCGCTCGTGAAGTGTTGACCAATCCGGTGATCGAAGAATACAGCTTCCGCATAGAGGAGTAACCGGGCGCGCCAAGCATGGCATAATCCCATTGGCACGCCTCCCGGCCATGAAAAATTTTCGTATCTTCCTCGGCGCCATTGCCGGCTCGTTGTTCGCGCTGGCCGGATATCTCGTCTGGTTCTTCTCCATCACCAAGCATGATCCCTGGCTGCCGGCCTCGACCGGCTACATGGTGGAAACTGCGCTGGCGGGGATCCTGGTTGCCCTGATCGGCGGCCTGTTGGCGACGTTGATCGCGGCAAACACGTCGGCCGGGTCGGCGGCTTCGGCGATCATTTTCATCCTTTCTGCCTGGAACATCTGGCAGACCTGGCGCCAGTTCTCTACCTTCTGGGCTCCGATTATCGCCATCCTGGTGATGACTCCGGCGGCGTATATTGGCGGACATCTGCCGCGTAAGCATCACGTCTAGGGCTTTCGTTTCGAAGAGCAGACAGCGCATTCGCGCCAGGCAAGTGGCTGACAATGCTGTCTGCCGACGCATATGCTGAGGAAGTCATGGATCGTCGCCGATTTCTTCGCACCTCCGCAGCTACGCTTGCCGCCACGTCGTTATCGCACCGTATCTTTGCCGAGGCCGGAGAGGCGGCTGTTGCCGTCACCATCGATGCGGAGCACCCGATTCACACGATTCCGCTGAACTTCATCGGGCTTTCGTATGAGCGTCAGCAGCTTAGCAAGCCTGAGGTCTTTACGGCGGCGAACAAGAATCTGATCGCGGAGTTTAAGGCCCTGTCGCCGCATGGCGTTCTGCGTCTGGGCGGCAACACCGGCGAGTTCTCCTGGTGGCAGGCAAAGCCGGGAACGAAGCCTCCCGAGAGGCCGCATACGGAGACCGTGGTTGGTGAGCCGAATGCCAACCTGAGCTACATCATCTCGCCGGAGCGGGTACGGAATCTTGCCGCCTTTCTGAAAGCCACGGGATGGACCTGCATCTATGGTTTGAACCTGGGCACGGCGCGTCCTGAGGACAATGCCGATGAGGCTGCCTTGGTCATCAAGACTTTGGGCGACCGGCTGGAGTATCTGCAGGTCGGCAATGAGGTGGATATCTTCGGGCGCCATCTTCGCGATTCGAAGACCTGGGGTGTGGAAGCCTATCTGAAGGATTGGCTGACGCATGCCAACGCTATTCGCGCCAAGGCTCCGAGTGCGAAGTTCGGCATTCCGGATGTGGCCAGCGATGTGACCTGGCTGCCGAAGATTGCGGCCCTGTGGCCGGCGGTGGAGAACAAACCGCAGCTTGTTTCGCTGTCGCATCACTACTACTTCACTGGTCCACCGTCGAATCCGAAGGCCACGATCGAGCGCCTGCTGACGACGGACCCGGCCGCGATCTCGAAGGCGAAGCTGGCGCGTGAGGCAGGTGAGGCGTTGAAGCTTCCCTATCGCATGACCGAGGGCAACACGTGCTATCGCGGCGGTAAGCCGGGCTTTTCGGATGTTTTTGCGGCTTCGCTGTGGGCGGCCGATTATCTGCTGACGCTGGCCAGCTATGGCTACTCGGGTGTGAACCTGCATGGCGGCGGAGGCAAGGAGGTGGCGGACTCGCTTGGCGGCACGCTGCCGGGTGAGGAACTGATGCCTGACCGCACCGTGCCGCATCCGCGGCCGTTCTACACGCCGATCAACGAAGAGCCAAATGGCCGCTATACGGCGGAGCCGGTGAACTTCGGCATGCGGTTCGCCGGCCTGTTGGCGGGTGCGACGCTGTTGCCGGTCAAGGCAGAGATGGGCAATGTGAACGTGAGCATCTATGCGGCGAAGCTGCCGAGCGGCAAGCTTGCGGTGGCGGTGATCAATAAGGATGCCAAGCAGTCCATTACGGTGGAGGTGACGGCGAAGGGGATTACGGATATTCGCACGTTGACGGCTCCTTCGCTTGAGACGCATGAGGCGAAGCTGGGCAGCGAGATGCATACGATGATGATCCGCGAGACGCCTGGACCGATTCCGGTGAGCGTACCTGCGGCTTCGGCAAAGCTGGTTACGTTTATATAGGGGAACGTGTATGACGCCGGGGACGAGCCTGGCGAAGAATCGTCTTCGCGATTTCTTTGGGACTTTAGGGCGCGGTACCTCAGAGGCTGAAGCCGTTTTCTTCCTGGGATGTGGGTACGGGACGGCTGAAAGCCGTCCCCTTAAACGAGGCAAGCGCACGTATGTGCGCTATGACTGCGCTGCGCGCAGTAGACAAGAGGTTTAATACTGCAGGAAGGTTTAGTAACGTTCTCTCCTCTACACTGACTTCATGAGTGCCAAGCCCCGCCTCTTTCTCGTCCGCCATGGTGAAACCGAGTGGTCACTCTCCGGCCAGCACACCGGTGTCACCGATATTCCTCTTACGGAGAATGGCCGGGAGAAGGCCCGTACCGTTGGAGCGCTGCTGAATCAGCGGTGTTTCGCACTGGTTCAAACCAGCCCCATGCAACGCGCGCGAGAGACCTGCATCCTGCTTGGTTATGGACCGCATGCGGTGGTGAATCCCGATCTGTGCGAGTGGAACTATGGCATCTTCGAGGGGCTGACGACGCCGCAGATTCGCGAGCAGCGCAACGATCCGCACTGGAATATCTTCGACTCCGAGATTCCGAATGGGGAGAAGATCGAAGAGGTTGCGGTCCGAGCGCAAAGAGTGATCGACGCCGCGCTCGCGGCCGCATCCGAGGGTGACACCTTGCTGGTGGCTCACGGTCATATTCTGCGCATCCTGGCTGCGACCTGGCTGGGATTGGAGCCGCGTGGCGCACGCCTGCTTTCACTGGTGCCGGCATCGTTGTCGATTCTTGGATATGAGCACGACCAGCGTGTGCTGCAGACGTGGAACCGCACGCCGGGCGACAAGATCTAGCGATTGCAGAAGAAAGAAAAGCCCGGGCAATTGCCCGGGCTTTTTGTTGTTTGATCCCGTCGATTAGAACTCCAGCCGCAGCGCAAACTGTGCGACACGGAAGGAGGTTTGATTCCAAGCCTGCATTGTGGTGAGCGTACCAAACGTGGAGGCGAAGATGTTCTGGTTGGCTGTTGTTGGAGCAGAGAAGTTGGGGTGATTGAAGACGTTGAAGGCATCGGCCCGGAACTTCATGTTGACCTTGTCCGGAACAATCTTGAACGTTTTGGCAAGGCCGGCATCGAAGCCCCAGACGTGCGGCATACGTAGAACATTACGATCGCCAACCCTTAGGCCGATTGGGCCGACGAAGGAGTTCTGTGCCTTGACGGGGTCGTCGAAGAGGGTGACCGAACCGTTGCTGGCCTTGTGTAAGCGTGGGCGAATTGCGGCCCTATCTCCATTGAAGATCGCAGGAGAGTTATTGGCATAGCCTGCCACAAAGGCGTTCGTGTTGGTGTTGAGGGCCTGTCCGGAGCGCCAGCCAGGAATTCCCGAAAGCGTCCATCCACCGATGAGCTCGTCAAGCCAGATCGGAGTGTTCGCACCGAAGGCACGTCCACGACCGAAAGGTAGATCGAAGATGAAGTTCGACGTGATCACATGCGTGATGTCGAAATCGGAGTTCGCGCGGCAGGCGCGAGGTTGCGTGGCATCGCAGATGAAGCCATAGCCCTGGCTCGAAGCGATGAAGTTCGCCACGGCCGAGGTGTTATCGATCGAGTGAGACCAGGTGTAATTGAGGTCAAAACGAACGGTCTTAGCATTGCCCTTCGAGAGAGTGGCCAGGAAGCCGTTATAGCTGGAGAAGCCCTTGTTGGTCATGAAAGTATTGCCGGCGAACTGCGTTGGCATACCAACGTTAGGAGCAACAAGGCCGTTGGCGGCCAAGGCCTGCATGAAGTCGGCGAAGTCGCCCGCCAGCACCAGAGACCCCAGGGCGCTGTAAAGGCACTGTGTTCTGCATGAAGACTGGTTTTCAAACCACGGCTGGTTGGTGACGGTGCCACTCGCGCGGCTCTGGATCACCATGTTGGAGAACGCCTGATTGAGCGTTTGTCCGGAACGGCTATCTGGAAAATCGATAACTTGCGAGGCATCTGCCTGAGCAAGCAGGCGACGTCCTTGACGGCCTACGTAGTTCAACCGCATGACGAAGTTTGCGGGGAACTCATGCTGGATACCGAAGTTGTACATGATCGAGTAGGGATCTTTCAGCTTCGGATCGATGATGGTGTTGAACTGGTTGTCTGCCAAACCGGTTCCGACACCGCCGGTCACATAGGGAGTGTAGGGCTTTGAGAGGGCAGGTGCAGTGGGGGCCGCTGGGACAGAGAGGTTGCTACCGATGCGAGGATCATTGAGCAACGCCGAGTTCGCATTCGAGCTTCCATACTGACGGTTGGCAGTGTTCTGGAAGAGATACGAGCTCTGGTCCTGGACGAAGTTCACCGCGTTGATGACGGTGCGATCAAAGACGATCCCGATGGAGCCGTTGAAGACCGTTTTTGGGTCGAAGCCGGGGTTGTAGGCGAAGGCAAAACGAGGAGCGAAGTCCTTGTAGTTGGGCGAGTAGAGCGCCGGCCCATTATTCGCTTTGCCGCCAAGCTGATAGGTAATGAAGGGGACTGCCCCGTTGCCGGAGATGCCGCTGCGGCTCTGTGCCACGCGTGCGCCGAAATAGCTGTCGAAGTTGGTGTTCTGCACTGACTGGAAACCATTCGCCTCGAATGGAACCGAGTAGAGCTGGTAACGAACACCGTAATCGAGCGTCAGGTGTGGCGTGACCTTCCAGATGTCGCCGAAATAGAGTTCGGTCTGGTAGTAGCGGTAACGGCGGACGGCACCGTTGCCTTGGGGTGTGACATTCCCACTAGCAGTGTAGTTATAGTCGCTGCTGATGGCGCCGACACGTCCAAGAGCCAGTGCAAACGCGCTGTCATAGGTGGTGGCGGCGGTTGTGCCGCCGCGGATATCTGAAGGGCGCAGGCTGGAGTTCAGCGTTAGTGTGTTGCCGCCAAGGCCAAGCGTATAGGTGTTGAAGTCGCTGACCAGCAGGCTGTTGGTTTTGATGAACTTGAAGGTTCCTCCAAAGGAGAGGCTGTGCCTTCCGATGGTCCAGTTGAAGTCATCGCGGACGACGGGAATCGGAATGCGGCGTCGCTGGGAACTGGGCGATGCGTATGCTCCATTGAGGAAGGTGGTGGTGCCCCCTCCAAAGGTAAAGGTGTTGATTCCGGTCGGGTTGAAGTTGGTTGGGAAGTTATAGACGGTGATGTTATCGCCGTACTCGAACGAGTTGACCTTGTTGCTGCCGATGATCCAGTTGTGGCCGATAACGTAGCCATAGGAACGGTCCTGGAAGGGGAAGGTCAGCGGGTCTGTCGGGAACTGCGGTGCAGCGTATACGCGGTCTTCGCGGGTCACGGTGGCGCGTGCCCAGATACGCTGCGATTGTGTCAGATTGAAGTCGATCTTGCCGACATAGATGTTGTGGTTATCCGGTTGAGGGAAGGTAAATCGGTAGACGCCTGTATTTACACCGTCACCCTGCGTTAGCAGGTTGGCACGTGGATAACGGTTAGCCATGACAGCCAACATGTTCGGATTAAAGCCCTGCCCTTGCGGGTCGAGAGTTTTAGCGTTGGCGATTCCGATGCATTGCGGGGTGGTGTTCTGGCGGCTAGTTGCGGCGCAGGCTGTGCCGCCGCTGCTTGCCTTGATATAGGAGACATTCCCGGCGCGATAAGAGTCCAGGGGAACGATGCGATTCTGGGTTCCGGACTGAACAATACGTGAACCGGAATAGTTGAAAAAGAAAAAGAGGCGATCCTTTAGGATGGGGCCGCCGATGTTGCCGCCAAACTGATTACGGATATAGTTTGGGCGTCGAACTCCAGCCTGATTGTTGAACCAGTCGTTGGCCACCGTGGAGACATCGCGATGGTATTCGTTGATATTTCCATGGAAATTATTCGTGCCGCTCTTGGTGATGAGTTGGAACTGACCACCGCCTCCGGTACCGCTACCGGCCATGTTGCCGGCGTCGGTGCCACGGAACTCCTGGATGGAATCTAC
>JABFXN010000324.1 GCA_013361705.1 Acidobacteriaceae bacterium
CTATCTCAAAACTCGCCCGCGCCAGATTCCAATCGAAAGCCGTTCCCGTGCCGCCGCTGGCAGAGTCAGTCTTCGCATCCACCAGCTGCCGCGCGGCTAACCTATCCTCCGCGATGCGACGCGTACTCGCCTCAAAGGCCTCAGCCTGTTCCAGTCCGGCGGTCACCTGCCAGTGCAGCGTCTGCAGAATCGTGACCGGCGTGCTCAGTCCCTTACGCAGTCCCAGGATCAGCTCTGGCGTGTACTCTCCGTGCAACTGAACCGCTGTCAGGCCGGCATACTCCACCGCGGCGCGAATGGCTGCCAGATCAAGCTCGGCGAAGACACCGACCTTCTCGATCGATTGTGGAAGCTCCTGCACGATCGGCGCCACCTGCTCCGGCGTCACCCGTCGTGAGCTCGCAGCCGCGAAGACAAACCCAAGCGCATCCGCTCCCAGCTCTACGGCGAGCTTCGCGTCCTCGAGGTTCGTATTAGCGCAAATCTTTACCCACATGACGGCTTATCCGATCAGCTCACGGAGCATGACGCCCGGCGAGGACTGACGCATCAGTGTCTCACCGATGAGGAAGGCATCGAAGCCTGCCACACGCAGATTTTCGACATCCTGTCGCGAAGCAATACCACTCTCCGCAACCCGCACTACACCTTCCGGCAGCTGCGACGCCAGCTCCACCGCGCGTTCGATGGAGACATCGAAAGTCTTCAGGTCACGGCTGTTCACGCCGACGCACTCGCAGTCCAGCTTCAGTGCGCGATCCAACTCCTCCTGATCGTGCACTTCGCACAACACATCCAGGCCATAGGTGCGCGCGGTATCGCGCAGCAACAGCAGATCCTCATCACCAAGCGCCGCCATGATCAGCAGGATGGCATCCGCACCGGCGGCACGGGCTTCCAGCACCTGGAAGGGCTCGACCATAAAGTCCTTGCGCAGGCAGGGAATTTTCACTGCGGCCGAGACACGGCGCAGATTCTCAAGACCTCCCTGAAAGAAAACCTCGTCGGTCAGCACCGAGAGACAGGCTGCGCCTGCCGCCTCAAGCTCCGTGCCCAGAGCCACCGGCTCAAATTCTGCGCGGATCAGCCCCTTGGAGGGCGACGCTTTCTTCAGTTCCGCAATCACTGCAGGTCCGGTCTTCGCACGCTCCCGCAGCGCGCGGGCAAAGCCTCGCGGCGTATGTGCCGCAGCTGCTTCTTCCAGAGCAGCAAACTCAGCGGCTGCCTTGCGGGCAGAGACTTCTACGCGGGTATTGGCCAGAATACGTTCCAGATGAGTCGACATGCCTATACCCATTGTAGATACACTGGTGCCAGCATGAATTTCCGTCGCCTTTCGCTGTTGCTCGCCCTTGCTGTTGGTGTCTTTTCCGTTTCTGCCCGTGCCCAGTTGGGCGTCTATGGCACTGTGAATGTGCAGCAGGTAAGTGTCAGCGGAAAGAATGTTGCTCCGGTCGGTGGCGGGGGCGGCGTTTATTACGACTTCAAACAGATCGGCCGCATCAAGCTCGGCGCCGACGTTCGCGGCAGCGTCGCCAGCAGCAAGCAAGGCAACGACAATGGCTTCAACGGCGTGGGCACCCGCATTCATACCGCACTCGGCGGCGTGCGTGCCAGCACTACGCTTCCTGTGAACTGGATCAAGCCTTATCTGCAGGGTTCAGTCGGCTGGGGTGGCAGCAACTTCGGAGCCTCACAGAGTATCAGCGGTGGTCTTGCCTACGAGGCTTTTGCCGGTGTTGACCTGAAGGTCGCTCCCATCATGGATGTCCGCCTGGCCGAGTTCGGCATCGGCTCCATTCATGCGAACAACAGCAATCACGAGCTGAAGACCATCAGCTTCGGCGTGGTTCTCCATCTGCCGTAAGAAGCTTCGAACTTAAGCAAAAAACCCGGCCAATGGCCGGGTTTCAATCTTTATGGTGCCGAAGAGAGGACTCGAACCTCCACACCCTTGCGAGTACATGGACCTGAACCATGCGCGTCTGCCAATTCCGCCACTTCGGCACGGGATAACCACAACAGCGCGTCGTGGCCATGCAGAAATACTAGTGTTTCAAACCTTTACTGGCGTGTCAAACCAACCCGGGTTTTCCCTGAACAAACATATGCTTGCCCTTCGTTCCCCTGGCCTGTATCGTTTGTGAAACATCGCGGCCCTGGAGCGTCTGAACGAAGCATGAACGACCCGAAACAGGAACAGGTCATCCCCGAGGATCTTGCTCTTGAGATCCGTAAGCTCGCCCATGATCTCTCGAACGCCCTTGAGATCATCGTGCAGACCAGCTACCTGCTCTCCACCGCCGAGCTGAAGCCGCCCGCCTCGGACTGGCTGGGCATGATGGACTCCGGTGTGCAGAAAGCGCTGGACCTGAACCTGCAGCTCCGCAACTACATCAAGACCCACAGCCCCAAATAACGAGGACTACTTCGCGGTTACTTTCGTCGCTGCGAACGAGCTCTCCGGGTACCACTCCGGCCTGCCCTTGGCATCGGCAATCCGGGTCGCCAGTTGCGCCAGCAGGCTGGTGAACTGGGCTGCTCCAACCTTATCCACCGGCTGATTCAGATCGTCGGACGGACGGTGATAGCGCACCGCTACCCAGGTATTGAAAGTCTTCTCCTCCGGGGAGCCTGGGGTCCAACCGAACTTGAAGGCCAGAGCCGGAATGCCCTGCTTCACAAAGTTCACCTGGTCTGAACGGATAAACCGGTTCTCATCCGGCTGCTTGTCGAACTGCGGCTCCACGTCGTTCAACTGGCATACGGCGCGAGCGTCGTTCCCCAAAGTCGACTCGCCCAGGCCCTGAATCTCCAGGTAGCGCAGAGGAAACAACGGCAGATACATATCCATGTTCAGATCGGCGATGATCGCCGATTTCGGCACCGTCGGCTTCGTCGCAAAGTACTGCGATCCCAGCTCGCCCATCTCCTCGGCGGAAAGCGCTACAAACAGGATCGACCGCTTCGGGCGCGAGCCGGCGGCCAGCAGCTTTGCCGTCTCGATCAGCGACGCCACACCGGAGGCGTTATCCATCGCTCCGTTGTAGAGGCTGTCGCCATCCACAGGACGCCCAATCCCCAGATGGTCCAGGTGCGCGCTGATGACCAGGTACTCCTTCTTCAGCTTCGGATCCGAGCCCTCCAGCAGGCCAACGACGTTCGGCGCATGAAGATGCTCCGCGGTCTTGATGGCGGTCGTCGCATGCAGCGTCCCCGGAAAGGCGAAGTGCGCCAATGGTTTTCCTGCGTCACCCGCTGCCTTGATCTCCGCGAAGCTATGGCCGGCGGGGGCGAAGAGCTTCTCCGCTCCCTTCTCCGTGAGCGCGGCGTAGACCTTCAGGCCGGGAAGGCTCTCCAGCGCCGGATCGGCATACAGCATGACCGGCGGAGGTGCATTACGGCTGCCCGCTGCCGGGTTCGGCGGAGCGCCCGGACGCGGCGGCGTAAACAGCACCATGCCGATGGCTCCTGCCGCATGCAGCGCCTTCCAGCGCTCCCCGGCAATGCGGGAATAGGCACGCTGCGGTCCCAGCACGTTCGCCGGCGCACCCCCGTAGATCACCACCACCTTGCCCTTCAGATCTTCGCCGGTGATGTCATCCACATGTTTCTTCGGGAGCGACAAGCCGTAACCCAGAAAGACCAGCGGCGCATCCACCGTGCCGGCCCCATCGACATGGGCGTTCAACTGCAGATCCGCGGGTAGCTCGTACCGGACGTTATCCACAGCGAAGCTCGATTTTTCCACGTCGATAGATGTGGGCACGAGTTCAATATCCTGCCCGTATCCATTGGTTCCCGCGGGCTTCAGGCCGATCTGCTTGAACTGAGTTTCCACGTATTCCACAGCCTTGAAATATCCCGGCGAACCAGCTCTGCGGCCCTCCAGTTTGTCATCGGCAAGGTACTGCACGTGCGACCACCAGGCGTCTGCTGCCGGGATCCAGTCTTTTGTCTGGGCATGAAGAACTGAGGTCAGGACAAGCGCAGAAGCAAGCAGCGAAATACGCGGCACGGCAGCTCCGGAATAAGGGATATGGCGAGTATGTCATGAAGAGAGCATTTTCCCCTGCGGCTGCGATGTAGGGGTTTCCGCATCGATGGGCGTTTTCCGCAATGAAAATACCGCTGCACACCTTCTCCGGGATTCCCCGTAACAGGGAAAGCGCCCAGGAACCCGAAGAGTAATCACCACATAACGAGAATCCTCATCGGCTTCGAGTAGAGTGACTCTACTCGGGCTCGCTATTACTGAGATCTTCTACCGCGAGATTCATTGTGAACAATCAAATATCTGTCAGGCTTCATGGCCTGGACACCCTTCGTGCGCTCGCCGTACTGGTCGTCGTCTTCTATCACCTGACCATCTTCGGCGAGTTGCCCATACGCCTCCTCCCCGTCACCTATCACGGTTGGATGGGCGTCGATCTTTTCTTTGTCCTGAGCGGCTTTCTTATAGGCCGGCAGGTGCTGAAACCCTTCCCCAGCGGGCAGAAATTCTCCATCGCGGACTTTTACCGGCGCCGCGCCTATCGCATTCTGCCGGCCTATCTCACGGTCCTGGCGCTCTATGTCTTCGTGCCCGGCTGGCGAGACTTTCCGCGCATGATGCCGGTGTGGCAGTTCCTCACCTACACCATGAACTTCGGCTTCACCTTTGCTCGGCGCGGCTTCTCGCACGCCTGGTCGCTCTGCGTGGAGGAACACTTCTACCTGCTGCTACCGCTGCTGGTCGTCTGGCTCATGCGACGCCCCTCGGCACGTAAGACCGCAGCCGTGATCGCCGGCGTCTTCCTCTTCGGAATTGCGCTGCGATGGTTCCTGATCAAGCGCTTTCCTGATGAGGTCTGGACCGGCATCTACTACCCCAGCTACACGCGTCTCGATGGACTGCTGACCGGTGTCGCTCTGGCTGTCGTGCGCACCTTCCGGCCAGGATGGTGGCATCGCTGGATGCAGCACGGACATGCACTCTTTCTCACCGGCGCCGCCTGTGTCACCTGCGTCGTCTGGATGTTCCGCAACCGGGATCTCGGCAACGCGACCGGACCGGCGATGTGGGGTGTCGTTCTCGGCTTCCCTCTGCTTGCCATTGGCCTTGGACTTATCACTGCATCAGCCGTCAGCGAGAACGGCCTTCTCTCCCGGATACGCATTCCCGGCGCTGAGACGCTGGCAACCCTGGCCTTCGCCCTCTACCTCAGCCAGAAACCGATCGGCCATCTTGTGAGGGAGCGCTTCCCCTCCATCACCCAGCCGCAAGGCCCAGCATCATGGCTGCTCTACAGTGTCACCTGCCTGGGGGCCGCCTGGCTGCTGCACCTGGCGGTCGAACAACCATTCATGCACCTGCGCGACCGGCATCTTCGTAGCACAGCCCCTGTAGCACTAGAGGAAGAAACAACTGTCGCATCCTGATTGCCCCGTCAGCGGGGCGACGGCTTCAGGTTTCCTACCGGAGCCACACCCCGAGGACGGTATGCCAGCCGAATGAAGTTGTGAACAAGAGGATCTAATCCATCCCCTTTGCGCGGATCGGCTTTGCGCCAGGCCAGACCGATCTTCCACTTCGCTTCTTCCAGCCCTGTATCGAGCAAGCGAACATTTGGCACGTGCATCAGATTCGCAGAACGCGGCACCAGACTTACACCCACACCACCGCGCACCAGATTCAGAACCGTAAACAGTTCGTTGACCTCCTGCACGATGCGGGGACTGAAGCCCGCGGCACGGCAGGTTCGTGCCACGTGATCGACAAAGCTGGAAGAGACGCTACGCGAAATCACCACAAAAGGCTCGTTGCGCAGACTGGCTAATCCCTTTCGGTAGGGCATGCCACGCGGAATGGCCGCGACCAGTCTCTCTTCAAGCACTGGAACGGTCTCCAGATCGGGATGTTCGACAGGCAGGCGTACAAAGCCAACATCAATATCGCCCTGCTCCAACGCACTAATCTGGTTCGGTGTCGACATATCCGCCATCGACACCTGCACCGCCGGAAAGTGCTGACGGAATCGCGTCAGAATATCCGGCAGCCCCGCAGCCAGCGAGGCGATGCCGAAGCCGATGCGCAACAAACCGGCCTTGCCATGTACAGCGAGACGCGTGATCTCTTCCGCCATCTCCGCTTCGCGCAGCAAACCCTGTGCCCGCTCCCGCAGGATCTCACCTGCCGGTGTAAGCGAAACCCGGCGGTATCCACGCACCAGCAGCGGTCCACCGACTTTGGATTCCAGCTTTTGGATCTGTTTGGTCAGCGCGGGTTGAGTGACATGCAATGCCTCTGCCGCCTCACCGAAGTGAAGATGCTGCGCCAGCACGAGAAACGAGCGCAATTCTGGGAGCTCGAGTGCCATTCCTGTACGTTATCAGAATTGCTCCTATGATCTATTGGACAGAATCAATGCGATCCCGGAGCCTAATAGTAGGTGACTTGCATGGCGCATCCAGACAATACATTCAACCGTATCGGGATTAAACGGGCGAGGTGGGCGCTCGCCATGCTCTTCATGGTGGATGGGGTCGGTTTCGGAACCTGGGCGTCTCACGTACCTGTCTTCCAGCAACTGCTTCACGTCGAGAATGGATCACTCACGTTCGTTCTGGTCAGCCTCATCATCGGCGCCATCATCACGATGCCCATCACCGGGCATCTCATTGAGCACTACGGCAGCCGCCGCGTGGTCCGGGTCACAACCGTCGCCTATGTGCTGATGGTCGCGCTACTCGCGCAGGCCTCCAACCTGTTCTTCCTGATTCTCTTCGCCGGTATGTATGGAGCGGCAAAGGGCGCGATAGATGTCGCCATCAACGCGCAGGCCGTTACCGTAGAGAAACAATATGGCCAACCGATCATGAGCTTCTTTCAGGGCTGCTGGAGCGCCGGTGGATTGTTCGGTGCGGGTGCTGCGAGTCTGCTGCTGCAGCGCGGCGGTACTGCCCGAATCGATCTCTCGATCACTGCAGGCGTGCTTGCCCTGTGCGGCCTGTGGGCGATGCCGTTGCTTGTCTCAGAGACCGAACACGAAACGGGAAAGCGGCGCAAACCAGCGAAGTTCATGTGGCCCGATGCCGTTCTGCTTCGCCTTGCTGTCCTTGCCTTCTTTGGCCTGATGGCCGAGGGAGCGATCGGTGACTGGGCATCGGTGTATCTGCATTCCAATGTGGGCGTCACGCTCTCGCTCGCAGCCGCGGGTTATGCTGCTTACGCCATCGCCATGGCAGCCGGAAGATTCTCCGGCGACTGGCTGGCGCAGCGTGTCAGTAGCAGGAACATCCTCCATGGCAGCGGCCTCCTCATCGGTGTCGGTATGGCCTGTGCTCTTCTCATACCCTCATGGTGGCCTGCCGTCGGCGGCTTGATGCTTACCGGAATCGGAATTGCAAATATTGTGCCGATCATCTGGGGCGCGGCGGGACGCGATACACGCATGGGAGCCGGCCCCGCGATCTCGACGGTTACAACCATCGGCTACTGCGGCTTCCTCATGGGGCCTCCAGTCATTGGCTCGCTCTCCGTTGTCGTTGGCTTACGCGCGGCGATGGCAGTCATTGCAGTCGCCGGCCTTATCGTTGCCGTCGGGCCAGTGTTATTTCCGATAGAAGCCACCTCGCGAGAGGAACATAGACAAGTCATCGGCGCTTGATTTCTCGCATCGGCGAATCAACACGCGGACTGCATCGGATATTGTTTTCCCGTGATACCAATCAGGATTCTGGTAAGCTGTTACTACGATTTTTGACGAAAGGAAAGAACCATGGAGACCACTCATATCCCCAGCGATCCCAGGACAACGGCCGAGTTCTTTCCCAGCGTCTCGCGCAGCTAGACTCTCCCTTCGATAGATTCAGAGTTCTTCAGCGCAGCCTGCGGGCGGCTCTCTCTACCCGTCTCCCCTTTTTCAACCTTGATAGGCCTGCGGATATCCGCGGCCTCTGATTCCTCTGGGAGTCTTTATGAACGAACATTCCAGTAAAAACGCGATGCGCGAAGTACTGGCTTTCTTATTCCGTCACTGGCGCCGCGAACGGTGGCTGGTTGTGTGGGTGGCGCTCTGCATGATCTTCGCCACAGCCGCTGACCTGCTGATGCCGATCTATGCGGGCAAGCTTGTAGATGCAATCGCGATGCATGCGTCCTTGCGTGCACTGGCGCTCCATAACGCACTGGGGGCGATCGCCATGATGGCGCTATTGGGCATCGTGCTTACGGTGCTGCGCTACGTGGCTCTGGCCGGGATTATCCGTCTGACACTGCGGCTGATGACCCGTTTTGCCGGCGAGACATTCTGGCGGGTGCAGCGGTTTTCGACGGACTGGCACGCGAATAACTTCGCGGGCGCAATCGTGCGTCGAATCACGCGCGGCATGTGGGCCGTGGATGTGATGGACGACATCCTGTTGCTGGAGATGCTCCCGGCCTTGCTGGTACTGATCGGTTCATCGTTGCTGCTCGGGCTGCACTGGCTCACCATGGGCGTGCTTGTGGCCGTTGGCGCCGTGGCGTATATCGCGGTCTCCATCGCGTTATCGCTGTACTACGTCGCCCCGGCAGCGCGACTGTCGAGTGCGCAGGATACGCGGATCGGCGCAGCCATGGCAGATACGATCACATGCAACGCCGTCGTGAAGTCATTTGGAGCCGAGAGGCGGGAAGATTACCGGCTGGCAAAAGTCGTGGAGAAGTGGCGCAGCCGTACCTCGCGCACCTGGATACAGGCAACGCTTAACGGGAGCCTGCAGACTCTTCTGTTGCAGGCATTGCGCACCGCGGTATTGATTTACGCGGTATGGCTGTGGTGGCACGGACGAGCGACCGCAGGCGACGCAGCCTTTGTGCTGACGAGTTACTTCATCGTGCAGGCCTACCTGCGCGACATTGGCCAGCACGTGCGCAACCTGCAACGTGCCGCCAATGAGATGGAGGAGATGGTTGAGTTCCACTCGCATCCGCTCGGCGTGATGGATCGCGCCGATGCGAAGCCGATCCATGTGCGAGAGGGCGCGATCACCTATGACCGTGTGACCTTCCGCTATGGCATGCACACCGAGCCACTCTTTAAGGATTTCTCCTTGGAGATTCGCGCCGGAGAGCGTGTAGGACTGGTAGGTCATTCCGGATCCGGCAAGACCACGTTCGTGAAGCTGCTGCACCGCCTATACGACGTAGATGGCGGAAAGATTGTGGTCGACGGCCAGGACACTGCACGCGTGACCCAGGACTCGCTGCGTGCGCAGATGGCGCTGGTGCCGCAGGAGCCGATTCTCTTTCATCGAACTCTGGCGGAGAACATCGCCTATGGAAGACCGGACGCTTCGATGGAGGAGATCGAGCACGCTGCCCGACTGGCCAACGCGCATGAGTTCATCCTGCGCCAGCCGAAGGGATACCACACCCTGGTTGGCGAACGCGGCGTGAAGCTCTCTGGCGGCGAACGGCAGCGTGTCGCGCTGGCGCGAGCATTTGTCGCGAATACGCCGGTACTGGTGCTCGATGAAGCAACCTCGAGCCTGGACTCAGAGTCCGAGGCGCTGATTCAGGAAGCGATGGAACGCCTGATGGCAGGCCGCACATCGATCGTGATCGCACATCGTCTCTCAACCGTGCGAATGCTTGACCGGATTCTTGTCTTCGAGCGTGGAAGAGTTGTCGAGGAGGGAACACACGAAGAACTGGTACGGCGTGACGGAGGCACGTACAGAAGGCTGTTTGAGCGACAGGCACTCGGCCTCGTAGTGGACGATGAGGACATTACAGACGATGAATCTGATTTCTCAGACAGTGTGGTGAATTACTAGGGCTACCGACACATTCCAAGCAGCCCATGTACCGGGCCCATGTCTTTAGAACATGAGACCGGCCTTTATTAAAGTCCCAAGGTCAC
>JABFXN010000285.1 GCA_013361705.1 Acidobacteriaceae bacterium
AAGGTCGAGACCATGATGAGGAGGCTCATGGCCAGCTTACCGATTCCTGGCAATACCCTATCTACCACCAGTGTTGCCACACGGTCCTGCGGTGCGGTCTGAATCCCTTCGACAGGAAGCACCGCCAGGTAGCAGAGATTGCACAGCAGATAAAGCCCGATGACAAGCGAGGTTCCAATCGCCAGCGACAGCGGGAGGTTCCGCTTGGGATTACGCACCTCCCCTGCGACGAAGGTGATGTCGTGCCATGAGTCCGCTGAGAAAAGCGAACCGGTTTGCGAGACACACAGCGCCACCAGCATGCCCCATGCTGTAGCGATCTCTGTACTACCGATCGCAGTGACGTGAACTGGAGTCCAGGCCCGCGCAAAGTTCGCATGGAAGATCTGCGGGTTCCGCAGAAATGCGTATGCAGCCAGCCCCAGCAGCGCCACGATGCCCGTGAGCTTCGCCACGGTAAAGACATTTTGGATCAGCTTGCCCCACTCCACTCCATAGCTGTTGATCAATGCGATGAGGAGAATGATCACGAGTGCCAGTGCCTGCGCTGTGGAGAGTGAAAGAGCATAGGACGATCCCAGATGAATGGGTGAGATCAGATATTGTTTTTCAGAGACGGCAGGAAAGATTCCACCGCTAAAGCGAGCGAACGCAATGGCTACCGCCGCGATGGTCCCGGTCTGAATGACCGTCACCAGGGTCCAACCATACAGGAAGCCGAAGATCGGCGAGAACGCCTCCCGCAGATAGACATACATGCCGCCGGCTGACGGCATCATTGCCGCCAGTTCTCCATAGCTGAGAGCTCCGGCGATGGTCAGTACTCCTGTGATCAGCCAGGCAACCATCAACCAACCGGCCGAGCCTACCTGCCGCGTGATCTCCGCGCTGACGATGAAGATGCCGGAACCCACCATGACTCCGGCCACAATCATCACAGAGTCAAACAGGCCTAACGCCTTGCGAAACTCGCCTTCGCTTTCCTGCTGCTGCCCCATCCACTGTCCTCTGCAACCGTGATGTATGACGATGTACTCCCTTCATACCACGGCAACCTGTTTGTAATTCGTCGATTCTGCTCAAAGACATAAATGCCCGGCGCGAAGGCTCCACGCCTGCCGCACCGGGCACTTTGTTTGCGCTCGCTAGAACTCGATGTTTCCGCGCAGCTCGATCCAGCGAGGATGATTGGTCACTCCGCTGTTGGCAAAGTTCGTGCTCTGCACACTGTTGGCGAAGGTTCCGGCGATCCCACCGAAGGAGCTGGGAGTGCTACCGAATACGGGGTGGTTCCAGACATTCAGAAACTCACTCTGCAGTTTGACCTGGACACGCTCGTGGACCGGGAAGCTCTTCGAAACCGACATGTCGTGGTAGAAAGCATGCGGTCCGTACAGATAGAGCCTTTCACCAATGGTGCCTGGCGTGGTGTTCGGTTGGATATAGTTCTGGTTGACGCCGCCCGCAGACAGATACTTAGGATCCAGTTGCCGAGCGTAGGTCTTGCCAGGCACACGATGAACCCCGACCGCACTCTGCAGTTCCTTCGCCGTAACGCCGATCAGACGTATGCCGCCGTCCGCGTAGTCGTTATAAGTCATGTTGCCGCCGGTTATCTGTTGTGCGGCGCCGGTCTGGATGATCATGATCGATCCGATGGTCCAGTTGCCTGCAAGACGGCTGATCAGGTTGTTTGAACTGAGGAAGGCCTTCCCTTTTCCAAAAGGTAGATCGTAGGAAGAGGTGAAGTGGACGACATGGCGAATGTCGTATGGCGTGGGCCCATATCCCTTGCTGAGATCGCGTAAGGTCAGTAGGCTGTCTGCCCCGCCCGTATAGTTCTGCGTCGAGCCAATCCCGAGCGCCTTGCCAAAGGTATAGTTCGCATCGAAGACCCATCCGTGCCAGTTCTGCTGCCGGAAATCCAACTGCAGCGAGTGATAGTTCGAGTATCCAACGGCCTTCATCAGGCTGGTGTTGGTGCCCGCGGCGTACGGATTCGCCTGGAAGAAGTTGATTGGGTAGCCTGCGCCGGCGCCAGTGTATCCAGCGTTGTTAGCGCATGGCGAGAATAAGGACCCGACCAGGTTGCAGAAATAGGTCGTCGTTCCCGAGATGCCGCTCAGCACGTTGGCTATCGCGCCGACCTGGCCCGTTTTGATGTAATTCAGATAATCGGCGTTCTCATAGTCAATAGCGCCTCCATAAGTTCCGGAGGGCTCACCGGCAAAGGCGGCATCAAAGATTGGGGTCTTGTTACTGCCATGGAAGGTTGTGCCACCGCTGGCGGCGTAGTTTGCCTGCGCCCGTTGGAACTCCGCCAGGAAGCCATTCTCAAAGACATTCACTTCGTTGGGATTAATCGCCAGCCATTGGTGCAGCGTCCGATTTCCGTCGTATCGTACCTCGACAGCGCGGTTTCCGAACTTCCTCTCAAAGCCAAAATTCCAGCTCTGCGTATAGGGCTGTTTGATGTTGTAATCCAGACCTGCAGCCGAGACTGAGTTCAGGAAGGTGAAGTCGGCAAGCGGCTCAGTACGTAAGTAGCTCGCCGGTGAAAGGCCGCGTGCCGGCAGCGTACTCCCCAGCGAAAGAGAACCTGGTGTAAAGGTGCCTGTTTGTCCTGAGGTGTTCGGATTCAGATAGAAGTTCTGATAAAAGAACGCGCCATAGGAAGAAGAGTTATTCCAGTAGTACTGTTGCGGCATAGTGAAGCGCCGCAGACCGTAGCCGCCGCGGATGACTGTATCTCCTTGACCAAATAGCTTTCCAAGGAAACCGTCCTGATTTCGCGGATTCCAGGCAAAGCCAACCTGCGGCTGAGGCGAAACATTCCAGGGAGCGTAGGAGTGCGGCCGTGTCTCAAACTGAGGATTGCTGGTTCCCTGCAGCGATCCTGGATGGAAGAGGTTGCCAACGCCGGAGGGACCGTAGACTGACGCCTCGGTCAACGAGTGATAGGCGCCGGTGAGGTCGTGATTGTCGCCTGTGAAGTCCCAACGCATGCCGTAGTTCAGTGTCAGCGTGGGGAAGATGCGCCACGAGTCTTGAGCGAACAATCCCCAGGCCGTCTGCAATTCGTTCAGGTTGTAGGCGCCGACAGTTTTGAGGTAGTCACCCGTCTTCTGCGAATACGAGTAGCTGCCATTCACGTAGTTAATGCGGCCAGTCAGGACGGCATAGAGCTGCTGCGCTTCGTTCAGATTGTCCGGACTGGCGTTTGGCAGGCTCGAGCTGGAAAAGGCGTTGTTCGCAGGGTCACCGGATGCGAGACCGAGGTTGATGTTGTCAAAGCCGGCCGGCGGATTCCAGTAGTGATCCTGTTCGCGGTTCCACATGCCGCCAAATTTGATGGAGTGTGATCCCTTCTGCCAACTGATCGAATCAGAGGCGTTCAGCACCGGATAGAAGTTTGAGGTCGGCAGTATGTAGGTCTGCCCTGACATACTGCTGCTTCCCCAGTTATCCAGTCCCCAGTAGATGGTCGGGTTGCTCGCATAGAGTGCCGGCGCATCCTGTGCGTAGCGGTTGACCGTATAGAGGTAGCCCAGCTTCAACTGATTCATCATCCGGGGACTGATCTGGTAGTCCAGGCCATATCCGATGGTGAAGGAACGATTCTGATATCCGGAGTTTTGATTTTGGAATGAGCTACCCGGGAATGGAGGCGCGTACGATCCTGCCTGCTTTACTTGCGACATGTTCCAGGTGAGATACATGTGCGTCTTTTCGGACCTCGCATAGTCCAGACGCACCGTCGGGTAGTAGTAGATATACGGCGCGGGCGTGTTCCAGAGAATTGAACTAATGTTCGCGTCGCTGGTTCCAATCGTGCTGCCGGAGGAGAGTGAACTGTTGATCGCAGAGAGTTGGCCCGCAATCACCGAATTCACCGAGGTCGGAAGAGATGTGCTGTAGTTCTTCGCTAGCGTGAACAGGTTGCGTGTATAGATGTTGCCGTCCGTACCGGTGTAGGTGAAGTTGCCGTTCTGTGCTGCCGAGGTAAGGAACGAATTGCTGTTCGTCTGGTTATATGGCTGCCGGCGCGTCGAGAAACTACCGAAGAAGAACAGCTTGTCCTTGAGGATCGGCCCACCGAGGCTACCGCCGAAGTCGTTGTAGATCACCTTGGCTCTGCGAACGCCAGCGGCATTGTTGGCATAGGTATTCGCAAACAGACCCGAGTTCCGCGTATCCACATACACTCTTCCGTGGAATGCGTTCGTTCCGGAGCGTGTGACATAACTCAACTGCATGGTTGAGCGGCCAAAGCCCTGGTCAAGATCGATCTGATCGCTCTGAACGGACATCTCCGCGATATTCTCCACGCGGGGCGAGGCCGCCGCCTGCACATTGCCGTTGTACTTGCCACGCGAGGCCGCGCCGACGACACCATCGATGTTCACACCCTGGTTGGTCAGGGGCTGGCCGTTCCACACGCCGATCTGGCTGCCGTTGGTGTCCTGCGAGCCGGCATAGCCGGCCGTAAGCCGCGCCAGCGAGGTCAGGTCGCGACCGACGATCGGGAGGACTTCGATTGCCTTCAGATCAATCACCGCACCCAGCGAATTAGAACTCACATCAAGCAACGGAGTCGCCACAGCGCTGACACTCACCGTGTCGTTCGTGCTGCCGATCTGCAACACCACCGCAACCGGTGTGACCTGCGATGCATGCACGATGACGGTGTCGACCCGAGTCGTAGAGAACCCCGGTGAGGAAACAGTCAGGCGATAGCTTCCGATCGGCAGATTGACGAAGCTGAAGGCTCCTGTGCCTTCCGTAGCCGCTTTACGAGTGATATTCGTGTCCAGCGCCGTCAGTTCCAGGCTGGCCGCGGAAACAACGCCGCCGGTGGCGTCTGCAACTGTTACTGAGACCGTGCCCTGCGTCCCAGACTGTCCATACAGCCTGCAACAGAGGAAGAGAAGAAGCGCCAGAGTGGCTACGGGAAAACGTTTTCCTGAAATTCGTATCAACATACGACCTCCTTCAGTAACAGCGAGACTGCGTATTCTGCGAACCCGAGACAGGGATGGGGAGAGACCAGAAACAGATCGCGCCACTTTTAGCGGCTGCATGACAGCTTTGTTAACAACGTGACCCGATTATGTCGTTAATTGTGTACAAAACTCAATACAAAAATTTAGACGATTTTGAGTCCCATACTGAAATATCAGAGAAGCCCTACTTGCGCCCCTTGGCACTCATGGCTTCGCCGGCTTTTCGAGCGCATTCCAGTCCGGAGTACGGTCTCCATAGAGCGACTGAACAAAGAAGTCCTCAAGCTTACGCTGCCCATAAGCGCCACCGGCGCCGTGCTTCCCGCCGGGTACGTAGAGCAGGTCAAACATCTTGTTTGCCTTCTCCAGACGATCGGCCACCTGGAACGTTGAGGCGGGATCGACGTTGTCATCCATCTCGCCAACCACCAGCATCAGTTTCCCTTTCAGGCGCCAGGCGTTATCTACGTTCGACGAAGTCGAATACTCCGGGCCGATGGGCCACCCCATCCATTGCTCGTTCCACCAGATCTTGTCCATGCGATTGTCATGGCATCCACTGTTGGCGACCGCGGCCTTGTAGAACTCCGGATGAAACAACAGAGCACCCATCGCGCTCTGCCCGCCGGCTGAGGTCCCGAAGATTCCCATGCGGGTGATGTCGTACCAGGGATGCCCGCTCGCATACGCTTTGTGCCACAGGATGCGGTCCTCAAAGCCTGCATCCTTCAGGTTCTTCCATGCGATGTTGTGGAAGGCCTTCGATCGATTGTTGGTGCCCATGCCATCGATCTGCACCACAACGAATCCCAGCTCGGTCAATGGCTCCGCGCGAGTGGAAAATGTCTTGGGGACAAACGACCCCTGCGGCCCCGCGTAGATGTTCTCCACCACGGGATATCGCTTTTTCGGATCGAAGTTCGCGGGCTTCCACACCACGCCCCAGATCTCCGTTTTGCCATCCCGACCCGGCGCATGAAACGGTTCCGGCGCATGCCATCCGGCGGCCCTAAGCTTGTCGACGCTTCCCCGCTCCACCTCTGACACCAGAGAGCAATCACTCGCGCGATGAACGGTAAGCACCGGAGGATCTTCCACCGTACTTACGAGGTCGAAATACAGTGTCCCGTCCTCGGAGTATGCGACCTTGTGATTTTCCGCAGACGGTGTGAGCGACGTCAGGCCCGTTCCGTCAAAGCCAATGCGATAGGCATGCACGAAATAAGGATCTTCGCCGGCATTCATTCCGCTCGCCGAGAACCAGATCATCCGTTTCTCTTCGTCTACGCGATCAACCGAGCGGACAACCCACTCGCCTCGAGTGATCTGGTTCTTCACATTGCCCGTCCCGCCGTCCAGCAGATACAGATGCTCCCATCCATCCCGCTCCGATGCCCAGAGGATCTCTTTGCCGTCGGCGAGATCGTGGCGATACTCCTTACCGGTATCCTGTGGCTCCGGAATCAGCGCACGATAGTCCACAAATGTCTCGCTCGTTTCGTTCACAAGCGTTCTGGCTGCTCCCGTACCGCCATCCACTTCGATTACGCGATAGACCTGATGTCCCCGCTGGTTGTACTCGAAGGTAAATCCGCGGCAGTCTTGCCACCACCGCGCCTGCGAAAGTTCAAAAGGATTTGGGAACTGGTCGTTTGGGATGGCGATTTCTTTTTTCCCGTTGACATCGAACAAGACTGGCTGCTGAAGGTCCAGCACATCGCCGGGCTTGGCATACGGAATCTCCGGATAAAGAGGCTGTAGTTGCGTTGCAGGTGATGATTGCACAAACCGGATGGTGCGATGGTAGCCGGGACGAATGCGATAAACCACCAGCTTCGATGAGTCGGGAGACCAGGAGACAGAATCCAGGTCGTAGTAATTTCCCTCCGATCCATCCGTGCTCAAAACCAGACGTTGTTTGCCATCAGCACTGCGCACCACGAGATTGAAATTGACAACCTGCGCCTCCCACTTCCTGTCGGGAGACGGGACACTCCGGTTCCCAGGATTGCGCGACGAATCTCTACCGCCATCAGCGCCTTCTTCGTCCCGCTTGCACGCGTAACTCTTCAGATCGCAGTGCCACGGCGTATAGCCGATGCGAAACGCCAGGCTGCTTCGATGATCTTCCAGCCTCGCATCACGCAACGGAAGCTGTCCCGGCTTCACCTCTTCATGTGTGACCGCACTCAGCGCCGTTGCCAGCCGCGAATGATCGAAGGCCAACTCCTTCTTCCCTGTTTCCACATCCGCGAGAAAGAACTGGTGACCGCCGCCTGCTACGGTCTTGTCGTACAACAGCACATGCTCGCCCTGCACCCAATGAGCGCCGCGGACCACATTCTCGGTCAAATCTCCGTACTTCTCATTCAACTTCGCGGCGCGCTCGTAATCCACAGGCGTGACCGCCGAAAAGCTCGTTTGCGCACAGATGAAGACAAGCACGGCGCGGACAGCGTATTTCATGCGTTACTCCTCAGGTACCGCCGGCTCACAGGCTCACGGGTGGGTGGGATGTTCGCCGTAAAACTTCCACTGCGGGACATAGTCACGAGTCAGCGTCTCGTGTTCCAGGTAGGCTCGAAGCAGTGCGATTGGCATTGCATTCTCATGCAGCACCGCGTCGTGGAACTCTCGCTCCGTCATCTTGCCGCCTCCAACCAGCTCCTTATGCAGCGCACGGAACTGCAAGGCGCCCATCAGATAGGCGCTCTGGTACAGCGGCCCGACCGATCCATCGAAGGACCGTCTCACTTCGGCCGTGGCATTCTCCGGCTCGAAGCCGACGTTGTCGATCAGGAACTGCACACACTGTTGCGGTGTCCACTTACCGAGATGAAAGTTCATCGTGAAAATGACACGAGCCGAACGATGCATACGCCATACCAGCGCGCCAACGCGCTCCTCTGCTGTCCGGTCGAAGCCTCGATCCCAGAACAACATCTCCCACCACAATGAGTTTCCTTCATACCAGAAAGGAGTGGAGAAGGGTTCGCGATAGGCACGATAACGCGCTGCCATGTAGAACTGCAGGAAATGACCAGGAATCATCTCGTGAAATGCTGTCGCGCGGGCGAACGGAATATTGTTGCCGCGCATACTCATCTCGCGCTGCTCGAAGGTCATCGTGTTCGTGGGATACGAGACGCTGATCTCGTCGCCGCCGGTAAAGAACGGATTCACCAACTGGCGTTCAGGTGTCATCATGATCATGCGCCACGTCTCTTCGGCAGTCGGCGGCACCGTCACCAGATCGTTTTTCTTGACGAACTCAATGCCCTCCACTACCAGTTTGCGAATCAGCTCCGGCTGGTCACCCGGGGGCACGTGCATCGTTTTGACCTTCTCTACCGCCGCGTGCCAGTCATCGCCATAACCCATCTCGTGCGATGCCCGCAGCATCTCCTTCATGCACCAGTCGTACTCTGTCTGGGCAATGGCCGTCAGCTCTTCGGGGGTATAAGGAATAAGGTCAGCGGATAGTTCGCGCATCAACGCTTCGTGGCCGACCGGATCTCCGATAATGGTCTTCTTGTCGTCAGCGGCAATCCCAACCAGCTTCTCCCGAAGGAATGCCTCATATCCTTCCAGTGCCTTGTCTGCATCCCGATAAGGCTGCTCCACCCACCAGGTAAAGCCTGGGTCATAGCCGCTGTACTGCCCGTACCAGTTATGGAGAACCTTCTTTAGTTCCTCGGTCGCCGCAGCGGCGCGGTTAGCAACAACGGCATCGAACTTCGGTTTACTTTCACTTTTCGATGGATCGAGGTCATGCTTTGCATTCTCGATCGCCCGCGACATTGCCGTCAGCGTCGCGGCTGTCTTCTCAGCATCCGGCCGAACCATACGTCGGTGCTGATCTTCCAGGTCTTCAATCGTGCCGGCAAAGGGGAGCAGTGGTTTCATGGCCCTTGCCTTCTCGCGCTGCAATCCAAGCTCATACAACTCGCCGCGAAGTTGATTTTGCAGCAGCAGATAATCGAGCTTCCCGTCTTCTGTCAGTGTCTTGAAGTCGACCGCGGCAAGTTGTTTCTGCTCCTGCTGATAGAAGGCATCCATCCTGTCCAGACGGCTCACGGAGAAGGGAATCACATATGCGGCCTCTAGCGCTCTGCGATCGGCGCTGAACTGCTGAATCATCGACGGCAGCTTCGGCTCCGCGGGCTGTGGAGCTGCGGCCCGCGCCTGAAGGCAAAAGCCAGAGAAGGCAACGCCTGCGATGATGGCGGCTGTAGAGCATTTTTCCTGTAGGTGTCGTGCAAGGTTTGTGCATCTATGGGCGTTTTCCGCAATGAAAACGCCGCTGCACGCTTCTCCCGGGATACCCAGCAACAGGGAAAATGCTCTAATCGCCATAGTGCATGCCGACAATTCGTTCGTTCTATCCACGACGATGTATCTCTCCTCAAGGCAGAGCCAAAGCCGCTCAAGGCGGCTCCTGCTTACAGTGACACGTTTGCGTCTTTCTTTGCGGTAAACAAACAAACTCCGAAGACCGGTCCAACTGCCGACCGGTCATGTGGGACAAAGCGCACGCGGATGCTCTCTTTGCCCTTTGTCAGGTCCAAGCTCAACGGATACTCTACATCGAAGAACTTCCCCGGATGATCCTGCTTCAGCGTCTGGGTAGCGACCTTCACATTGTCCACCAGGATGTCGAAGCTCCGTTCGCGCTCGTCACCCCAATACGTGGCCTGCAGCACCATCTCCACGGGCTTACACTTCAGCGTGAATTCGAAGTATCCGCCAGAACGCGCATCGCGACCGTTTCGCCCACGATACGAAACCGGATATGAGATCTCCGAGACCAGGTTATGGTCTCGCTCGGGTTGCATCTCGCCCAGATGCATGACATCGACAGACCGCGCGGCGATATCCC
>JABFXN010000053.1 GCA_013361705.1 Acidobacteriaceae bacterium
AAGCTGATAGGCAATCCCGGTAAAGCTTTGCGAGAGAGTGTCGTGCATCTCGTAGGCGAGCTGTTCCCGTTCTTTCAGGATGGCGCGCAGATGCCATTGCTGCATGCGATGTACCAGGAACTGCGCTCCCAGAAAGAGGGCGACGATCGTGGCGATGGCGAGCGCGATATGTTCCGGCGACCACCATGGCGGAGGTGCAATCACATCGACACGGTTTACGACCATGATGAACGGATAGAGATCGTGGGTGAACTCAGAGAGTGAGGTCGCTGTTCCCTGCAGCCGCAGCCTGCTGCCCGGCCGCAGGCTGTTAGCTTCCAGATGGAAATCGTTGCTGCCCACTGCACTGAAGGTGGTCTCACGGTCGCGCAGCAGCAATTGATAGCCTTCGCTGGTCGTATTGGCTGAGATGAGCGTGGCTTCCAGCTCGATGAACCGTCCGCGGTAGGTGCCGCCGGTTAGTTCGTCCGCATTCACTGCCAGCGGCGGGATGGGAACATCCGACCACAGAACCCGGACTTTTGCATCGTTCAGGTGAATCCGGAATCGCTCGGAGACCAAGGTGCCTTCTGCCCGGATAACATCGCCTAGTTTCAAGTTCACCGGAGAGTCGGGGTTCACGATCAGTGTTCCGGTGTCGTCCTGCACGTCAAGCAGGGGTAGTGTCGCGATGACGGTTCCCTGAATGGTTGTATTTGGGTAGATCCCCGGAGACATCAGAGTGCTCTGAATCGGACTGGCGCCGGGAGGGAAGGCGTGACGGTTCGCCTCTGCCGTAAATGCCGCGGTTGTATTGGTGACGTCGCGCGCGAGAGGCGGTGCTGGAATAGGAAGCGCTTCATCGGCCGGATGGTTTTCAGAATGAGCCGTGGCAATCAAGTCGTTGGGCGATGCCGGAGCAACGCGGATGTTCTTCCACTGCGCGCTGGTGTGTTGCGATCGCAGGCCGAAGTGGCCTTAGGTCAGACAGCCCGGCCGATCAATGATCGCTGAGGAGGTAATGGGAACTGATGCGGGAACAGATTCTGCTTTCGGAAACGTCACCGAAATCGCGTAGCGGCAGCCTAAGGCGACGATCCGTAGATGAAACCAACCGGCTGTGGCTTGTGCCCCGGGAACCGATTTGCGGATGAAGGGCCGCCAGCCGAAGTCGGCGCGGCCAAACTCCCACGTCGCGTCCACTGGGCGTACGCCGAGGTAGTAGCCATGGTAGGCATCCACGCCCTCTTCTTCGCCGCTGGTGCGGAGCAGCAGGCCGGCATCTCCGAAGGGTTCGGCGATGTGCACATCGGCTTCCAGCTTGATGTCGGCAAATGGGCCTGCACGGCTAACGAGCTTCGCGCCGCGCTCTTCTGAGGTATTCACAATGGGGCTTCCACCGGACCACGTCCCGCCGAAGGGAAGCCATGCATCCGCGCGCGAAAGCTCGTTGTCGCTGGGGAGATATTTCGATTGTTGATACCGTTGTACAAAGAAAACCGTGACCGCAAGGAGCGCGGCTGCTGTCGCCAACAACAACATCGCACGCCTGTGACGGGGCTTCATTGCGTGCTCCAGTCGTAGGTCTCATAAGCGAGCAGGCTGGCGACGGTTGGGCTGCTGAGGGTTTCACGGGTGAGTAGAAAGGGAGCAACCAGCGTGTGTCCCTCCGGTGTTTTTCCGGCCAGCTCCTGCTGCATATGCTCAAAGGCCGTCCGGCCGATCTCACGTGTGTTCTGCACCACGACGGAGTCGACATCGCCGGTCTGCACGGGGAAGAGGATGTCCTGATCGAAACCGACAACCGGCACCTGCGATCTGGGTGTGCTTGCCAGCTTTGCGTAGTAGGCGCCGCGAGTCGCAAACGGTGTGAGCGCGACAATCAGGTCCACTGCAGGGGTACGCTTCAGAACTTCGGCGGCGATCTGTTGCTGATGCGGAATATTGGCATCACCGAAGACGCGCACGGCGACTTTGATCTCCGGAGCAATCTGCGCCAGGTCTTCTTCCAGGTACTGCTGACGCCGCAAGCCGTTCTCTGATCGCGGGCTGACGCCAATCAGTGCGACGGAGCCGCGACCATGCAGCAATTGCGCGATGCGCTTTGCGGCGAGCAATGCTCCTGCGCGTTCATCGGTGGAGACATAGGACAGAAGCGGGCCGGCGGGAGGGCCAACCTCATCGTCCACGATGACCAGAGGCATGTTTGCCTTGATCGCGTCGAGGATCACGCTGCGGCTGGCCAGTGTCTCTTCCGGAGCAAAGATAATGCCGCGGAACTGATTCTTCTGCATGCGGGAGAAGAGATTGAGCTGGGTTTCTACGTTACTTAGGTCTGCCGGTCCGTTCCACCCGATATGCAGGCCGCTGTTGCGTGCTGTCTCTGCGATACCGAGATGCAGCGGCTCCCAAAGCAATGTTCCCGTTGTTCGTGGCACCACGCCGATCACGGGCTGCGGACGATTGCAGCCTGCGAGCAGCGCGGTCAGGGTGGCCAGCGCCAGGAGGCAGGAGATGCGGCGAACGTTCATTCGGAACGAGGCCCAGGCTCTGTAAAAGGGAGTGTTCGGGCCAACAAATAAGTATAACGATCCAGCATGAATGTTTGTCGAGGGTTTGGCTCCAAATACGCGTAGTACATCTGTACCATGCCAATCGTCTTCTCGAACCGATATTTTTCGGGTCGCGCAATAAATCGGAGTTCAGATGTCGTTTACAGCCGCCCCCGGCCATGCAACATCGATTCCAGCTTGTCGCGGAAGCAACCGAAGCAATCTACGGAGAAGATGTATGACGCAATGCAGACACAACAAGGGGAACCATCCGGGATGTCCCGGTAACCCGGTTCCGAGTGGCCGGTTGGAGATTCTGAAAAAGGGCCAGACCAGATTTCGCAGCGTGCTGATGTTGGCCCTGCTGGTGCTCGCGGGGGCGGGCTTCACACAAGCACAGGTTCTTTATGGAACGCTGACGGGCAATGTTACCGACGCAAGCGGCGCGGTCATTCCTGGGGCGTCCGTCACCGCGACTAACGTTGCGACCTCAGTCGTGCGGTCAACGACCAGCACCGAGGACGGAAGCTACCTGTTGAATGACCTTCTACCCGGCACCTATCGCGTCACTGTGAAGGCGAATGGCTTCACCACCTTCCACCAGGAAAATGTGGCTGTGCTGCCGAATACAACGCAACGCGTGGGTGTGCAGCTCCAGGTCGGCTCCTCGACCGAAGAAGTGACGGTGAGCTCAGCGCCACCGGCAATGCAGACCGAGTCCGCCGAGACGAGCTACAACATTTCGCAGCAGCAGATTGCCGAGCTTCCGACTACTTCCACGACAGGCCGCAATTTTCAGAGCCTGTATAAGTTTGTTCCCGGTTCTACGCCGCCGGCGGAGCAGAATTCTGCCGGTGCCAATCCGCAGCGTGCCCAGGCGGTGAACGTCAATGGCGTATCCAACGCTACTAACACCACGCGTATCGATGGCGCCGTAAACGCCTATCCGTGGCTGCCATACCTGGTGGCATATCTGCCGCCGACTGACGGTATTGAGAACATCAACGTTGTGACCGGAAGCTTCAACGCCGAGCAGGGCGCCGCCGGCGGATCGGCCATCAACGTCACCATCAAGAGCGGTACGAACAACTTTCACGGCAGTGCGTGGGGATTCAATTCCATTGCGCAGTTCAATGCGCAGAGCTGGCAGAACCGTACCGGCATTCGCCAGAAGAACATCTATAACGAGGTCGGCGGATCGATTGGCGGTCCTGTTATCCGCGATCGTCTCTTCTTCTTCTTTGATTACAACCGTGTCTCGGTGAATAAGGCCGTCAACGGAACGCTCTCTGTTCCGACGCTGGCAATGCGCTCCGGTGACTTTTCGGCGTTTCAGACGGCTATGTCGGGTATTCGCGCGGCGACACGTCTCTATGATCCGGCTACAGGCACTTCGACCGGTGCGAATAAGAGCGCCTTCTCGGGCAACATCATTCCGTCTTCGCGTATCGCTCCTGCCGCAGCAACGCTGTTGAAGAACCTGCCCGCGCCGAATATCGCCAGCACCGATCCAGCCACTCTCAACTACTTCGGTTCCGCGACCAATGCGTTTCTGCGTGAGAACTACGACACGAAGATCACCTATGTTCCTTCGCAGAACACCAGCTACTTCGGCCACTACAGCATTTCTCCAAACTCTATTCGCGACCCGCAGACCTTCGGCGCTAACCCTGGCGGCGGTACCTATGACGGCGGTCAACCGGGCAATGCGACGGGACGCACGCAGAACATCGGTCTCGGGCTGACGCACGCCTTCACCCCGAACTTCGCAATGGACGCGAATGCGGGCTATACCCGCCAGCGCCTTGGCGCGCAGTCTGACGATGTCGCTCTAGGTGACTACGGCACCAGCACGCTGAATATACCCGGTAGCAACTACAACGGGCAGACGCTCTATGGCGGCCTGCCGGCCTTCTACTTCACCACCTACGCCTCGCTTGGCAATGCGAATACCGGCAGCCCCTTCGTCTTCCGCGACAACCAGTACACCGGCAACGCGAATGCAACCTGGGTGAAGGGTAAGCATGCCATCCGTTTCGGCGGTGAGTATCTGCATGCCGCTATCAATCACTTCCAGCCGGGAACGGGATCGTTCTCCACACCGCGTGGCTCGTTCATCTTCTCGGGCGGTGCTGTGACCGGTACAGATGCTCTAGCAACCAGCACAACGAACGTCAGCTCTTTCGCCAGCTTCCTGCTTGGTCAGGCCGAACAGGTCCAGAAGACGATCCAGACCTTCAACCCTGAGCCGCTACGCTACTCGACCTTCTCGTTCTATGCGCAGGACACCTTCAAGGCCACGCCGAAGCTGACTCTGACCTATGGTCTGCGCTACGAGTACTATCCTCTCCCGGTCGGCGATCACTTCGGAACCGTGCGGTATGATCCCACTCTGCGCAGCACCGTCACGGACAGCAACGGTACCCATACCGTTGGCACAGTGATCGTCGGTGGCAAGGGCGGCAACGATCAGCACGCCGGAACCTCTAACGGCTGGGGCATGATCGTTCCGCGCTTCGGCTTCTCCTACAGCATCAACAACAAGACGGTCATCCGTTCCGGCTTTGGTATCACGACCGACCCGGATACGCTGCGCGGCCTGCTGCAGTCGTATCCGGCGGCCGTAGGCCTTGCGCTAAATGGAGCCAATTCGCTGGTGGCGGCCAGCAGCATCAATCCCGGTCTGCAGACCAACGCGACGCAGGTTGGTATTCCGACGCTGACAACGCCGGATATTAGCTCCGGTTTTCTTCCGTTGGCATCCAATCTCTCCACCGTCACCATTCCCAAGGACTTCCGCCGCGGTTATATCGAGAGCTATAACCTCTCCGTGCAGCGAGAGCTTCCATGGGGCATGACCACGAATCTGGCGTACGTCGGTACGCAGGCTATCCGTCAGCAGAACAGCGTAAATATCAACGCTGCTCCGGTCGGTGGCGGCACAGCTGGACGCCTGTTGAACGCTACCTACGGAGCCAACACCAACAACACTGACATCAATTCGCTGCAGCCATTCCGCGGATCGTCCTATAACGGTCTGCAGGCGCAGCTTACCAAGACCAGCGCCAAGCACCTCTCCACTGGACTTATCTATACCTTCTCCAAGGCGATGAATGCTTCTGACAATGCAGCGGCTTCCGGTCTTACCTTTGCGTATCCCACGTACTGGGATCGCAACTGGGCGGTAGCCGGATATGACCGCAAGCATAACTTCCAGTGGTGGACGGTCTATATGCTGCCTTTCGGTAAAGGCCAGTACTTCCTCAACCAGGGCCTTGTCGGCAACGTAATCGGCGGCTGGCGTTTGAGCACGGCTCTCAGTCGTGTGAGCGGAACGCCGTTCAACGTGACGGCTTCCAGCACTTCGTTGAATGCGCCGGGCAATACGCAGCTTGCCGATCGCAATTACTCGGCCGATGCAATTCTCAACCGCAATACCAACGGTGTGCGTCAGTATCTGAACTCCGGAGCTTTCAGTGATGTCACTGCTGTCCGGTTCGGTACCTCGGGCCGTAACAGTGTCCGCGGTCCGGGCCTGTTCAACCTCGATGCCAGCCTGAAACGCACCTTCCCGATCTACGAGTCCATCGCCCTCGATCTGATGGGTGAGAGCTTCAACATCACCAACACGCCCCAGTTTGCCAATCCATCGGCTAATATTGCCTCCGGCGGCTTCGGTGTCCTTACAACTTCGAACGCAAACCGTACGCTCCGCGTAAGCGCACGGCTCAGCTTCTAGGTTGCCCTGGCGGGCGGGACAGCAATCGAGTGTCCCGCCCGTCTTTCTTGTCTCTGGAGGAGAGTTTGAAGATCGTTACGCCCCTGGCATTGTCTGCTGTTCTGCTCGCGTCTCAGGTGACGCACGCCTTCGCGGAGCCACCCAGGATCGTCCATACAGAAGCAGGCAATCAGATCGTGCTTCACGGGAAACCGTATCTGGTGCTCGGCGGCGAGCTCGGCAACTCCTCTGCCGGAACGGCGGAACAGGCCGACAGTATTCTGCCAAGGCTAGCCTCTATCCATGTCAACACCGTCCTCGTGCCGGTCGCCTGGGAGCAGATCGAGCCGCAGGAGAACAAGTTTGATTTTTCGATCCTCGATCACTGGATCGAAGTGGCACGCCGGCAGCAGATGCACCTGGTGCCGCTCTGGTTCGGAAGCTGGAAGAATGCTTTTTCAAACTATGCGCCGCTGTGGGTGAAACAGGATACGAAGCGCTTTCCGCGTGCGATCTCAGCGGACGGGACAGAGCTCGAGATTCTTTCCACATTTGGCGAAGAGACTCTTCGCAGCGATCAGCGTGCCTTTCGCGCGCTGATGCAGCACATCCGCCAGGTCGACGAGAGTGAGCAGACTGTTCTTATGGTGCAGGTAGAGAACGAGGTTGGCTATCTGGGCCGTGGTGGGCGCGACCGTTCGACGCAGGCCGATGCCAACTTCCAGTCTGTTGTGCCGCATGCCTTGATCGAAAAGCTGCGTTCGCGCCGCGAGATGCTCTCGCCAGAGCTGGCAAGCCACTTCCGGCCTGAAGGCAAAACCTGGGCAGAGGTGTTTGGCGATGTAGCTGATGAGGTCTTCATGGCATGGCGGTATGCCACGTATATCGAGACGGTAGCCGCGGGCGGGAAACAGGCATACGGGCTTCCGATGTATGTGAATGCACAACTTCCGGCTCCGGCAGAGCGTGCAGGGGAGTACCCCAGCGGCGCACCGCATCCCTACTATCTCGAAGTGTATCGTGCGCTCGCGCCGTCGCTCGACTTCTTCTCGCCCGATATCTACTGGCCTAACTTTGAATACTGGGTGCAGCGCTATAACGTTCCGGGAAATGCGCTGTTCGTTCCCGAAGCGCGTTTAGAGGCAGGGCCCTTCAATGCTCTGTATGCCTATGGCGAAGCGCGCGCCTTCGGCTTCTGCCCGTTCGGCATCGATAGCGTGATGCCATCCAAGGATCCAGCTGCTGCGGCCCCCGATATCGCGCAAACCTACGCGGCACTGGAGGATCTCGGGGATCTGGTGCTTGATGCGCAACGCACCGGCCGCCCACGTGGCCTCGTGTTACATGCCAGCAGCCCCAGGGCGACCCAGACGGTTGCTCTGGGTGGCTACCTCTTTGAGGCGACTCTCTCCCGTTCATGGCCGGCAAAGACACTGCTGACTGATGACGGCGCCATGATCGTCCTTGAAAAGAACGAAGGAGAGTTCTACATCGCGGGCCGCGGTCTGACGGTGAACTTCTATCGCGATCCGGATGCCGACAAGAAGATCGGCGGCATTGGAAGCATTGAAGAGGTAAAGCGTGAGGGAGGGAAGTGGATCACGCAGCGCCGTCTGAATGGGGACCAGAGTAATCAGGGACGCCAGCTTAGTATGGCGGCCAACCAGATGCATATCTACAAGGTTGTTCTTTATGCTTCGGAGCGGCATCGTGCCGAGTAGGCTGCAGTGCTTTGCCGCTACCATCGCGATAGCGTTTTGCGGGATTTGTTCCGCTGCGCAGGCTGCTGCGCCGCACTGGGTGGCAAGCTGGGGATCGTCACAGATGCGGGCCACGGGGGATGCGCTTCCGGCGCAGGAGTTGGCAGGCGCCACCCTGCGGCAGATTGTTCATCTCTCCGTCGGCGGGGACAAGGTGCGGCTGCATCTCTCCAATGCATTTGGTGAAGGGGCCATCGTCCTGGATAGCGTCGCAGTGGCCAGGCGCGATGCCGGTGGGAAAGACAGCATTCAGCCGGCGACACAGGTTGCTGTGCGCTTCGGAGGGCAGACATCCGTCTCCATCCCAATGGGCGCGGAGTATCTCTCCGATGAGATTGCGCTGCCTGTCGCTCCTCTCAGCGATCTTGTGATCACGGTGATGGTGCATCAGGCTCCGGCGACGGTGACCTTCCACGCCGGCGCACGCGCCACTTCGTATGTGCTGCGAGGGGATCATGTTGCGGATGCGCGCCTCGATGGTGCGAAGACTGTAACCCAGTGGTATTTTATTGCGGGCATTGAAGTGGCCAATCCGCAGGCGGCAGGAGCAGTCGTTGCGCTCGGCGATTCCATTACCGACGGCCGCGGCGTTACGACCGATGCGAATGAACGCTGGACGGATGTATTGGCACAACGCAGTGTGCGTAACGGACTCGGTGTCGTCAATCAGGGGATCGGCGGTAACCGCATCCTCGAAGACGGTCTTGGACCGAATGCGTTGTCGCGGTTCGACCGCGATGTGCTGGCAATTCCCGGCGTCCGCTGCCTGATTGTGCTGGAAGGCGTGAATGATCTGGGCCTGCTCGATCGGCTTGCAACACATCCTGCGGCCGCACATGAAGATCTGGTGAATGGGCTTGAAAACGCGCTGCGGCAGATGGTGGAGCGTGCTCACTCCCACGGTCTACGCGTTTTGGGAGGAACCGTGATGCCGTTTCTCGGTTCCGAGTACTATCACCCCAGCGAGCAGACTGAGGCGGATCGCCTGCGCCTGAACCAGTGGATCCGCACCTCAGGTATCTTTGATGGCATTGTGGATTTCGATCAGATCATGCGCGATCCGTTGGGGCCCGGCTATCTTGCCGCTGAGGTTGACTCCGGTGATCATCTGCATCCAAACCCCGCGGGCTACAAGCGGATGGGTGAGGCCATCCCTTTGAGCCTGCTGCAATAGATTTTTGAAAGGTCTCCTGCCATGCGATTAACACACGCTCTCACTTTGTTCGCCGGCCTGCTGCCGGCTGCCGTTCTTGCGCAGGCGAAACTTCCGTATCAGGACACCTCGCTCACCCCGGAACTGCGTGCGCACGATCTGGTCTCGCGGTTGACGCTGGAGGAGAAGGCCGCACAGAGCGTCAACACTGCGCCTGCCATTCCGCGCCTCGGTGTGCCGGCGTATGACTACTGGAACGAAGGTCTGCACGGCATTGCGCGGTCTGGTCATTCAACGTTATTTCCGCAGGCCATCGGCATGGCTGCGACCTGGGACGCGCCGCTCCTGCAGCAGATCGGGGATGTTGTCTCCACCGAAGCTCGCGCCAAGTACAACGATGCTGTCCGTAAAGACATTCACAGCATCTACTTCGGCCTGACCATCTGGTCGCCGAACATCAATATCTTCCGCGATCCGCGATGGGGACGCGGGCAGGAGACATATGGGGAAGACCCGTATCTGACTGGAAGTCTCGGCCTGTCGTTTGTTCGTGGCCTGCAGGGGCCCGACCCGCAGCACCCCCGCGCTATTGCTACGCCAAAGCACTTTGCCGTGCACAGCGGACCGGAGAATACACGCCACAGTGCCAACGTCGATCCTTCCGCGCACGATTTGTGGGAGACCTATCTTCCGCAGTTCCGCCGCACCATCATCGAAGGCCAGGCTGGGTCGATCATGTGCGCGTATAACGCGATTTATGGCAAGCCCGCATGCGCCAGCGATTTGCTGCTGAAGCAGATCCTGCGTGAGGACTGGAAGTTTAGGGGCTTTGTCACTTCAGATTGCGGCGCCATCGATGACTTCTATCAGAAGACCGCACATCGCTACTCGCCGGACAAGGAACATGCTTCGGCAGCAGGTGTTCTCGCAGGCACCGACACTAACTGCGGCCGGACCTATCAGGTTCTGCCGGCGTCGGTCCGTGCAGGCTTGCTGAAAGAGAGCGATCTCGATGCAACGCTGGAACGACTGTTCACCGCGCGCATGCGGCTGGGGCTCTTCGATCCGCCATCGAGCTCACCCTATGCACAGATTCCCTACAGCCAGGATCGCGCTCCCGCACATCTGGCGCTCTCGGAGCGTGCGGCGAAGGAATCCATGGTGCTGTTGAAGAACGACGGTATCCTTCCGTTGCAGCCGGCGAAGTATAAGAAGGTTGCCGTTATCGGTCCCAACGCGGCGTCACTTGCCGCACTGGAGGGCAACTACAACGCCGTTCCCAAGGATCCCGAGATGCCGGTCGATGCTCTGCGTAAGGCGCTTCGCGGAGCGCAGGTCGTCTACGCTGAGGGTGCTCCCTATGCAGACGGAGCTCCGCTTCCGGTCCCGTCCACCATGTTCCGCACAACGGCTACCGGTGACCGCAATGGTTTGAAGGCGGAGTACTTCAATGGGGTTGAGGGAGATATCTTCGCAGGCAAGCCGGCTGTCGTGCGGCAGGACTCGCAGATTGATTTTGACTGGAACTCCGCCGCTCCCGTGGATGCGGTGAAGCAGGAGTTCTTCGGTGTTCGCTGGACTGGATATATTGCTGCTCCGCAGGCCGGTGATTTTGAGTTCAATATGCGCCTGGCGCACTGCTACCCATGCGGTGACGAAGAGCGCTATCGCGTGACCGTCGATGGTCATGAGGCGGCTAACTTTTCATCCCCGGCGAAGGACTTCCGCGAGAGCACAACACCTCGCTTCCATATTCGCTTTGAAGACACCAAGCCACATGCCGTCGAAGTTACCTATGTGCACAAGGCTCCGCTCTTCGGCGGAGGTTTGACGATGGAGTGGGTACCTCCCGCTGGTCTGCTGCAGCAGCAAGCAGCAGAGGCAGCGCGTGATGCGGACCTGGTGATTGCGATGATTGGACTTTCGCCCGAGCTTGAGGGCGAAGAGATGAAGATCAAGGTGGAGGGCTTCGATGGCGGCGACCGTACCGACATCAAGCTGCCTGCAAGCCAGCAGCAGATGCTGGAGGCGGTTGCACAGTCCGGCAAGCCAATGGTGGTCGTGCTGATGAACGGTTCCGCGCTCGCCGCACCCTGGGCGCAGGAGCATGCCAATGCGATTCTTGAGGCGTGGTATCCCGGTGAGTTCGGTGGCAAGGCCATTGCCGATACCTTGCTCGGCGCCTATAACCCCGCAGGCCGTCTGCCGGTGACCTTCTATCGATCGGTCAGCGATCTGCCTGCCTTTGACGATTACGCAATGAAGAACCGCACCTATCGCTACTTCCAGGGCACGCCGCTCTATGGCTTTGGATACGGTCTCAGCTATACGACCTTTACATACGCCGGAGCAAAGGCCGCGACGAATGAGTTGCACGCCGGCGATCCGTTGAAGGTTGAGGTGACGATCACAAACAGCGGCAAGCGTGCGGGAGAAGAGGTGGCGCAGCTCTATCTGCTTCCGCCGGCTTCCGGCAACGGAGGTCTGTCGCCGAAGCTTCAGCTTGAGGGCTTCCAGCGGATCCCGCTCAAGCCGGGAGAAAGCCGCAAACTTACCTACGAGCTTTCGGCGCGCGATCTTTCACAAGTCGATGCCCAGGGAAACCGTGCTGTTCTCCCCGGTGAGTACTCCATTGCCATCGGTGGATCGCAGCCAGGCGCACAATCGCAGACCGTGAGCTTCCGTATCAGCGGAAGTTACCCCGTTCCTCGGTAGCTCGAAGACAGGAAAAGAGAATCGATGATTTCGAAAAGACACTATCTGCAGCCTGTTTCACTCTTCGCAAGTCTGATTGCGTTCTCGTCATTCCAGTTGGCGCATGCTGAGGATGGGTCTGCAGCATGGCTTCGCTACGCTCCGGTGGCAACGGCGCAATATCGGGCCGTCCCGACGCGGATTGTTCCTTCCTCTGACTCGCCGATAGAACGCGCCGCCGCAGAAGAGCTACAGCGTGGCCTCAACAGCATGCTCGGTGTTCATGCGGAGATCGCTGGGCAGAGTGCATCGGCGCATGGTGCGGCGATTCGTCTAGTGCTGACACCAGGGACGAGCCCGGAGGCGCTCGACAGCTACACCATCGATACCTCGGCCGGCGGTATCCGCATTGCGGCGAATACGCCACAGGCAGAGCTGTATGGTGTTTTTCACCTGTTGGAGCTGATCGGTGCAGAGCAGCCACTGCCGAAGCATGAGCAGCAGGCTGCCGCAGCCGGTATTCGTTGGACCGATGAATGGGACAACATGAACGGCACTATCGAGCGTGGCTACGCCGGACCTTCGATCTTTTTCGAGAATGGCCATGTTCGTCAGGACCTTAGCCGCGCTGGCCAATATGCTCGCCTGCTCGCTTCCATCGGCATCAATGGCTGCAACGTCAACAACGTGAATGCAGATCTCGATCTGCTGACGCCGGCCCACATCCGCGAGTTCGCTCGTCTTGCCGAGGTCTTTCGTCCCTGGGGTGTCAGGCTTGCGATGAGCATCGATCTCACCTCGCCGCAGACCGTGGGTGGTATGTCGACCTTTGACCCGCTCGATCCCGCGGTCGCTGCATGGTGGAAAGACAAGGTGGATGAGATCTACCGTGCCATCCCTGATTTCGGCGGCTTCACGGTCAAAGCTGATTCGGAAGGCCGCAAGGGACCATCACAGTACGGACGTTCCCCTGCCGATGCAGCCAACGTACTGGCACGTGCCCTGGCGCCGCACCATGGCGTGGTGCTCTATCGCGGCTTCGTCTACAACAATCATCTCGACTGGAACGATCACAAGGCCGACCGCGCACGTGCTGGTGTGGATAACTTCGCGCGCTACGACGGCACGTTTGAAGACAATGTCATCATCCAGGTCAAGGAAGGCCCCATCGACTTCCAGGCGCGTGAGCCGGTCAGTCCGCTCTTCGCCGCGCTGCGCCGTACGAACGTCGCTATCGAGTTGCAGACCGCGCAGGAGTATACCGGCCAGCAGCGGCACATGGTCTGGCTGCCAAGCATGTGGCACTGGGTGCTTGATACCGATCTACATGCCGACGATCGCAGCACACCGGTGAAGCAGATCGTAACCGGCCACAGCTTTCCTCTTACGAATGGCAAGCCACGCCGGGGCGGCTTCGTCTCCGTGACGAATGTCGGCATGGAGGCCAACTGGCTGCACCATCCTATGGCGATGGCCAACCTGTACGGCTTTGGCAAACTGGCGTGGAATCCGGATCAGCTGCTCGGGCAGATCATCGATCGCTGGACGCGTTTGACGTGGGGAAATCGTCCTGAGGTGGTGAAGCTTATTACGACGCTACAGCTCGAGAGCTGGCAGGTCTATGAGGGCTACACCGGTCCGAATGGCATAGGAACGCTCACCAATATCCTCGGCTATCACTTTGGCCCGGGAATCGAGTCGGCAGAGCGCAATGGATGGGGACAGTGGTTCCGTGGCGAGAAGGATGGTATCGGCATGGACCGTACCGCCAACGGTACCGGCTATATCGAGCAGTATCCGCCGCAGCTTGCGGCGAAGTATGAGTCGCTTGCTACCTGCCCAGAGGATTTGCTGCTGTTCTTCCATCACGTCCCTTACGACTACAAGCTGCGTAACGGGAAGACGCTGGTGCAGTCGATCTATGACACGCACTACAGCGCTGCAGCGCAGGCTGGAAGCTATGTCACCCGCTGGCAGCAGCTTCGTGGTGTAGTGGATGACGAGCGGTACGAGCAGGTGCTGCGCCTCTTCCGCTTCCAGGCAGGACACGCCATTGTGTGGCGTGATGCTATCAACAACTGGTTCCAGCGCATCTCCCAGATTCCCGACGCACAGGGCAGAGTAGGCCACGAAGCCGGACGCGTTGAGGCTGAGGCGATCATTGGGTCCGGATATGAACTGGTGGACGTCACTCCATGGGAGACCGCATCCGGCGGCAAAGCGGTGGTCTGCCACAAGGCCGAGGGCTGCACGCTCGCGTATACCTTCCAGCAGAGCCCGGGTACGTATGACATCGCGGTTCAGTACTTCGATATCTGGCGCGGTGTCTCGCGGTATGAGCTGCGGCGTAATGGGGAAGTTGTTGGCACATGGCAGGCGGACGACACATTGCCTCCGGCACAGTTCGACGCCAATCCTGATGGGCAGACCTCAACCCGGTTTACGGCGAACAGCATCGCACTGCAGCAGGGAGACAAGCTTGAGTTGCATGCGATTCCCGATTTGCGCTCAGAACTGCAGCCGGGGACGCCCCATAAAGCTGCTCCCGGCGAGTTGGAATCGCAGTCCCGTGTTCCGCGCGATTACCGGGAATATGCTCCGGTGGATTACATCGAAGTGACTCCCTCGGTGCGCAAGGTGAAGTAGTTTGGCTAGAATCAAGGCCTGGAATCGAAAGAGCAATCATGAATCTCTCTGGAATGACCGCCGTCGTCGTCGGCGGAACCTCGGGTATCGGTAAGGCGCTTGCACTCGGGCTTGCACGTCATGGAGCCAACATTGTGGCTACCTCGCGCTCGCAGCAGTCCGTTAACGAAATTGCGCACGAGCTGCAGGCTCTCGGAACCAGGCACCTTGCCATTGCCAGCGACGTTGCCAGCCGCGACTCCCTGGGGGCGCTGCGCGATGCTGTGCTCGCGGAGTTTGGCTCTGTAGAAATCCTGGTGAACTCCGCCGGTATGACCAAGCGAATCCCCACGCTGGAGGTTGATGACGAGCTCTGGAATCAGATTCTGGATGTGAACCTTACCGGCACACTGCGCGCCTGCCAGGTCTTCGGAAAGGTCATGCTGGAGCAGCGGTTTGGCCGCATCATCAACATTGCATCGCTGGCCAGCTTCGCTGCTTTCCTTGAGGTTGCACCGTACGGCGCGAGTAAAGCCGCCGTGGCTGCGCTCACACAATCGCTGGCTGTGGAGTGGTCGCGTTCCGGCGTGACGGTCAACGCCATCGCTCCCGGCATCTTTCCCACCGCGCTCAATCGCAAGATCATCGATAGCCCACGCGGACAGGAACTGCTGATGCGTACGCCGATGGCGCGCTTCGGGGAAGCTGAAGAGCTGGTCTCCACGGCCGTCTATCTGGCGGCGCGTGAGACAACGTTCACCACCGGACAGATCATTGCGGTCGACGGTGGCTTCCTCGCAAGCGGCGTCAATCAGTAGCCGCGTCGCGGCGACTCTGGAGAAGGTTTATGAAGATTGAATCGGCAAAGCTTATCGTCTGCTCCCCGGACCGCAACTTCGTCACGCTGAAGATTGTGACGGATGAAGGCATCTATGGTCTTGGTGATGCTACTCTCAATGGCCGGGAGCTTGCGGTCGCCTGGTATCTTACCGAGCATGTCCTTCCGTGCCTTATTGGGCGTGATCCCTTTCAGATCGAGGACATCTGGCAGTATCTCTATCGCGGAGCCTACTGGCGCCGCGGCCCAGTGACGATGAGCGCGATCGCCGCCGTCGATATGGCGTTGTGGGATATCAAGGGCAAGGCGTTGAATACGCCCGTCTATAACCTGCTGGGCGGAAAGAGCAGGGAGGGCGTGCTGGTCTATACCCACGCCAATGGAGCCGATATCGCCGAGGCTGTTGACTCCGTGCAGCGTCATGCTGCCGAAGGCTATCTTGCGGTGCGCGCGCAGAGTGGTGTGCCGGGTGTTGCTTCCAGCTATGGTGTGCCCAAGTCGGGTAAGCCGTACGAGCCGGCGGAGCGCGGTCTCCCCAGCGAGAGCCTGTGGTCAACGGAGAAGTATCTGAACTTCGTTCCGAAGCTGTTCGATGCCGTGCGCAATGCGTGTGGGGAAGATCTGCATCTCTTGCATGACGTTCATCACCGCCTTACTCCTATCGAAGCGGCGCGTCTGGGCAAAGCGCTTGAGCCCTATCATCTCTTCTGGATGGAAGATCCGACTCCAGCTGAGAACCAGGATGCCTTCCGTCTTATCCGCGAACATACGGTGACCCCGATCGCTACGGGAGAGGTTTTCAACTCCTTCTGGGATGCACATGATCTGATTCGCAACCAGTGGATCGATTATCTGCGCATGACCATCGTGCATGGCGGCGGCATCACGGCGCTGAAGAAGGCTGCGGATTTCGCCGCGGTGTATCAAGTGCGCACGGGGTTCCATGGAGCGACGGATCTGTCTCCGGTCACCATGGCAGCGGCGCTGCACTTTGGTCTGGCAGTTCACAACTTTGGTATTCAGGAGCACATGCCGCATACCAAGCTCACAGATGAGGTCTTTCCTCATGCGTATAGCTTCAATGCTGGTTACATGTATCCCGGCGATGCTCCGGGGCTTGGTGTCGATATCGATGAAGCGTTGGCGGCGAAGTATCCGTATCAGCGCGCGTATCTGCCGATTGCGCGAAAGCTGGATGGGACGTTGACGGACTGGTAGAGCGGTTCGAGCTTCGCTCGAATACCCAGGTCCCTAAGGGGACCCGGGGCACCCGGTGTATACCTAACAGCTACTGCACGACTACGTCCATGCCTCGGCCGGTGTCTTGTACGGTGCGTGTCTTGGCTGGGGTCGTGCCGTCGATGACTTCAACGCGGATCTCGCGCCACCAGGGGCGGTAGTCTCCTTCGTGAGCGCCGATGTGGACGCGTACCTGGCCGTTGCTCTGCTGTTCGCAAGTGAAGCTCATGCGTAAGGAGTGGCCGTTGCGATAGGCGAAGCTTGTGCCGTCGTCCTGGTAGATGGATCCACTGCAGTGCTCGCCCGGATAGACGCGTAGCGTCAGTGGTCCCTGTGGTTTCTCTTCCGTGCTTTGGGTAAGGGGAGCCAGTGGGAGAATGGATCCTTCTCGGACATACACCGGAAGCTCTTCCAGCTTGGGTGTGATCATGATCGGATTTACCGCTGCGGCGGCATCGCGAATCTCCAAATCGCGCGCCGCTGTCTGGGTGCGGCGATCGAGCTTCTCGCCGGTCCAGTAGTCGTACCAGATACCTGCGGGCAGGTGCAGCTCGTAGGGAGCAACCTCCTCTGGAGAGGGGGATGGAGCGATCAGAAGGTTTGCTCCGAACATGTACTCTCCGCCGCCTGCGTCCAGATCCATCGGATGTCCGTCTGTGGTTGCGTGAGGGAACTCGATGAAGAGCGGACGCATGATGGGCATGCCATCGTGCGATGTCTCCTCCGCGGCGGTGTAGAGATAGGGCAGCAGCCGATACCGCTCTTCGATGTACCGGCGGCGAATCGCTTCGTGCTGGGGTCCATCGACCCACGGCTCGTGATCGCGTGTGCCCTTGGCGGCGTGGTCGCGGTCGATGGGTTGGAAGGCTGCGAGTTGCAGCCAGCGTGTGAGCAGGTCGGGAGAAGGTGAGCCGGCAAAGCCGCCTACATCCGCCCCACTCAGGGAGAATCCGCTGAGCCCAAGATTCAGCAGTTGTGGAACAGTCTGCCGCAGATGATTCCAGGTGGAGCTATTGTCTCCGGTCCAGGTGGCGGCGTAGCGCTGTCCGCCGGCGTAGCTTGCGCGCGTCAGCACGAACGGCCGCTGATTCGGTTGCAGCTTCAGCAGACCTTCATAGGTCGCGCGTGAGTTCTCCAGGCCGTAGATGTTGTGAATCTCAAGATGGCCCGCGGTCCGTTTCTGGAAGCCTGGCTCATCGATGCGATGTTGCACATCGTCGGGCATCGTCTTGGTTGGATAGGTGAAGACCGCGGGCTCATTCATGTCGTTCCAGAAGCCGGCGACCTTCTGCGATGCAAACTCTTTGTACAGGCTGCCCCACCACTCGCGTGTGGCCTTTTGTGTGAACTCCGGAAAGACCGAAGGCCCCGGCCATACCGGTCCAACATAGATCGAGCCATCGGGATTCTTCACGAAATGATCGCCGGCGGTGCCGCTGTCATAGGGCGCATATCCTTCGTTCGGCGCTTTGGCGATGTGCAGGTCGGTGATGACCACCAGGTGAAACTGTTTGCGCGCCAGTTCACTGACCATGGTGCTGAAGTTCGGGAACTTGATCTGGTCTACGGTGAAGGGCCGGTTCTTCTGCTGGAAGTCGATATCCAGGTACAGAGTGTCAGCGGGAATGTGGTCGGCGCGGAGGCGGTCGGCAACCTCCATCAATCGCGACTCCGGTTCGTAGGTGTAGCGCGACTGCTGGAAGCCAAGGCTCCATAGCGGAGGCAGCGGTGTCGGGCCGGTCAGCCAGGCATAGGTCTCGACGACCTTCTTCGGTTCGGGCCCATAGATCAAGTAGTAGTCGATCGGCCCATTCGGCGATCCGAAGGAGTATGCATCCGGCATCTCAAGGCCGAAGTCGAAGAAGCTCCTCCAGGTGTTGTCGAAAAGCACTCCCAGCGCGTTTCCCGACTGAAAGCTGATGAAGAAGGGAATGCTCTTGTAGATGGGGTCGGTTGACTCCTGCCAGCCGAAGTTGTCTGTGTTCCACATGGTGAACGCCTGGCCGGCGCGATCCAGAGGGCCGGGTTTGTCTCCCAGGCCGAAGAAGTGTTCGTTGGGCCACTTGCGTTTGTAGATGCGGAAGCGGTCTCCCTGCCATTGAACTGGCTCGATGTCTTGCTGCAGCAGATGTCCGGCGCGATCGGTGACGGCCAACCTCAGTTTGTCGTCGACGGTCACCTCGAGAGTGGCGGTCTCAAAACCGCCTACCGTGGGAGTGACGTTGACCTGTGCGGCTCGCGCCTCGGGAAGTACCGCCCATGAGGCATCCTCCGGTGCATGTCCACTTCGCCACATGCGCACCCGCAAGACATCATCGCGTAGTGCGGTGACGCGCAACGTACTGTCCCCGGCCGTAAACTCTCCTCCGTTCGGCAGAGGTTTTCTCTGCGCGGGTTGGGAGAGGATCGGCAGACAGGAGAGAAGCAGGGCAACCAGAGACAGGAGAGGCGTGCGCATGTTGGCAAGAAGACGGAAATCTCACACTTCGCCGCAATGCTTCGCGAACCAACTGTCCTTCATTTCTGCTTCATCCGTTAAGTCTTCTGGAATCAGCAGAAAGCGCTCGCAGATGAACAAGGTTATTTGCCGTCCAGATCGAGCATGTAGAGGTTTCCGGTCGCCGTGCGGGCACGTACCAGGGGCACGTTGTCCGGGGTAATGCCCGAGAAGAAGTAGTCGGCGATGTCTCCGGTACGGAAGCTGGTCAGGTTGGCTACCTCTTCCAGCTTTCCCTCGGGGATGGAGACACGATAGATCGGCTGGGTGTTTGCCATGAACGCATGCAGGTAGATTGCCCGACTGTCTGCCGACCAGACCGGATCCGCTACCGACGTGGTAGCCAGCGTCTTCCATGTCTTCGTTGCGACGTCATAGAGCACCAGCCGGCGCTGATCCAGGCTGATGGCGGCGATGTAGCGGCCATCCGGAGACCAGCGTGGGCTGAAGTAGCCCTCCGAGTTCGGAATCGCTTCGGTCTTATGAGTCTCCAGATTCAGCAACTTCAGATTGCGGGTGGTGCTCTCCATGCCCATCAGGTCAGTAACCCGCCCGAAGACCAGAGTCTTTCCATCGGCAGACCAGGAGGGATCGCCGGCGTTGCGGTTTTCCTGTAGCAGGGCGGTTGGACTGCCTCCATCTGCCTGAATCGCATAGAGTTGCCACGCCTTTCCTGGTTGCCGCGCCATCAGGGCGAGCTGTTGGCCATCGGGTGACCACTGGGCGAGGAAGACCTGCATAGACTCCGGTGTGAGCTGGATCTTCTCCGTTCCATCCCCGCGTGCGCGCCATAGCCGTCCCTGCGGATCGGTCCATGCAACCCATTGGGAATCTCGCGAGTAGGTGACCCTGCTGGCGTTGGCCAGGAAGGCTCGCTCCGGTAGAAACTCTCTGCGACCAGCGTCGAAGCGCTGTAGCTCGGACCGGGAATCCAGACCGAGGAAGAAGATGCGGTGGCCATTGCGGGCTGCGACCGGAGCCTGGAAATCCAGTGGACCGTTTGTGATCTTTGTAGGCGCTCCGCTTCCGTTGTACTGCCACAGGTCGGTGTTGCCGTCATGCGAGGACTGGAAGATGTAGTACTTCCCGTCGGCAGTCCAGGTACCGCAGCACTCGTTTGCCGGCTTCGACCAGTTAGCGAGGAGTGGCTTTGGTTTGCGTGACCTGGCGTCCATCTCCCATAAAGACTGAGTATGGGCGATGGGGTCCAGAATGGTGAACCGAAGCACCTTGCCATCGGGGGACCAGCGCAGCCAGAACGCCCGTCCGTATGGAAGCGTGGCGAAGGGGGTTGAGGCGCCGTCCTGAAGACGGGTGATGGAGAGCTGTGATCCAGCAGCGTACAGAATGCCGGAGCCATCCGGCATCCAGGTCGCGTCGTGGGCATTGATGTTCGCTACCCGGAGCGCCGATCCGCCGCCGGTCGGAACGACCCAGAGCGGCTGTTCGGATTCCGGAGACAAATGGCTGCGCAGCAATAACTTGGATCCGTCGGGCGAGAGGTCGCCGAGGGATGGGGCAGCGATCTCGCTGGGTACTGGCAGAGGCATGGTCTCGCCGGTGTTCACAAAGACCTGCGACAGAATCGTGCGCCCATTCTCAATCTGCCCGGTGAAGATACGGACGCCATCGGTGGCAGCTGAGGGAAAGCTCTCCATCGCGGGGGCTCCGGGGGAGATGCGGCCGTGATGGGTTAATTGGGTAATGCGGTCGGGCTCACCTCGTCCGTGAGACTGGCCCAGATAGAAGCCCACGCCCGCGGCTGTAAGAACAGCCATCAATCCCACGCCGGAGAGCGCGAAGCGGGTGGTCGATCGAGAAAAGAATGCGCGGCTCCTGGAAATGCCCTCCGGAATGCTCTCCGCAGGTGCGGTAGAAGTCTGTGGTTCGGTGGGAACGGTAGCCGACGCCGCTGAGGCCTGCGCTACGGGCTGGGCAGGATAGGTAACCGGAGCGATAAACCGGTAGCCTCGGCGGGCCAGGGTCTCTACAAATCTTGGATTATCGGCCGAATCGCTCAGCGCTTCGCGGATCTTATTAATAGCTGTGCCCAACGAGTGATCGAAGTCGACGATCGTGTCTTTGCCCCACAGACGCTGCTGCAGCTCTTCCCGGGACACAACCTCACCGGGGCGCTCGAGCAAAATGCTGAGCACTTTGAAGGGCTGACTCTGGATTTTGATTCGGTGGCCAGCCTTCCAGAGCTCGCCCGATTGCAGATCGGCCTCATAGAGCCCGAAGGATACCCGGGTTGGGCTCTGGACCGTGGATGACATCGTACTTAACCTCGCGCCAATGACTGTATCACCGATGTGAAACCGGCGCGGTTCGAACCCCCGACAGTCGTTGATTGCATCCATATAAACGGCTCAGGAATAAAGAGTTATCTGGTGAAGAAGAATTGAACGAAAAAAGGCGGGGCGTGGATTGCGATGAGTGGCGCGATCGCGAAATGGTTCGCATCGCAGCCTGAATTCCCCCGATTTTTGCGGACTCCGATCCGCAGAGGAACAGGCGGCTCTTTGGAGGCACGTTTTATGAAGACGACACATAGCCCTGAGACAAGAAAAGGGTTTGCCGGAGTTTGGATTGCCATGGCTCTCTGCCTGGCAATGCTGTTCCCCGGTTTGCTTCTGGCGCAGTCCGACACAGGACGTGTGACCGGAACGGTAACCGACGCAACCGGAGCTGTGATTCCCGGGGCGACTGTAACGCTGGTCAACACCGACACCGGCGCGACCCAGACGGCGACCACGAATGGAGAGGGCTTCTATAACTTCTCGGCCGTGGTTCGTGGCAACTACCGGGTCGATGCCACCATCGCCGGTTTCGCCAAGAACACACAGACCTTCGTCCTGCAGGTCTCACAGGTCGTGGCCGCCGACTTCCATCTCCCTCCCGGAGCGCAGAGCACCACGATCGATGTCACCTCGGCTGCTCCTGTTGTGAATCTCTCTACTTCTTCCACAGGAGCCGTAGTCGAAGGCCGTCAGGTGACGGAGCTTCCGATTAATGGACGCAACTTTACCCAGTTGGCCACGCTGGTTCCGGGTGTGACACGCGGTGCGTTCTCGAGCGATGCCTCTGGTCGTAACGGCAACTCTGAGACCTTCCGCTACAGCGACAGCGGCGGCGCCGCGATCTCCGCCAACGGCATGCGCCAGCAGGCGAACAACTTCCTGCTCGACGGCACGGATAATAATGAGTCGCTGGTCAACGGTATCGTGTTCTTCACTCCGCCTGAGGCGATTCATGAGTTCCGCGTTGATACTTCGGTTGCGCCCGCTGAGTTTGGACGCGCCGGTGGCGCGATTATCAATACCTCGGTGAAGTCGGGCACCAATGCAATTCACGGATCACTCTTCGGCTACTACCGCAGTGCTGCTTTCGATGCCAGTCCGAACTACTTCAACCCGACCGCGGTGAAGCCTTCGTTCCAGCGGAAGCAGCTCGGCTTTGCTGCCGGTGGGCCGATCTGGAAGGACAAGATCTTCCTCTTTGGCGACTACCAGGCATTGCGTTTGCGGCAGCCTCAGGATACCGGCTATCACACGGTGCCGACGGCGCGTATGCGTACCGGTGACTTTGGCGAGTTGCTGGGCCAGGATGTCACGACGACCCCGGATGCAACGCTTACTGGTTGCACCGCGGTAAAGGTTGTCGGCGCGATCTACGATCCGACCACATGCCTCCCCTTTACAAACAACGTGATTCCAACAGCACGCCAGACGAAGGCTGCGATCAACTATCTGAATGCGTATCCGCTACCTTCGCGCGGTGGCCTGATCAACAACTACTATGTAGTGCGCAATCAGATTCGCAACTTCAACGACTTTGATGGCCGTATCGACTTCCATATCTCGCAGAAGGATTCGGTTTTTGCCCGTTACAGCTACGGGCAGGATAACTACGACGTCAACAGTGAATTCACAAATCTGCCCGCCGGCTTTGCGTCAGGTGCGAACGTCAGCCATCCTCGTGGTGTCGCAGCAGGGTATACGCGCATCTTCACAGCGAACCTGGTGAATGAGTTCCGTTTCGGATATGTTCGCCCGCAGTTCGGCTATATCCCTCCGATGTTCGGAACACCAGTGTCGCAGAACCTCGGCATTGTGAATGCGAACCGCAACGCTTTGCTCGGCGGTGGAGCTCTGATCGGCGGCAGCAATACGCAGATCGAGTACACCGGCGATGGTGGACCGTATAACGTTCCTGAGAAGGCCTACCAGTATGCTGATTCGCTGAGTTGGACTCATGGCAATCACGCCTTCAAGTTCGGAGCGAACGTCATTCGCCGTCAGGTGGACTTCTTCCAGGGTAACGACGCCAAGGGCTACTTCATCATTGGCGGCGTGAACTATCCGGGAACGGGCCGCTTTACCGGCTACGAGACCAGTGAACTGGTTGCCGGCTTTACCGACTACCGCATCGGTTCCGCCAGCACCTACTTCAAGACCTTCAGCTGGGAGACTGGTTACTTTGCCCAGGATGACTGGAAGGTGAACCGTCGTCTGACGCTGAACCTTGGCCTTCGCTACGACCTCTATACCTATCCGTACGAGCAGGATAATAACCAGTCCAACTATGACGTTGCAGCGGGCATTCTGCGTGTGGCAGGAACCAATGGCAATTCGCGCAGCCTCATCGATACGGACAAGAATAACTTTGCTCCGCGCTTCGGCTTTGCCTATGACCTCTTCGGCAATGGCCGCACCTCGCTACGCGGTGGCTACGGTATCTTCTACTTCGTCGATCGTGGTGGAGTCGGCAACCAGTTGAGCAACAACCCCGGGTATAACGGCTTCAGCGAATACCGTGCGACGGATGGATATCGCATTACCTTCATGGGACAGGGCGCCCTGCGGGATAACAACAGCGCACACGCCACTAACGCTTTGCCGTTGCCGCAGTTCGGTCCCGGCTCGGTGAATCTGAACAATCCCACGAACGTTGGTCTGATTGCGCAGCCGAAGAACAGCCAGAACAGCATGGCGCAGAGCTGGAATCTGCAGATCCAACAGCAGCTCGATCATGCCACCAGCGTCAACCTGGCCTATGTCGGTACGAAGAGCGATCACCTGATGACGTGGTTCAACCTGAACTCGCCTGTGATTGGCGGCACCGGAAGTGGCTTGTATCCGACTCGCGGCACCATTACTTACGGGCTGGCGGGCGGTTCGGGTAACTACAATGGCCTGCAGATCTTCGTGAATCGGCAGATGTCGGCCGGACTGCTCGCGACAGTTGCCTATACCTGGTCACATACGATGGATAACTCAAATGGCGCTTTCAATACGGGTACCTCGGGTGCAGGGTCGCGTGTCTTTATTACCTCTGGCGGTCCGAACCTGCGCGCTAACTACGGCAACAGCGATCAGGATCAGCGTCATGTCTTCACGGCGAGCGCTCTGTATCAGCTTCCGTTCGGACGTGGCCGCACCTTCGGCCGCAACATGAACCGTGCGCTGGACGAAGTGATTGGCGGATGGCAGACCAATACCATCATGTCCTTTGCCAGCGGTACACCGATTGACCTCGATCTGACTGGCGGGACCATTGATATACGTCCCGACCTCATCTCCTTCCAGAAGGTAGGCCGTTCGCGGATCACCGGTGCTACCAATACTGGCAACCAGACATTCTTCAATGCGGTAGTGAAGGCGCCTCCGACCAATGCAGCCGGCATGTACACCCGCATCGGCACGCTGAGCCGTAACAAGTTCACCGGTCCTGGCTACAACAAGGTGGACTTCTCGGTCTTCAAGAACTTCTCCATCACGGAGCGGGTGAAGGCAGAGTTCCGGGCGCAGGCGTACAACGTCTTCAACCATCCACAGTTCAGCAATCCGCAGACGAATGCCTCGCAGGCAGACTTCGGAACCATCAATAGCATCCGTCAGTACTCCGAGCGCCAGTTTGAGCTCGCGGGACACATCAACTTCTAACCAATCTGATGCAACCGGGACGGCACCGCAAGAGAGCGGTGCCGTTCGTTTCTCATACGAGCTGCTGGAGGCGGAAGTGAACTGGAAGATACGTGCATGGGCGGCGGGTGTCGCATGGTGTGCAGCTGCGGCCTACGCACAGAACGCACCGCAGAACGCACCTAAGATCGAAAAGATCGATCCCCCCAACTGGTGGGTGAATATGCCCCAAGCCATGCTGCTGGTGAAGGGTGAGAATCTCAATCACGCGACATTCACGCTGAGTGATGCCCGTCTGCGCATTGCTCAGATCAAGACATCGCCGAATGGTCACTGGGCGGAGTTGTGGCTGAGTGCTTCACCACAGAAAGCAGAAGAGGTCACTATTTCGGCTCGCAATACGGCTGGAAAGGGAAGCGCTACCTACAAGTTTCTTACGCGGCGCAGTACGACGGATGGCTTCGCCGGATTCTCGTCGAAAGACGTGATGTACCTGATCATGACCGACCGTTTCGCCGATGGGGATGTGTCGAACGACACGGTGGGAGATCGCGAGAAGATCCGCGGATGGCATGGCGGTGATCTGCGTGGTGTGATGCAGCATCTTGACTACCTGCAGGAGCTCGGCATCACGACGCTGTGGCTGACGCCGGTCTATCAGAACCACGAGGCCGATAGCTATCACGGCTATGGCGCGACCGATATGTATGCCGTCGACGAGCACTATGGTTCAATGGACGATCTCAAGGCGCTCAGCGCCGCGCTGCATCAGCGCGGTATGAAGCTGGTGCTCGATACCGTTCCGAATCATGTCGGGCCGAAACATCCATGGGTGGAGGATGAGCCCGCGCCGGACTGGTTCCATGGCACCCGTGCAAAGCACAGTGTGGCCCAGGGAGACTTCAAGCCGCTGACTGATCCGCATGCCTCGTGGCGCGATCAAAAGAATGTCACTGAGGGATGGTTTGCCGACATCCTGCCCGATATGAATCAGGATAATTCTGCGGTCTCGCAGTACCTGACCCAGAACGCCGTCTGGTGGACGGAGATGACTGGTGCCGATGGACTTCGCATCGATACCTTTCCGTATGTCGGCCGCAGTTTCTGGCATGGCTTTCACGCTCAGCTCCACGGCATGTATCCGAAGCTGACGACCGTGGGGGAGGTCTTCAATCCTGATGCGACGATCGTCTCGTCTTTCGCCGGAGGTGTGACGCGGAACGGCATCGATACCGGTCTCGATACGCCCTTCGATTTTCCCAGCTACTTCGCACTGCGGGATGCCTTCGTGAAGGGAGAGTCTATGACGAAGCTGGCGGAGACACTGCGTATGGATGCTCTCTATCCTCATCCCGAACGTCTGACTCCATTCCTTGGCAATCACGACACGACACGTTTTCTCTGGGAGAAGGGCGGCACGCTGCCGCGGCTCAAGCTTGCCTTCGCTGTGTTGTTGACCATGCGCGGCATGCCGCAGATCTATTCTGGCGATGAGATTGCGATGACCGGTGGAGAAGACCCCGACAACCGCAGAGATTTTCCCGGTGGCTGGGCGGGCGACAGCCAGAACGCTTTTACCGACGGCGGCCGGAGTGCGCAGCAGGCAGAGATGCATGACTGGGTTCGTGAGCTGGCAACACTTCGCAGGCGATGCGATGAGCTGCAGCGTGGGGAAGAGCAGGTTCTGCTCGCTGACAAGGACGCGATGGTCTACGTTCGCGGCGACGCTCTCAATCTTGCAGCGGATGGCAAACGCAGAGTCGTAGTCGCGATCAACCGGTCACAGGAGAGCCGGTCGATACAGGTCGCAACGACCGACACCAGTGTTGCTGGTGGCAAGACGATCGAGATGTTGCTGGGGAATGGCACCGCCAACTCTTCCGGCGAGCAGCTTGAACTCAAACTTCCGGCAGAGTCGGTCACGATCTTCAGCATTCGCTAATCAGCTTATGGGGCACCCCGTGTATGGACTCTATCGAGCTTGTCGACACTTGTGGACTACATTCGCGTCTATCGACCGCGGTAAGTCATACTGTTGTACATAGCCACTAAAGGAGCTCGCTGAGATGTTGCTTTCTTTTTCCCGGCGCAGATTTGCGCAACTCTTGGGCGCCGCGACCGCAGCGCTTCCGTTCCGTGGGTTCGATGCACTCGCAGCAGCTCCTGGTGACTCTGCTGCCACCCGGCCACTGGCTTTTCCAAAGGGATTTCTCTGGGGCTCGGCGACTGCTTCCTATCAGGTAGAAGGCGCCGCGAAGGAAGATGGACGAGGGCCGTCTGTCTGGGACACTTTCTCGCATACGCAGGGAAAGACGCATAACGGCGATACCGGCGATGTGGCCGACGATTACTATCACCGCTATCGCGATGACATCCACCTGATGAAAGATCTGGGCCTCACGGTCTGCAGGTTTTCGGTGTCGTGGTCACGCATCTTCCCCAATGGCACGGGTTCGATAAATCAGCAGGGTGTTGATTTCTATAAGAAGATGGTCGATGCCATGCTTGAGGCTGGAATCCAGCCTTACTGCACGCTTTATCACTGGGATCTGCCGCAGGCGCTGCAGGATAAAGGTGGATGGGAGAGTCGTGATACTGCGCAGGCATTTGCGGATTACGCCGGATATGTCGCCTCCCAACTGTCGGACCGCGTGAAGCATTTCATGACGACCAACGAGATCCGCAGCTTTGTGGAGCTCGGTTATCGCGATGGAATTCACGCTCCAGGTCTGCGCCTGGACCGCGCAAAGGTCGCACAGATCGCGCATCATGCGGTGTTGGGACATGGACTGGCGGTGCAAGCGATCCGAGCGAAGGCCGCGAGTGGCACGCGTGTCGGTCTGGCGGAGAATCCTACCGTTACGAATCCCGCCATCGAGACGGAAGAGCATATTGCGGCGGCGCATAAGGCCTTTCGCGAAGAGAATGCGATGTATCTCTCGGTCATCATGGAGGGGCGGTACACGGACTTGTATTTGAAGCAGCTCGGCGCCGATGCCCCGAAGTTCACCCCTGAGGAGCTGCGTACGATTGCGAGTCCGTTGGACTTTCTTGGCATTAACGTCTATGCGCCCACCTACGTGCGCGCCGATACAGGCGAGCGGGGATATGTGATGATTACACCGCCATCCTCATTTCCGAAGATGGCCAGTCCGTGGCTGACCGTCGGTCCGGAGAGTCTGTATTGGGCGCCGAAGCTGATTCACGATCTCTGGAAGGTGAAGGAGATGTACATCACCGAGAACGGTGCGTCTTCGGATGATGTGGTCGCTGCCGATGGCCGCGTCTATGACACTGACCGGGTGATGTATCTACGCAACTATCTGACGCATCTGCAGCGTGCTATCAGCCAGGGTGTTCCGGTGAAGGGATATTTTCTCTGGAGCCTGCTGGATAACTTCGAGTGGGCGGATGGATACAGCAAGCGCTTCGGGATTGTGTATGTGGACTTCGCTACGCAGAAGAGGATTCCGAAGCTGAGCTCGCAGTTTTATGCGGATGTGATTCGGCGGAATGGGTTGGGATAGTTTTTAGGGCTGAATGCTGAGCGTGAACGAAGTAAGGCCGCCTCTTTTTGTCATTCCGTAGGGATCTGCTTTTTCGTATTTTCTTCTGGGAAACGCAAAAGCAGATTTCTCCGATTCGCTGCGAAATGACAAACAAAGAGTATCGAGCTGGCGTTCGATACTTCACATCATTTCATGTGTATTGGTGAGCGATAGGCGCCCGCTCTATAGAGCGGGCCTTCAGCCCTTATTTCTTAATGTGTCCGAAACCTGGGGCGTTGCCCCAGGCTGGTATAGAGCGCGCCTTCAGCGCTCAAAACTGATAAGGCGTGGGCTGAATGCCCACGGCTTCCTATGTTTGTTGCCCTTACTGTGCCAGCTCAAAGCGCAACGTTCCGCCCTGCTTCAGAGCATCGTGTGTGAG
>JABFXN010000057.1 GCA_013361705.1 Acidobacteriaceae bacterium
GATGATAGAGCTCGCAACCGATCAGGTCCGCGATCCACACGCGGTCTTCTGCGAGGGCGACGCGTTCCGTGTCGGGAACGAGCACCAGCTTGCCCTGCAACGTCTCTGCATCATTGATGGAATCGATGCCGCTCAGCTTCAACACGACACGGCCGGCGTTGCGGCCGACAGGAAACCAGTGGCCTTCCACCGTGGCGGGTGTAGGTTCGCCGGCAGCATTTTCCAACAGCACGGAGCTGGTGGTTTCGAAGCGCTCCGGAAAATCGGTCAGCAGATCTGCCAATAGCTCGCCCTTGCGTCCCTGGGGACGCAGAAGGCGAGCGATCGCGGTGTAGGGTGAATTGCTCATCCGAGATTGATCGGCTCGTCCGCCGATGGACCATACATGCCGGGAATGGGAACTTCCAGTAGGCGCAGGTAGACGCCAAGCTGCGCTCGGTGATGGACAAAGTGATTGAAGAACATGGTGCGATAAGCCAGGATGCGGCTGCCGGTAAAGAAGACGCGGTCATGGAACTTCAACTGCCAGGTCGTCTCCATCTCCTCATCGGAGATGTTCGCGAGCAGCGTGCGTGTCTTCGCTGCAGTCTCGGCGAGGACAGCCGAGGCCTGGGCTGGGCTCTCATAGGCAAAGCTGGGTATCTTGCCCTGTGCCATGTCGAGGATGGGTTCGCTCAGCACCATGGCGCCAAAGCCCGGCAGCGTGGCTACGTGCATCACCAGCTTGCCGAAGAGCATGGACTTTTCGTGGGGCTTCCAGTCGGCTCTCTCAATAGAAGGAAGCCGGTCGAAGAGCCGCTGGGCGCTTCTGATTTCGGTGTCGTAATCGGCAAGCAAAACGTCTGCTATGCGCATGAAGGGGCTCCTTACATTCCCGTGATGTTGTAACCGCAATCGACGTAGGTGATTTCGCCGGTGATGGCGCTGGCCAGAGGAGAGCACAGGAAGAGTGCTGCGCCACCGACCTCAAGCTGATCGACATTGCGATGCAGCGGAGCGCGCTCGGTCACGGTATCCAGAATCTTGGTGAAGTCGCCGATGCCGCGCGCAGCCAGAGTCTTGATGGGGCCGGCGGAGATGGCATTGACGCGGATGTTCTTCGGTCCGAGCGAGGCGGCCAGATAGCGAACCGTCGCTTCCAGTGCGGCCTTGGCCACGCCCATTACGTTGTAATTGGGGAAGACCTTCTCCGCGCCGTAGTAGCTCAGCGTCAGGATGGCTCCGCCTTCGGTCATCAGCGGCAGCGCTGCGCGCGAGACGGCAATCAACGTATAAGCGCTGACGTCGTGCGCAATGCGGAAACCTTCACGGCTGGTGAAGATGAAGTCGTTTTTGATCTCATCGGCTGGTGCGTAGGCAACGGCGTGGACCAGGATGTCGATCTTGCCGAACTCCTGCTGGAAGGCGGCGAAGGTGGACTCGATCTCAGTATCGACGGAGAGGTCACACTGGAAGGCTTTGGCGCTCTTCAGCTCCGGCAGCAGGGCATCGGCTTCTCTTTTCAGACGCTCGTTCTGGTAGCAGAGAGCGATGGTAGCGCCTGCCTCAGAGAGCTTCTGGGCGATACCCCAGGCGATGCTGCGCTTGTTGGCCAGTCCGAAGATAACGGCAACTTTGCCGGTGAGATCAATCATGCAAATCCTTCCTTTCCATGGGAAAGGGTATCAGGATTGCGCTAAAAGATGGGCTTTTACCAAACGGTATGATCGTGCCATGCAACGTGGCGTGCTGAGCGGTATCTCGATCTTTGCGGTCTTGTGTGGTGGGGTGGTCGCGCAGACAGCGAGTGAGAAGTATCAGGCTGTCCAACAGGCATGGAAGGCGGCATATTCCAAGCCATGGCATCGGGTGTCGAGTTACGAACTGACAGCCAGCGACGGAAAGAAGCTGACCGGCGCTGTTGAAGAGACCTATTTCTCCGATACCGAGCGGTCTTTGGTGGTTACCGGTTCGGTGACCTATCAAGAGATTCGTAATGCTTCCGGAACATTTGAGAGGGGGGCTGCTCCACCTTTCCTACTCCGGCTGGCTCTTGATAGCCTGACGCGTCTGCCGGATGTATCGTCTGATAAAGATCTTTCGCTCACCACAGGTGATTCCCTCAAAGGAGCAGTTGAACTGCAGTGTGCGTCGCTTGCGCGAAAGGATATTAAGCCCAATGCCAAGTTAGGTAGTCCTGAAATTCAGTATTGTTTCGATCATCAGGATGCGGTGCTTCGGGCCGTGCATCAATCTGTGATTTTTACCGTCTACAACAGAACCGGAAAGTTCCGAGATGCCTATGTGCCGTTGCGCGTGGAAACTGCAATCAGCAATCAACCCGTTGTCAGCGTCAATGTACAAAAATTGGAGCAAGGGATAGGGGATAAGTCGTTGCTGGACATCCCGTCCGGGGCTCAGAAAATCGAAGATGAAGCGGTTGTCGCACCTGTAGAAGTCAAATCGTCAAAGAAGATTCCCCCTGAGTATCCGATGATGGCGCGTAGTTCTCACATCAGTGGGACAGTTGTTCTAGCTGTCACCATCGACAGGGACGGTGTGGTAAAAGCCGTGGAACCGGTTGCGAGTCCCAATCGTCTGCTGACGGATGCCTCCACGGAGGTTGTCAAGAGATGGCAGTATAAAGGCGACGGACTTTCATCACGGGTGAGAACGCTCGTGATAATCAACTATTCAATCGGCGATTAGCCGTCGGCCTCGCTTATTGGGGAGGGGTTTGCGGCTGTTGCTGCTTCTTATCGCCGCCGCCGCCGAATATCTTCTGGAAGAAGTTCTTCTTCTTTTTCGGCTCTTCCACCGTTGGATTTGGCGAAGAACCAGGGTTCGGCTGTGCCCCCGGATTCGGTGGCGGGCCGGAACGTACAGCGGCCGGATTCGGCAATGTTCCCGGCTCGTTGCCTGCAGGCGGTTGCTGGTCCTGCGACTGCGGCTGGCCTCCGATGCCCAGCATCTTCTGGAAGAAGTTACGCTGATCGTCACCCATGTGCGAGCAGGTGTTATGCGGCTCTGTCCCTGCGAGGAAGGCAGCTGAGTAGGCGTTCGGGCAGGACGAGTCCGAGAGCAGATTGGTGTTCTTATCCAGACGCTCCAGCACTACGCCGTCCGGATAGCTGAACGGCTTCATATCGGAGTACTGCGGCAGTTTGATGGCGCGGTTCATGAACTCCGCCCAGATAGGCGCCGCGGCCAGAGCACCGGCAAGCTTCACGTCGGTGTAGTCATCGTTGCCCACCCACACAATGCAGATCAGGTTCGAGGTGTAACCCGCGAACCATGCATCGTGGCTGGTGCCGGTCTTGCCCGCGGCCGGAGCCATGAAGCCGCGCTTGCGAGTCTCATAGCCGTAGCCGAAGTTCATCACGCCTTCCATCAGCGAAGTGGAGAGCGCCGCGACACGTGGATCCAGAACCTGACGGGCTTCAGGCGCGAAGTCAGCGACGATGTCGCCATTCAGGTTGCGGACGCTGGCAAGTGTCCACGGGTTCAGATGCACGCCGTTGTTGGCAAAGATGGTGTACGCGCCGGCCATATCGAGTGGCGTGGCGTCATACGCTCCCAGCGAGACAGCTGGTGTGCCACGTGCAGCAGCGATGCCGGCCTGGCGGCCCAGCGCCGCGACGTTCTCAAAGCCCACCATCTGTCCCAGCGAGATGGTGGCGTTGTTCAGTGAGTGCGCGAGCGCATAGATGGCGGTAACAGAGCCGTGGAACTCGTCTTTGTAATTGCGCGGCGTGTAGGTCTGACGGCCGTTGTCGAAGGTAAAGGTGGTGGGCTCGTCATCCAGCATCGTCGTTGCAGTGAAGATGCCTTTATCGCCGATGGTCTGGCCGTTGACACTCGCATTGTAAGCAGCGGCGTAGACGAAGGGTTTGAAGATCGATCCTGTCGGCCGTTTCGAGGTGGCGTGGTTCAACTGCGAGACGCCGTAGTTGCGTCCGCCGACCATCGCCAGTACCTGGCCGGTATGCGGGTTGAGGGCGACGAGAGAGACCTGCGGCCAGGTAATGGGGCCGTTTCCGCGATGCTGCTTGCGGACCATCTCATCCACGTTCTGCATGCCGATAGCGACAGCTTCCGAAGCAGCACGTTGCAGATCTGGGTCAAGCGAAGTGTAGATACGCAACGACTGGTGAGAGAGCTCCTGGTCGCCGATGCGCTGCACCAGGGTGTCATGGACGACATCAACGAAGTATGGAGCCTCGGAGGCATCGACGTTGGGCGGAGCCAGGCGGATGGGCTCTGCCTTGGCGCGCTCGGCCTCGCTTTTTGTGATGGCATTGGTCTCCACCATCGAGTCGAGAACGACGTTGCGACGTTCCATCGCGCGTTCCGGGTGCTTGTAAGGCGAGAAGTAGTTGGGCCGCTGGATCATGCCGGCCAGCATGGCGCTCTCGGCCAGATCAAGCTGCTTGAGGTCTTTGCCGAAGTACGCCTGTGCCGCTTCACCAAAGCCGTTGATGGCAAAGCTGCCACGCTGACCCAGGTTGATCTGGTTGGCATACATCTCGAAGATTTGCTGCTTGGAGAAGCGGGCCTCAAGCTGGAAGCTGATGAGGATCTCGATCAGCTTGCGCTTGATGTGCTTTTCAGGAGTGAGGAAGAAGCCGCGAGCGAGCTGCTGCGTCAGGGTGGATCCGCCGCAGGCTTTGCGGCCGCTCAACAGATCCTGCACACCGCACTTGATGGTGCGGGCATAGTTGATGCCGCCGTGCTCGAAGAACTGACGGTCTTCGATTGCAGTGACTGACTGCACCATGCGCTGCGGGATGTCCTTGTAGCTGACCAGGCGGCGCTTGATACGGTTCTTATCTTCGGAGAGGCCGGTGATGAGCAGCGGCTCCAGCTCATAGCCGCGCAGTGCCACACCATTTTCCGCGGTGATGGACTGCACTTCTCCGTCGGCGGTAGTGATGGTGGCGCCGTCAGTGGAGTGGAAGCTCTGCGGGCCAGGCTTGATCAGGATGGTGTCGCCGCGCAGTTGGTAGGTACCCATCTGCGGGTTGTTGTTGTATCCAGCCTGGCGAAGCTCCTGCCCGATGGCGCTGGCGCTGAGCTTCTGGCCGGGACGCACCTCGCGCGGAGCAGCGAAGATCTGCGAGGTGTTGGTGAACATGGGACCGGCATTCAGCCGGTCATCCACGATCTTCTGGTACTTGAAGTAGTAGTAGCCGAAGACGGAGAAGAATAGAAGCAGCAGCGCCGAGCACGCGATGAGCGCGACCCGAAGGATACGAACGCCCAGCGAATGCTGGGCGCCGGTGCGGCTGTTGCCGCCGATCTTCACTTTTACGGCCATAGGCGTTCTCTTACTTAGACGCAGATTCGCAGACACGCGTCAGTGCCTGCGTAACTTCCTCTACAGCAACATCTACGCTCTCATTGGTCAGGCGGTTCACGAACTCAACCTTACCCTCGGCAAGTTTCTTGCCGATGTTGATACGGAAGGGGATACCGGCCAGATCGGCATCTTTGAACTTCACTCCGGCACGTTCGTCGCGATCATCGAGAATCGTATCGAAGCCGGCTTTGTCGAGCGCCTGGGCTACGGTTTCACCGGCTGTGCGAAGCGTCTCCTCGGCGACGTTGGTCACCGTGACCACTACTTCGAACGGAGCGATGGAGGGAGGCATCGCGTAGCTGATCTCGCCCCTGGCGTCGATGCCGCGGTTGGCCGCGGACTGCTCGATCGCCGCGGTGAGAATGCGCTCGATGCCGATGCCGTAGCAGCCCATGATGGGCATCACTTCCTTGCCATTGCTGTCGAGCACGGTGGCGCCCATCGACTCCGAGTAGCGATAGCCGAGCTTGAAGATATGGCCGATCTCAACCGCCTTGCCCAGCTTGAGAGAGGTGCCGCACTTCGGGCAGGGCTCGCCTTCGTTGATGTTGCGGACGTCGGCGATCAGGGTCGGCTTGAAGTCCTTACCCGGCGTGACGTTGCGCAGGTGGAAGCCTTCTTTGTTGGCGCCGGTGATCAGGTTGCTGCGGCCTTCCAGGGCAGCATCGAGGATAACGAAGTCAGCTTTGACGCCGATGGGACCAAGGAAGCCGGCCGGAGCGCCGAACGTTGCCAGAATCTCTTCGGCGACCATGGGACGCAGCTCACCTCCACCGACCGCAGTTGCGAGCTTGGCGTCGGTCTGCATGTGGTCTCCGCGCAGGAAGGCAACGATGGTCTTCGACTTGCCGTCGGGCGTGGTGACGACCATTGCCATGGTCTTCATCTGGTAGAGCGGGGCAACGTTCAGGAATGCACCTACCTCGTCGATGGTGCGCTGGGTCGGTGTGGAGACCTCTTCCACAACGCCATCTTCGAGCTCTGTTACGGCTGCGAGAGCGCTGGTGGCTTTCTCCAGGTTGGCGGCGTAGTGGCAGTTGGGGCAGCTTGCAATCAGGTCTTCACCGGCGTCGGTGTAGACCATGAACTCCTGCGAAGCGGAACCACCCATCGCGCCGGAGTCGGCTTCGACAGCGACAAAGTCCAGGCCGCAGCGCGAGAAGATATTCCGATAGGCACGGTCGTGCTTGTCGTAGCTCACGTCCAGACCGGCAGCATCGATGTCGAAGCTGTAGGAGTCCTTCATGATGAACTGGCGGACGCGCAGCAGGCCCGCCTTGGGACGGGGCTCGTCGCGGAACTTGGTCTGGATCTGGTACCAGATCTGTGGAAGCTGCTTGTAGCTGCGCAACTCCTTGCGGGCGATGTCGGTCATGACCTCTTCGTGGGTCATGCCCAGGCAGAGGTCGGCACCCTTGCGATCCTTCAGGCGGAACATGTTCTCGCCCATCACGGACCAGCGGCCGCTGGCCTCCCAGATCTCGCGCGGGTTCAGCGCCGGCAGAAGGAACTCCTGCCCGATGGCGTCCATCTCTTCGCGGACGATGGCGACGATCTTGTTGATCGAGCGGTTGCCGAGAAGCAGGTAGCTATAGATACCGGCGCCTAACTGGCGTACATACCCGGCCCGGAGAAGCAGCTTATGGCTTGCCACCTCGGCGTCGGCCGGAGCCTCGCGCAAGGTGGGGATAAAGAGCTGAGACCAACGATGCATAAGTGTTGATTGTATCGAAGGGAACTCGGCGAAAAACGATTCCGGCGGCCCCGGTTCCTGCTTGGTATAGTGGTAGGCACCATGCCGCCTGTGCCGCTGAAGATTGATACTGCTCCTGGTGCGTTGGAGGGAATCCTCATCATGCGTCTCTCCGGTTCGCTGACGCTGGGCGATTTGCCCAAACTGCAGGCCGCGGCAAAGGCGTCTACGGAGCCTCTGGTCGTTCTCGATATCTCTGGGGTACCGTACGTCGATTCGGCCGGGCTCGGCGCCATCATGAACTTCCATCTGGCGGCCCAGAAACAGGGGCGAAGGCTGGCTGTCGCGGCCCCGCAACAGCGAATCGCCGCGCTGATGGAGCTCACCAAGGTGAATACGGTGTTGAAGGTGTTTCCCACCGTCGCCGACGCCGAATCGATCCTGTAGGGCATTTTCCCTGTAGGTGCCGAGTAGGGCTTCTGCATCTATGGGCGTTTTCCGCAAACAAAACGCCGCTGTACCCTTCTTTCGGGATACCCAGCAACAGGGGAAAAATGCTCTTAGCTTAAGCCAGGCTTAAGGGTCCAGACCCAAAACGGTCTTTTTTTTCAAAAAGTTGCACTATGTGTGCTGTATGACAGACACGTATATGCAGAATCATTCACGATAGGGTCAGCACTTCGATATATACGCTGAAAATGCCAAGGATAGGCATACCCAAGGTATGGCATTCGTCGTGCTCTGTGTTGTGTAAGGAACCCCACGATGAATGGACTGGAAACGACGGGGACCATGAATCAACGGCCCCTCAATTGGATTTTGCTGCAACTCCCGGAAGCCACCTATGCCGCACTGCAACGGCATTTCACTCAAGTGGATTTACAGGTGGGTATGACACTTGCAGAACCGGAGAAGCCGACGGAATTTGTGTATTTTCCGTTGAGCGGATTCGTCTCACTGAGCGTGCTTACTGAGTCGGGCGATTCGGTCGAGGTGGCTACGATCGGCCACGAAAGCCTGATTAATGTCGGTCCGCTGATCGATCAGCCTGTTGGGCCCCACTTGGCTACCGTCCGGGGAGAGGGTTCGGCGCTGCGCATCCGTTCCGCACTGATGCGGGAGGAGGTGCGCCGCGATCCGGCGCTGCTCCATGCTGTCCATCAGGCGGCATACCTCAAGATGGTGCAGATGGGCCAGAACGTGGTCTGCAACCGCATCCATTCCGTCGAACAGCGCCTGGCGCGCTGGCTGCTGACAGCCTCTGACCGCATGCAATCGAATTCGCTGCGGCTGACGCAGGAGTATCTGTCGCAGATGCTGGGTGCGCGCCGTTCGACCGTGACCATTGCGGCGGGCGATCTGCAACGGGCCGGACTGATGGAGTACACCCGCGGCAAGATCCGCATCAAGGATCGCGTTGAACTGGAGAAAGCCGCCTGCGAGTGCTATCACACGCTCCGTACGACGACGGAACGGTTTCGGCCGGCGGCTCTGAAGAAGGCTTAGGGCGTACCTAAACCAGTTCCAGGCCCCAGAGGTCGTGAAGGTGTAGGACTCCCTGCAGGTGGCTGTCTTTGGTGACAACCACCAGCGAGGTAATCTTTCGTTCTTCCATCACAGCCAGGGCGGACGAGGCCAGGGCATCGGGAGCGATGGTCTGGGGCGCCGTGTTCATTACCTCTGCGGCTGTGCGAGAGAGTGCCTGCGCCTGCTCGCGTTCCAGCAAGCGGCGGAGGTCGCCGTCCGAGATAATGCCGAGCAGTCTGCCGTCTTCCGCCACGGTGGTGATGCCCAGCCGCTTACGGCTCATCTCATGGATGACCTCCGGCATGGGGGTGGAGGGAGCGACGACCGGGATGGTGTCGCCCGCATGCATGAGCTGCGAGACCAGCCGCAGCCGTTTACCCAGCTTGCCCCCGGGATGAAGCTGGGCGAAGTCTTCGCTGCGGAATCCACGTTGCCGCGCTACCTCGATGGCGAGGGCATCCCCGAGTGCGAGCATCACGGTGGTAGAGGCTGTCGGTGCAAGGTTCAACGTGCAGGCCTCGCGGGAGACGGAGCAGTCCAGCACAACATCGCTTGCGTGGGCGAGCGGCGATTGCGGTTCGCCAGTCATGGTGATGAGGGCATCGCCCAGCCGCTTCAGCAGCTCGAGCAGGCGCAGAATCTCTTCGGTCTGACCGGAGTAGGAGAGCGCCAGTACCAGGTCTCCGCGGGTAAGCATGCCGAGGTCTCCGTGGATTGCCTCTGCGGGATGCAGAAACTGCGCTGGGGTACCGGTGGAGTTCAGGGTTGCGGCGATCTTCTGCGCGATGAGTCCGCTCTTACCCATGCCTGTGACCACGACGCGCTGGCGATTGTTGGCACAGGCGGCCAGCCGCTGGGCGGCGTCGTGAAAGGCCTGGTGCATGGTGCCGTCCAGGCGTGCGGCCAGGCTCTCCAGGGCAGCGGCTTCAATGCGCACCAGATCGGAAGGGGTGATGCTGTTTGCAGTTTCCATCAGTCCAACCAGATGCTACACCGGCAGGCATGCAACCAGATGTTGCACCGGCGGGAATGCACCAGATGCTAGACCGGCGGGCATGACTGTGAGCCGTGCCGGTACACTGGAGTGTAGGAGACTTCAATCGTGAAGCGGAATCTGGCAGTACTCGGCGTCGTTGCGTTGCTGGTGGCGGCGCTGGTGTGGGCGGGGGTGCAGAACCTGCGCGCACGCCGTCTCGCGGCAGAAAAGGCAAAGCAAGCTCCGGAGCTTGCTCTTGTGACAGAGGGAGAGGCGCCTCCCACGCCGACTGGGAGCGCAG
>JABFXN010000096.1 GCA_013361705.1 Acidobacteriaceae bacterium
GTCGCTCTGCCGCTGGTGATGGTGTTACGTGTCGCGTCTGCCCCAAGACGGCTGACCACGGTATCCAGTGCAGGTCCACGATCGCCCTTCAGCTCCGGCCCGTGACAGAACTGGCAGTTCTGTTCATAGACGGCGCGGCCCATCTGTTCCTGAGTAGGAATGCCAGTTCTGGGCCGCACGTTGTGCGGCCGGCTCGGGATCAGACCGCCTGCATTGGCTGTGGTCGATTCACCGGCCCGTACCAGCTTGATGATCGATGGCATGTCTTTGGAGAGGACATAGACTGTGCCATCTGCGGCGTTTGCTCCGGTGCTGAAGAAAAGAGCTCCACCGTTCACGCTGGGGAGGTTGATCGTGTCCGCCGTTGTCGATGGAGGCGTGTAGAAGCCGGTTCTCGCTTTGGACAGACGCTCGCGCCACCAAGGCACCTCTTCCGGCTTCATAAAGCCTTCGTACATATCTTTCACAGTCATGCCCTGACGCGCGAACGGGGGCACGACGGTGGGAAAGGGCTGCGTCTTCGAAGTGACCTCTCCTGGAACATCGCTGGCCGGGACCGGACGTTCTTCGATCGGCCATAGCGGTTTCCCGGTGAGCCGGTCGAAGACATACAGGAAGCCGTTCTTTGACGCCAGCGCCACGGCATCGACTGTCTTGCCATCATGCTTCACTGTGACGAGCTGAGGTGCAGAATCCGGGTCATAGTCCCAGACGTCATGGTGCACCGTCTGGTAGTGCCACAGATGCTTGCCGGTGCGCGCATCGAGAGCCAACAGGCAGTCGGCATAGAGATTATTGCCTTTCCGATCACCGCCATAGAGCTCGTATTTAGCGGAAGCAACAGGGAAGTAGGCGATGCCGCGTTTGGGATCGACTGTGATCTCACCCCATACATCCACCCCACCCATGTATTTGTAGGCGTCCTTCGGCCAGGAGTCGTATCCGAACTCTCCCGGGCGCGGGATGGTGTGGAAGACCCAAAGAAGCTTGCCGGTTACTACATCGAAGGCGCGGATGTCGCCGGGAGGAGCAAGGTATCCCTCGCCGGTGGCGCTGCCGAGGATGATGATGTTCTCAAAGACGCGGCCGGGAGTACGGGAAGAGAGCGGCCGGGTAGCGCGGTCGAGGCCGATCTTCAGGTCGAGTTTCCCGTGGTCGGCAAAGGAGTCGACGAGCTGGCCGGTACGTGCGTCCAGAGCCTGGAGGTAACCGTTGGCAGAGACGAGCACGCGACGGTCTTTGCGGTCTTTGCTCTCCCAGTAGTTGGCGCCACGCATACCCGCGATGCCTGCAAAACGCGAGGGCGCATTGCCGGGAAGGGTAAAGGAATGGCTCCACAGCTCCTTGCCGGTGGTCGCATCAACCGCCACCAGCGATCCTTGTTTCGCCGCCACATAGGCGATGTTGTCGATGACCAGCGGGCTGAAGGTGTAGGGGATGTCATCACCGGTGAGATAGCTCCAGGCGATATCGAGCTTATTCACATTGCCGGGATGGATCTGTTTCAACGGTGAGTAGTGCGCACTCTCCGGTCCACCGAGATAATCCTTCCAGCCAATAGGAGCCTGCTGCGCAGATGCAGCGGTACAGGCGCACGCCAGCAGAAACGCTGTGGCGCTGAGGATGTGACCTGAGACTAAATGCGAAACGTGACTTTGTCCGGAGCTTGCCCTCCGTGATGTTTGCGGGCCGTACACTTTTCCCTCCGTCTGAGAGCGCGTGGAATTGCAGGAGAGAATAGTACATTACGCAATATATGTTGCGCATTATGCAATATGCGCGGGCATGCTTTGGAGAATCGCAGCACGTCGGATGGGATGGGTCTTAGTTGGGGATGATGGGTGCTATCTGATCGGTGACCGCATCCTGGACGAATATCTTGAACCAGGTGAGAAAGCCGGCGCCCGGAATCTCACTCAGAACCGCGTTGGTGAGCGTATGAACTCTGGTTGTATTGGGGCCGGCGAGCGTCGCCTCGGTGAGCCGGGTCTGGATAAGCTTGATCCGGGCAGGGGTGAAGCCGCGGTTCTGAATCTCCTGCCACAGCGGTGAGTCTTCGCTGTCGATCGCTTCGAAGGTGCGAAAGAGCTCTTCGAGCTGTGGCCTCACCTCAGAGTCCCAGACGGATTGAAAGAGGTCCACATCCTGCCTGATGCGGTTCTCTACCATGTCGTTCACGACATTCATGATGAATGTCAGCAGGAAGAGAAAGTTGTTCTTGTTTTCGGGGAAGCTCATCCGTCACCTCGATCCGGCCCAGCATAGCAAGCCTCGGAGGCAATGGTCGTATAGAGCGCACCTTACAGAGCCCTAGACCAATGCCGACTCAGATTCCGGGATGTGCTTATGCCCACTGGTGCTGGCTCCTGCATGTGGGTGCAGCGCCAGGCTGTCGATGACCGGACCCAGGGCGAAGATTGCCATGAGGACGATGGCCCAGCGGAAATCGCTGAGATCCGGGTGAGCTGCGGAGTGTCCCTTGGCCATGGCGACGATGCGCAACGTGATGGCTCCCACCGCGACGCCCATGCCCGCGCTCAGTTGCATGATGGCGCTGAGGAATCCATTGGCGCGGCTCATTCGCTCTGCCGGGATCTCTGCGTAGGCCAGGGTGGTCAGGCAGGTGAACTCCAGTGACCGGCAGGCTCCGTGGATAAACAGGATGAAGAGCAGCAGAGCCGTAGGCGTGCCCGGCGTTAGCAGAGCGCACAGGCCGATGGTGACCACGGTGATGAGGCCATTGACGATCAGCAGACGGCGGAAGCCGAAGGTGCGCAGCAGCGGCAGCACGATCGACTTCATACTGAAGTCGCCCCCAAAGAGCGCAAGTAGATACAGGCCGCTGCGAAAGGCGCTCAGCCGGAACGCAATCTGAAACATCAGTGGGAGCAGGAACGGCAGGGCCATGACTCCCACGCGAAAGGCGCTCGCTCCGTAGATAGAGAGCGAGTAGGTCTTGTTCCGCATCGAATCGAAATCGATGAGAGAGGTCTTTGGCCGCCGGCGGGCATACAGAATCGCAAAGACGCCGCATGTCAGGCTGAACGCCAACGTCATCGCCGGGGTGACCCATCCGGATTCGCCTTCGCCAAACTTCTCCATGGCGTAGACAGAGCCGGCAGAGGCAATACCTGCCAGGATAAAGGTGCCCCAGTCGAACGGGTGCCGTTCATGGACATGGGTGTTTTCAATCCAAAGCATCGCCAGGATGAGAGCCGCGATCCCGAAGGGCACGTTGATCAAGAAGATCCAATGCCAACTGAAATAGGTCGTAATGAAGCCGCCCAGCGGAGGACCAAGCACCAGAGCGGTCAGCCCCGGCCAACTGATATAGGCAATGGCTTGGGCCAGGCGATCCTTCGGTGTCTCGCGAAGAACGATCAGGCGGCCCACCGGAACCATCATGGCGCCGCCAATGCCCTGAAGAATGCGCATCAAGGTGAATTGCGTGAGGGAGTGCGCTCCGGCACAGAGCACGGAGGCCAGGGTGAAGAGCGATACTGCAGTCGCAAAGACCGTGCGGGCGCCAAAGTGGTCGGCCACCCATCCACTGATAGGGATCAGTACGGCCAGCGTCAGCATGTAGACCGTCATGCCGATATTCAGGCTGACAGCGCTGGTGTGGAAGCTCTTCGCCATTTGCGGAAGCGCGGTGGCGATGATGGTTCCATCGAGATTCTCCATGAAGAAAGCCCCCGCGATGAGCGAGGTGACATAGAGAGGGGATCGCGTCTTCATCTTTCTATGATAAGAGGCGCAACGGAATGCGGCGTCAGAGCATTTTCCCTGTAGGTGTAAGTAGGGTCTCCGCATCGATGGGCGTTTTCCGCAATGAAAACGCCGCTGCACACCCTTTTCGGACTGCCCAGCAACAGGGAAAAGCTCTAATCACAGGAAATCAGTGAGATCCCCATATCGATGAGCAAAAAATTACCCCCGGGGATCCGGGGGTGGTTGTAGAAACTTTGGCTGACGGTGTGAAGCTAGCTCAGCGCGGTCTGGGCGAATTTGCGGACCATGGCGAGCAGGAGCTTGCGGTCCGAATCGGACAGGTTTGCTGAGTAGCGCTGGATCTGGGTGAGGAAGCGAATCTCGTCTTCGGAGAGATTCAGCGTGCTCATCTCGCGGCCAACACTGTCTTCGGCGAAGAACTGGCTCAGAGGCAGATCAAGTGCCTGAGCGATCTTTTGCAGGGTTTCCAAGGACGGAACCGTGTGCCCGTTCTCCACGCGTGACAGATAACAGCGGAGTAGCCCGGTGCGCTTCTCGATATCGCCCTGGGACATGCCCTTCTGCAGGCGGAACCCACGGATCGTAGCTCCGATGTTCATAGAAGCAGGCTCCGGTTCGGAGGGAAGGGGTGGAAGGATTGTCTGCATGTCAGCCATTGACCACAAAGTAACGACCGGTGACTTTGATAGCAAGAGGGAAAAGCCGTAAACAGGTGAAAAATTAGGCCCCTGTATCTGCCCAGGTTCGTTTCGGGCCTGAAACGAATCTACTTCGCCACCTGTTGGCCGCACTTTCAAGGAGATGCGCCTGTCTCGAGAGGGCACAGCGCGGAAGCAGATGGCGGGCTTTGCAACAATGAGCGTATGAGCGAGAGGGGTAGCGGTATGCGTGCACTGGACTGGGAGCAGGTCGACGTCTTTGCGGAGGCGGCGCTGGAGGGGAATCAACTGGCGATCTTTACCGACGCCCGTGGTCTGACGGCCGAGCAGATGCAGCGGCTGGCGCGGGAGACCAACCTCTCAGAAACAACATTCATCGTGCCGCGGGACGAAGCGACAGAGCGCGAACGGGGTGTGCTGGTACGGATCTTTACCACCCAGGAAGAGTTGCGTTTTGCCGGACATCCGACGCTGGGTACGGCTAGCTGGATCTATCGGAACCATCCCGTCCTGCGTGGACAGGAGGTCATCACGCTGGATCTCCCGGTCGGACCGATTCCGGTGCGCTTTACGGCGCCTGTGGAGGGTGAGGAGGGCGTCTTTGGGGAGATGAGGCAGCGTGACCCCGAGTTCGGTCAGATGCATGCACGGGAGGCCATCGCGGTCACTCTGGGGCTCACCGTCGACGATCTGCACCCGGAACTGGAGCCGCAGACGGCGAGCACCGGAATGGCCTTCTGCATCGTCCCCCTACGGTCGGTGGAAGCGACAGGAAGACTTGCGGTCAATCAGCGGGTGGCACAGCAGTACCTGGCGTCATCGGACGCGAAGTTCTTCTATTGCATCGCTCCTGTGGAAAATGGGGACGCAGACTGGCATGCCCGCATGCAGTTTTACAACGGCGAAGATCCCGCCACCGGATCCGCCGCCGGGTGTGCCATCAGTTACCTGGTGCGTCATGGAGCGGTCGCTTCCGGCGCCTGCATCGTCATGGAGCAGGGGGTGGAGATGCACCGGCCGAGCCGGTTGTTTCTTCGCGGAGAGGTGCGTGACGGCAAGGTGTGTGAAATTCATGTTGCAGGCCGCACCATTCCTGCTGCAAAAGGACAGTTTTTCCTGTCAATTTAAGCCACATTTCAACATGCAACATCATAGAAATCTCCAATAACTACGGCGGTTCCACCAATTGCGGTGGAACCGCAAGTGGAAAGGCCGCGAATGTTCGCTCTACTTTCGCCATTGCGCCGCACCTCAGAGCTTCGTACTCTTGCCAAGCGTTCGTGGTACGGAACACCCCGACGCACAGGGTTTCTGATCTGACAAACAACTGAAGCTGAGAGGGGCACTGCGCAGGCCGCAGCGCCGATCCCTGGGGGCCCGAACGCATACCAGCACATGCAGCCGCGGTACGCGGCTGCGACGGCGGCACAAGCGTTTCCACCTTACGGACGACGGTGAAGGGCAACCTGCTTTCGCCTGCATCCCCCTCTCTCCGCGGCCCGGTATGCCTACGGTACGACACTGTATTCGTTCTGTGCGAAAGCAGCGGGAGAGGTTTGCCTTTCCCTGGGTCCAAGTGCATACCCGCCGCGGAATTTACCGCCCCAACCCGCGCTGCCCAGCGCCAGAGCAGCTCGTTCGCAGAGCAACACGAAGGAAACAGTTAAAAAATGCGCCCCAAAAAAACCATCCTTTGCGTCGACGACAATGAACAGTCCCTTTCCGTGCGGAAGTTCCTTCTGGAGACGCGGGGCTACCGCGTACTCGATACCCAATCGCCCCATCACGCGCTGGAGATGCTGACCCAGGCCTTGCCGGGTTCGGTAGACCTGCTGCTGACCGATCTGACCATGCCGCAGATGGATGGAAACTCACTCATCCGTCGCGCCAAGGAGATTCATCCCGCGCTGCCCTCGCTGATGGTGTCAGGAACAATCACCAGCGCCGATCGCAACGAAGCCGCCGATGCATTTCTGCCCAAGGGTGCGAACTCAGCATCGGAGCTGCTGGACCGCGTGCGCATTCTGGTCGCCCGTAAGCGCGGACCGAAGAAACACGTCGTGCAGATGTCGCCGCTCGCACCGCAGCAGCAGCGGACCGAGATGTACCCGGCTACGGCCTGACGGCCAGTTGCCAGTTGCCAGTTGCCAGTTGCCAGTTGCCAGTTGCCAGTTGCCAGTTGCCAGTTGGATGAACGTACTGTGACAGGTTGCTTGCAAGTGCCGTTGTTATTGAGGTGTGTTGAAGGTGCTTCGCGAACCCATGCGGTACCTCGTCAACTGGAAACTGTTAACTGGCAACTGTTTCTAAGCTTCCACCAACCCATAGTGCCGTTGCCAATGTTGTTTCAACTGAGTGCGGACGGTCTCTTTCTCTTCTTCCGAAGCTTCCGCATTGACGGCGAAGCTTGCTGCTTCGCGCTTGGCCAGCTCCAGGGTTTCGCGGTCGCGCAACAGGCTGGCGACGCGGAACCCTGGGAGGCCGGACTGGCGGGTACCAAAGAACTCGCCGGGGCCGCGCTGCTCCAGATCGATCTCGGCGAGCTCAAATCCGTTCTGCGAACGCACCATGGCATCGAGCCTCTGATCGGCCTCGGTCGAGACCGTCGATCCGGTGAGCAGAATGCAATAGCTCTTCGCGGAGCCGCGGCCGACGCGGCCACGCAGTTGATGCATCTGTGCCAGGCCGAAGCGCTCCGCATGTTCGATCACCATGACGGTGGCATTGGGAACATCGACGCCGACTTCGATCACCGTGGTGGAGAGCAGAACATCGATCTCGCCGCGCTGGAAGCGGGCCATGACGACCTCTTTCTCCGCAGCATCGAGGCGGCCATGCAGCAGTCCAAGACGCAGACCACGAAGTGGGCCGGCACTGAGCTCTTCGTACATCTGCGTGGCGGACTTCAGCTTGGCCTTGAACAGATCGCCGGTCTTTTTCCGTGAACCTTTCTTCGGATCAGCTTCCTCTTCCGGAGGCGGATCGTGCGCGAAGTCCAGTTCCGGCTGGTCGTCGTTCGTTCCTTCAATCAATGGATACACAACATAGGCCTGGCGGCCGGCCTGGACCTGCTTCCGGACGAAATCCCACACCTCGGCGGAACGCTGTTCTTCCACGCGACGGGTAACGATGGGCGTGCGTCCGGGAGGCAGTTCATCAAGGATGGAGACGTCGAGATCGCCATACATCGTGAGCGCGAGCGTGCGTGGGATCGGCGTCGCGGTCATGACCAGGACATCGGGCTCCGCCGCGCCCGATTTCTTCATCAGGCGGAAACGCTGCTGCACGCCGAAACGATGCTGTTCATCGACAACGATGAGGCCAAGCCTGTCGAAGTCGACCTTTTCTTCAAGCAGTGCATGGGTGCCGATCACCAGGTCGGTCTCACCGCGATAGATCTTGCCGCGCGCCGCTTTTTTTTCCGCTGGCTCGAGCGAGCCGGTAAGTAGCGTGATGCGGTAGCGGCGATTACCGTCTTCTTTGGTGGCTTTCTGAAGAACCTTGCGTGCGGAGAGATAGTGTTGCGTCGCCAGAATCTCGGTCGGAGCCATCAGAGCCGCCTGGTAGCCGTTCTCCATGGCAACAATGGCGGCTTCCAGCGCAACAATGGTTTTGCCGCTGCCGACGTCACCCTGCAGCAGGCGGCGCATGGGTTGCGGGTGCTGCATATCGGCGACGATTTCTCCCAAAACCCGCTTCTGTGCGGCCGTGGGGTGGAAGGGGAGAATCTGTTTCAACGCCTCTCGAACGTCAGTGCCGGTCTGGAAGGCGATACCTTCACGCTCACGCATGCGGCGGCGCTTAAGTTCAAGACCGAGTTCCAGATAGAAGAGCTCTTCAAAGACAAGGCGGCGGAGTGCCGGTGTGCGGGCATAGGTGAGGTCTTCCAGACGGGTGCCTTCACTGGGGAAGTGGACCTCGCGCAGGGCTGCCATACGCCCCGGAAGCTTGAGCCGTTCGCGTAGCGCGAGTGGGAGGGTTTCCGGCGCATCTTTGACTTCGGCGAGCAGATCCCACAGCACCCGGCGCAACCATTTGCTGCCGAGCTTGGCGCCCCAGGCCGTGGTGCCGCCGAGCGACTCGTAGACGGGGACAATGCGCCCGACCTCAAGGCCCGCGAACTCGGCGTCTTCGCCGGTGGCAGAGGCGTCCGGCAGGAACTCGAACTGCGGCTGAATCATCTTGAAGGCGCCGGCGCGGCTGCTGGAGGCCTCGACCTTCCCGTAGAGCGCGACCATCTGGCCGGCTTTGAACTTCCCCTGCAGATAAGTCCCGCGAAACCACAGGCATTTGACCGTGTCGAGGCCCTGGCCGACCGTGACCTCGACGATTGGCATCTACTTGGTGCGAAGGAGTGCAGCACCGCGGACTTCGCCGATGACAGAGGCCATCTCACCCGGCTTGAGCTCGCGAAGGTGGCGCGGATGCAGGCGGTCTTCGTAGCGGAAAGGGAGATGGTAGAGCAAGTCCTCGACCGTTTGTACCCCGCGCTCTCTCAGAGCTGTGGCGATGCGCTCTCCCACACCTTTGACGAACTTTACGTCCGTGGCGAATGTGTGGGCTTCACGCGGGGGCTGGGTGGTTCGTGGGCTGGCGGGCTGGGTCTTCATCACCGGGGACATCAGGTCTTATCGCATTGTAGGTTGCCGGCTGCCGTTTATCCTGCGTGCCCGCCGCTGGCCCTGAGGAAAGCGCAAACAATCCAGTATCCAGTCCCGAAATCGGCCAACTAGTAAACTTCCCTCAGGAACATCAATGTCTATTGTTCAGCTCGAACACGTTCGTAAGGTTTATGACAAAAAGGTCGCAGTCGAAGACCTCTCCTTCTCCATCGAACCCGGAACCATGTTTGGCCTGTTAGGGCCAAACGGCTCGGGGAAGACCAGCACCATCCGCATGATGGTAGGAATTACGCTGCCGGACTCTGGCGTTGTCCGGCTTTTCGGCGAGCCGTTCAAGCGCGATGCCCTGAAGCGGGTCGCCTATCTGCCCGAGGAACGCGGACTCTACAAGAAGATGAGGGTCATCGACCAGCTCGTCTTTCTTGGACAGTTGCGCGGGCTGGATGAGGCGACGGCGCTGAAGCGCAGCCACGAGTGGTGCGAACGGCTGCAGATTACCGAAGCGATTCCCAAGAAGACGGAAGAGCTCTCCAAGGGTATGCAGCAGAAGATCCAGTTCATCGCAACCCTGCTGCATGAACCGGAGCTGATCATCATGGACGAGCCGTTCAGCGGCCTGGATCCTGTGAATGCGACACTGCTGATCGAAACGATGTTGGATCTCCGCAATGAAGGTCGCGCGATCCTTTTCTCGACGCACCGCATGGACCAGGTCGAAAAGATGTGCGACGCCATCTGTCTGATCTCGCGTGGCAAGCCGGTGTTGAGCGGAACCATGCGCGAGGTCAAGTCGCGCTATCCTCGCAACCGGGT
>JABFXN010000111.1 GCA_013361705.1 Acidobacteriaceae bacterium
CAACGCCAAAAACTACCTGGTGGCTGGCCTGGCACAGGCTCTGGACTTTAACTTTCCGAACGGGATCTCTTTACAAATGGTGGTAGGACGCCTGGCCGTGCCAATTCGCACTAGCGATCCCCAATTCCTCCCTGACCTGAAGGGGGTAGCCGGACGTAACCGCCCCGGTATATTGGGGTAAATTCACGGCTTCGCATACTCTTTTCCTGAATCTCTATCGACATGGACTATTTTGTGCTAACCTGCCGGTAGTGACTACTCTGAGCCACCTCCAGCAGCTTGAGGCGGAAAGCATTCACATCCTGCGCGAAGTTGTCGCCGAGTGTCAGCGTCCGGTGCTGCTTTATTCTATCGGGAAGGACTCCTCTGTCCTCCTCCGTCTTGCTCAAAAGGCGTTCTATCCGGGACAAATCCCATTCCCGCTCCTGCACGTGGATACAGGTTATAAGTTCCGTGAAATGATCGAGTTTCGGGATCGGTATACCTCCGAGTTGGGCCTCAATCTCATCGTCCATACGAATCAGGAGGCCCTCGATGCCGGTGCTAACCCATTCACTTGGGGTACACAGCGATGCTGCGGTGGCCTGAAGACGCAAGCACTTCTCGACGGTCTTCGTAAGGGCGGTTACGATGCGGCCATTGGCGGTGCGCGACGGGACGAAGAAAAATCGCGTGCTAAGGAGCGTGTCTTCTCTTTTCGCGATACTCGCGGGCAGTGGGATCCGCGAAACCAGCGCCCAGAGCTCTGGAACGTCTTTAATACCCGCTTGCACCCAGGGGAAAGTCTGCGAGTGTTTCCGCTCTCCAACTGGACGGAACTAGACGTTTGGCAATACATTCACGTGGAGAACATTCCTATCGTGCCGCTTTACTTCGCGAAGAAGCGTCCCATGCTCGTGCGTGGCGATGCTCTTCTGCCGATCGAGCAGCCGTTTGTTCCCCGCCTCCCCGGGGAAGAGCCGCAAATGGTTAAATGCCGCATGCGCTCTCTCGGGTGCAGTCCCTGCACGGGAGCAATCCGATCCGAAGCCGATTCGGTCCCTCGCATCATCGAAGAACTGGTTAGCATGCGCAAATCCGAGCGCCAAAATCGCATCATCGACTACGACCAGGAAGGCTCCATGGAACTCAAGAAGCAGGAAGGTTACTTCTAAATGGCAACCGCGACTCTTCCCAGTGTTAGCACATTCGAGGAATTTCTCGAGGCTGAACAGGCCAAAGACCTGCTTCGGTTCACAACGGCCGGAAGCGTTGACGATGGTAAGTCCACTCTCATTGGCCGCCTGCTCTATGATTCCCGGAGCGTCTACGAAGATCAGCTGGAATCTGTGACTAAAGCTTCGGCTGGCCGTAATGCGGGTGCGATCGACTTTTCTCTGCTTACGGATGGTCTCCGCGCTGAACGCGAGCAAGGTATTACGATCGATGTCGCTTACCGCTATTTCGCTACGCCCCGCCGCAAGTTCATCATTGCTGATACTCCGGGCCACGAGCAATATACGCGGAATATGGTCACTGGCGCGTCAACCGCCGAACTCGCGATTATTCTGATCGACGCACGCAAGGGTCTGTTGCCGCAGTCCCGCCGTCACGCTTACATTGCATCTTTGCTCGGATTGCCGCATGTTGTAGTGGCCGTCAACAAGATGGACCTGGTGGGCTACGACGAACAGGTTTTTACAAATATCGAATCAGACTTCCGCCAGTTTTTGGCACGTTTTCAGTCGCTCCAGCCCTACTTTGTTCCCATTAGCGCCCTGGTCGGGGACAACATCGTCAAGCCCAGCCAGAACATGCCTTGGTTTAGCGGCCACACTCTCCTGGAGCATCTAGAAACTGTTCCGGTAGGCAAAAACGTCCAGCGCGCCGCTTTCCGTTTTCCCGTGCAGCGCGTCGTTCGGCCGAACCACAGCTTTCGGGGCTATGCCGGTACCGTTGCTTCGGGTCATTTACAACCGGGCGATCCCGTTCTTGTATTGCCATCGGGTCGTAAAAGCACTATCGGCAGTATCACGACGTTCGACGGCGACTTGGATTCCGTTCACGCCGGCCAGTCCGTCACTCTGACCTTGACGGACGAACTGGACATCAGCCGGGGCGACGTCATCGTGTCGCTCGAGGAACCGCCCCAGTTGGCTTCCAGCATTGACGCGACCCTGGTATGGCTCAACGAGACTCCCGGCGAGGTTCACAAACGCTACCGCCTGAAGGGCGCTGCCCGGCTTGAAAATGCTGAGCTCACATCCATTCACCACCGGGTAAATATCAACACCCTGGAACTTGAGCCGGCGCATTCTCTGGAAATGAACGCCGTCGGTAGCGTTCGAGTCGAGGTCGCCCGTCCGCTGGTCTTTGATGCATACACGCAAAACCGTGTCACCGGCAGTTTTATCCTGATCGATCCGGTGACGAACGCCACCGTTGCGGCTGGCATGATCACCGGGGCTGCGGTGGAGAACTTCCAGGATGGAGCCCGCGCGGTTACTCTCCGGGAGCGTATTGTGCGTCAACGCCATTCCGGTGCTATCGTGCGGCTCGGGACCCGATACAACGTTGCCCTTCGTCTGGAACGCCTTCTCTTCGCGCA
>JABFXN010000121.1 GCA_013361705.1 Acidobacteriaceae bacterium
GTTCTGGAGACAACAGAACTTCGTTCTCGCGCATACCTGGACCATTACGCCGGCCATCGTCACCAATGCGTGGATCTCTTACACGCGTCTGCTCTCGAATCGCGTCAACACCCCGACACTCTCGCTTGCCGACTTCGGCTCTGCCTTTACACCGCAGGGACCAAAGGCGCTGCCCAATCTTTCCATTACCGGTTATTTCACTCTTGGGCAAACGAACTCCGGTCCGGGATTCACAAACAACTATGCCGTCCGTGACCTTGTCACCTGGACGCTCGGCCGCCACACGCTTCAATTCGGGGGCGAGGACGTTCTGGACAAATCGCAGAAGGTGGCCAATCTGATTAACTGGGGAAGCTTCACCTTCAATGGAGGCGTCACCCGAGTGGGCAGTCAGTCGACAGGACTTGCCGGCTTTGGCGACTTCCTGCTCGGTCTCCCCAGTTCGGCACAGCAGGACGCTCCTGCTTCCGTCTCTGCCGTCACTCTTACCTCGTCCTTCTTCCTGCAGGATGATCTCCGCCTTAATCGGCAACTCACGGTCAATCTGGGGTTGCGCTATGACATTCAGACGCCTCCGGTCGATCCGGCGAATCGCGAATCCAGCTTTGTTTCCGGGCAGCAATCTACGGTGCGTCCGAATGCACCTGTTGGCCTGCTCTTCCCCGGCGACGCAGGCATCTCCCGCGGTATCACACCTGTGCGGTACAGCCACTTCTCTCCTCGGCTCGGGTTTGCCTACGATCCATTTGCAAATGGCAAAACGGCTTTCCGCGGCGGTGCAGGTCTATTCTGGGGCTCACTCTCAGAGGAGAGCTGGATGGCCAGCGGCAATACGATTCCTTTCGCTATCCGCTACAGCTTCCCTGTCGTCTCCAGCACAACGGGCGCCAGCCTTTCGAATCCGTATCGTGGCCAGCCCTCCGGCAATATTTTTCCGTACAGCGGCAACTTCTTTCCGGTAGCCGGTCCCATTCAGCCGACAAGCAAGTCGGCTGACTCGCCCTACACCGTGCAGATGAACCTATCTGTCCAGCACCAGCTTACAAACTCATGGGGCATCTCGCTCGCGTATGTGGGAGCACTCAGCCGCAATCAGGTCTACGCTCCTGATCTCAACTATCCGGGTCTCAACACGAACTACGGTCTCGCTGCCGGCAGTTCGGGATGCACTACCGGCGCAACAGGCACACCGACACTCACGGCAACAACCGGCAATGTTCAATGCCGCCGCCCGTACCAGCCGTTCGGCACCATTCTGCGTACTGAATCCAACCAGTCATCTTCGTATCACTCGCTGCAGGCGACGGTGACGCAGCGCATGTCTCACCATCTCTCCGTCAGCGGCACGTACGTGTGGTCGAAATCACTCTCGAGTGTCGGACTTGAAAGCTCGGGCCCCGGAGGCACCGCGCAGAACTACACACGTCTACGCGACGAACGTGGCCGCACCGACAACGACTACCGCCAGATGTCGACGATCGGTATCGTCTGGCAGCCGGATTACTACACTGGCCCGCAACGCTGGCTCAAAGCGATCACGAACGGGTGGGAGATCTCGCCTCTTGCTCGCCTTCGTAGCGGCTCTCCCTTTACCGTGATGAATTCGCTCGATGCCAACCTCGACGGTCAGACCAACGATCGCGCTTCCGTGGTTGGCGATCCGAATGCGGTGCAGCGCTCATTGAGCCAGTGGTTCAATACATCGGCGTTTGTTCAGAACGCTGTGCCAACGAATGGCGTTCCAGTCAACGGCAATACGCCTCGTAATTTCCTGACAGGCCCTGCGTATCACAATGTGGATCTGAATCTGGCGCGTACCTTCCCGATTACGGAGCGCGTCAAGTTCCAGTTCAGGGCAGAGGCCTCCAACGCATTGAACAACCCAAGCTACTCCAATCCCGGCGGCACTATCGGTACAGCGACCTTCAGTCGCGTCACCGGCGCAGGTACCGTCCGCCAACTGCAGTTCGGCGGCAAACTCAGCTTCTAAACCTGCATGCGGGGCGAGTCTGCAACACTCGCCCCCGCAGCAACAAGCAAGACGATGCCTCTACCTAATGCAAGGAGCAGCGCGCATGACTGTTCGCCCCAATGGACTGAACCGACGCAACCTTCTCAAAATCAGTGCCGCCGGCATGGCCATGGCAAAGACCGGCACTCTTTTCTCCGAGCCGGCGGTTCCAGTTCCTACGGGCCGCGCCGTATCGCTACGCTCCCCTCATCTCGCACTCCAGCTCGATGCGGCAACGGGTCTCCCCGTCTCCTATCGACTGCTCCGCTCCGGCAAGCTTTATCGCGGAAGTGCGCCATCTATCCCCTTGAAGGCCCGCCTCTTTCAGCGAGAACCTCACGCGTTCAGCTATGTGGAGATACGGCCCTCCAGCGAGAAGACAACACGCACCACCACCGACTTCCACTTCCAGGCAACCTACGGCTCTGCGCCTGCCGCAAGCTTTACCCTGCGCTATACCCTCGATGCCCGGAGCATTCAGGTCACACTCGAGGAAGTACAGGAGCATCCCGGCTTCGAACTAATCTCACTCTCGATGCCTTCGCTTGTCAGCGTGCACGAATCCGATCCGAATGCATGGATCGCACATGCAGATGACGGCGGCGATCTGGTTTCACTGCGCGATGCCAAGGCCGGCAAACTGCCTCTCAATACCTTCTGGGGAGAGATCAATGGCGTTCTTCCCGTCATCATGGCAGGGCATTCCGGCACGGTATGCGTGCAGGAGACGACGGCATTCATGGACGGCACACTCCTGTCGGTAACAGGCGAGGCTCCCGAAAGAATCGCATCGCTCGGAACCACCAAGGTTCATCGCGTTGACGGAAGCGCCTGTTACGACATGAACCTGGGACGCGGCGCTCCGAAAAGCTGCGGCAACAACGCTACACCCAATCTGCTCGTGGAGCAGAAGTCTGCATGCCGCCTCGACTTCCTCGAACCGGAAGCCGGCGGAAAGGCCCTCGACTGGGTCGATGGAGCAAGACTTGTCCGGGCACGTATGCCTGCCATCCCCAATCACTTCTACGATGACAAGTTCATCTAAGGCATTCGGGTTGACGAGCCGAAGTTTCCCAAGCCCTCGGCAACCTTTGAGCGCTGCGAACAGATCATTCGAGACATGCATGCGCTGACCGACGGCTCTCCACAACTCGTTCACCTGTGGGGCTGGCAGTTCCGTGGCAAAGACACGGGCTACCCCGCGGTGAACGTTGTGGATGAACGTATTGGCGGCTATGACGGCATGATGCGTCTGATGGATCGCGCGAAGGCTCTGAACACGACTGTCAGTCTCTCGGACAACTACGACGACGCGTATCGCAGCAGCCCGGCATGGAACGAGGAGATGATCGCCCGCAAACCCGATGGCGAGCTCTGGAAGAGCCGCGAATGGACCGGAGAAGAATCCTACATTCAGGGGCTGGCCAAATATATGGAAGGTCCAGGACCGGACCGCGTCCGTTATACCTGCGAACGCTATAAGCTGCCGGGAACCATTCACGTCGATGTGCTCTCGTATTACGCCATCCGCAATGACTGGGATTCCAAACATCCGGCCAGCGGCATTCGTAATCTCAATGCTGGCCGTTACCGCATTATGGAAGAGTTCGCCAAACACGGTGTCGACGTCACGTCGGAAGGACTTCGCTATCCATTCATCGGCAAGATGAGCATGAGCTGGTACGCAGGCGGTCCCAAGCCCTGCCCTTTCGGCGGAAAGCCGGTACCGATGCTCTCCATGATCTATCGCAAGAGCGCAGTCTGGGGCCGCGCCGGTAACGCGGGCGAGCTTCCACTCTTTCTCATGACCTTTTACGGGGAAGCACAGCACTCCATCTTCAATGGAGACACCTCACAGGAGAGAATGCTCGACTCCTTCTATCTGACGATGGTGCCGTGGTTCCGTCTGCACCTGCTCAACATCGAAGGCTTTCAGCGTACTCAAGACCGGACAGTTACACATCTCGAAGGCTCCGGCAACTCCATCGAGATGGACTGGCAAGATCAGAGCTACAAAGTCATCCTCAACGGAGCAGAGGTGGCACGAAAGGACGCTGTCTTCTGCCCCCTGGGCAAGGATCGCATCGCCATGTATTCCGTCCATGACGGCCCGCTGACCGCGACGCTGCCTGCCTCCTGGAACCCACAGGAAGTCACAGGCGTAGCCCTCTTCCCAGACAGAAGAGAGCCCGTCTCTCTGAAGCAGGCAGGACGTGAGATCACAATCACGATGCAAGCACGACGGCCTGTCATGCTGTACCGAAGCCGGAGCAAAACAAGCACAACCTAACCGCAGAGACCATGGCCAGATGTCCTATGGTGGCTGAACCGAAAACATACGATTGTTCAGCCACCATGCGCTCAAGATGTTGGGCTTCCGCCTGTTCGCTTGACCATCGTCAAAGCGACACGGCACACTGCCTTCTGAAGCATTTTTCCTGTTACCAGGTATCCCGGAAGGGTCATGCAGCGGCGTTTTCATTGCGGAAGACGCCTATGGATGGATGCGGAAGCCCTACACCACACCTACAGTGAAAAAATGCTCTGACGGCAAAGGAGCCTAACCCCAGTGAAATTGAGACTACCTCTGGCACTTCTCTTCCTCGCACTCGCACCGGTGCTCCCAGCGCAGCAGCCGATTCGAGTCGCGATCGTCGGCCTTGTTCACGGCCATGTCAAAGGCTTCCTCCGCGATCTTCCTAAGTCCACGGATGCCCAGCTGGTCGCAATCGTGGAACCCGATACCGCGCTCGCCGCCAGCTACGAGAAGCAATTCTCGCTTGATCATTCCCTCTTCCACACCGACCTGGAAGAGACCCTCAACAGCACGCACCCTGATGCGGTACTGGTTTACACCACAATCCTCGACCATCGTCGTGTCATCGAGGCTGCTGCTCGTCATCACATCTCGTCCATGGTAGAGAAGCCCCTTGCGACCACCATGCCCGATACGCTGGCTATCCGGGATGCGGCAAAACATTACAACGTGCATGTCCTCGTCAACTACGAGACGACGTGGTACTCCTCCAACGCTGAAGCGCTGAACCTGGCAGCCAATGGTAAGCTCGGCGATGTACGGAAAGTCGTTGTGCACGATGGGCACGAAGGCCCGAAGGAGATTGGGGTCGGCCCGGAATGGCTTCCCTGGCTCACCGATCCCGTCCGCAATGGCGCAGGTGCACTCTTCGACTTCGGCTGCTACGGCGCTGACCTTGCCACTGTGCTGATGCATGGAGAAACTCCAATCTCTGTCACCGCCTCCGCTCAGACCGACAAGCCGGAGATCTACCCGCACGTCGACGACGATGCAACGATCATCGTGCGCTACCCGAAGACCCAAGCCGTCCTAATGGCGTCCTGGAACTGGAGCTTCGCCCGCAAAGATATGGAGCTCTATGGAACCCAGGGAACCATCTTTACCGTTGGCCCATCCCATGCACGCAAGCGCTTCCGTGGTGAATCCGAAGAGCAGATGGGAACTTCACCCTCGCTTCCGCCCGCTCAATCCGGCTCTCTGAAATACCTGGCTGCCGTCCTCCATGGACAGGTCAAAGATCAGGGCGATCTGTCTTCCCTGGACACGAACCTGATCGTAATGCAGATCCTCGACGCCGCTCGCACCTCGGTGCAAACCGGAAAGACCGTCTCCTTGAAACCCTCGCAGTAGCAACCTGAACACAGCCACCACAAGACAAGAATCGGAGAAACGATGCCGCAACTTACGATCATTGCAACCTTGATAGCGAAACCGGGTAAGAGCGAGGCACTTGGACAGGCGCTTCTCGCACTTGTGCCACCATCGCGCGCAGAAGAGGGCTGCATCAACTATGACCTGCACCATTCCCTGAATGACGCGAATACATGGGTCGTCTATGAGAACTGGGTCTCAAAAGCGGCCCTGGAATACCACTTCGCCACTCCTCATTTCCAGGCCTTTTCCAAACAGCTCGACGACCTTACCGGGGGAAGCGTCGGCCTGCAGGAGCTCGAAATGGTGAGCTCGAAGGCCTGATCGAAGATTTGTGGCATTCCTCCCCTTGACATTCGACACGAGATGCGAAACTCTTTTGTCGAATATCAAGGGGAGAGCCTATGCCGCCGTCTACTGACATTCTTCAGGGAACGCTCGACGTCCTTATCCTGAAAACCCTCGCTCACGGCCCCATGCATGGCTGGGGCATCGCCACCCGCATTCAGCAGATCTCAGCGGATGTCCTCCAGATCGGGCAGGGTTCTCTTTATCCCGCGCTGCATCGGCTCGAATATAAGGGTTGGATTGAAGCTTCATGGGGAGCTTCAGAGAACAATCGGAAGGCAAAGTTCTACTCCCTCACACCTCTTGGCAGCAAGCAACTACGGTCAGAGCTGGAACAATGGGAGCGCCTGAGCACCGCGATCTCGACGGTACTTAACGCATCCCGGGAGGAGTTCGCATGATCCGCGAAGCCATCTCCCGCCTCCGCTACATCTTTCGCAAGCACAACGCCTCAACGGAAGTCGACGAAGAGCTACGCCTTCATATGGCGCATGCCATCGAGGCAAAGATTGCATCAGGTCTGTCACCTCACGAAGCCCGCCGTCAGGCTTCCATTGAATTCGGCAGCTTGCAGGCGGCACGCGAACAATGTCACGACCAGCATCCGAGGGCATGGTTAGACACCCTGCGGCAGGATCTCCAGTTCAGCCTTCGTTCCCTGAAGCGGGATCGCGGTTTTACCGTGGTTGCAGTCGCCATCCTCGCAATTGGTATGGGCGCCAATATCGCGGTCTTCAGCCTGGTGAACACGATCCTTTTACGGCCTTTGTCCTTTCACGATCCCGAAGCGCTGGTATGGATTCAACCAGCAGATGCCGGCGGCGGGCTCTCCGGTTCTACCTATTCGGTCGACGCGTATGAAGACCTGCGCGATATGAATCGCTCTTACAGCGGCGTAACGGGCTATTTTGCATTCAGTTCGCCCAACAACCATAAACTGACCGGTAACGGCATTCCGCAACCGATCACCGGAATCGATGTCGTTCCGAACTTTCTGAACGTGCTTGGCGTAACGCCTGGTCTTGGAAGAGACTTCCGCAAAGAAGACGGGATTAAAGGCGCGTCGCCAGTCGTGATGCTTTCGCATGCATTCTGGACGGCGCACTTCCATGGTGACCGCAACCTGATCAATACCGCAGTCTCGATCGACAACGCACCAGTAACGGTTGTCGGAATATTGCCGGAGAGTTTCGATTTCGGTTCTACGTTTTCGCCCGGGACACGCGTAGACGTGCTCACGCCTCTGAATGTTGAGGCGATCCGTTACTCTGGAAATACGCTGACGTTCATCGGGCGTCTAAAGCCTGGCATTACCGCACAGCAGGCGTCGTCCGAAACAGCAACGCTGTTCCCTCAGTTCTATTGGGGAAAGAAATTCCCCGATAGCAAGGGCAGCTATGGCCGCGCCGTCGCTGTTCCGATGAAGGAACATGTTGCCGGGCAGCTACGTCATTCTCTCTATGTCCTTTGGGCTGCAGTTGCGACCATTCTGCTGATCGTCTGTGTCAACCTCTCTAACCTGCTACTTGGCCGTGCGGCTGCGCGCAGCAAAGAGTTTTCCCTTCGCTTCGCACTGGGCGCCAGCCGCGGCCGCCTGTTACGACAGTTGCTCACAGAGAGCTTCCTGCTCGCCGCCTCCGGTTCGATCCTGGGAGTCGCCGTGGCGGCAGCCGTCGCGAGCTGGCTCGCCCATCAGGGATCGATCGCGCTGCCACTCATCTCAGAACTTCGCATCGATCCAGTCACACTTTGGTGGACGGTGCTTCTCGGCCTTGTCGCAATGGTCCTCTTCGGCACAATCCCGAGCCTTCGAGCGACCGATACTGGCCTTCAGTCACGGCTTAAAGACAGTGGTCCGGCTGCCAGTGAAGGCAAACGGCATGAAGGGTTGCGCAATGCGCTTGTCGTGAGTGAGATCGCCCTGGCCTGTGTCCTGATCGTCGGCGCAGGCCTTTTATTGAGAAGCTTTCTCCACGTCATGGATGTTGACCTCGGTTTCCGGCCATCCCAATCGGCATCAATCACGGTCGATGTACCAAACCTGAAGAATGAGGATCGGTATAGTTTCTATCGCAATCTGCTGCACGAAATCTCCGCGGTTCCAGGAGTTGAGATTGCGGGTCTCTCCGACAATCTTCCACTCGCACGCAATCGCACCTGGGGCCCTCCTGGAGTTAAAGGGGTGACGTATGGGCGGAACGAGCGTCCGTCCACATTCGTTTATGTCGTCTCTCCTGGCTATCTTCCAACGATGGGCATGCGTCTTCGTGGGCGTGATATCTCCTGGAATGACAACGCGACAAACGAACCGGTGATCATCATCAATGAGAAGGCCGCACGCTTTCTGTTCCCCAATGGCGATGCGCTCGATCACATGGTTGTGATGAGCGGGAAAGAGGTCCGTATCATTGGTGTCGTCTCAGATATCCATGAGACCAACGTCGAGGCTGGTTCTTCGTGGCAGGTCTATCTGCCCATCGCCCAGGGATGGGGTGAAGACGGCGCAGAACTGGTGATTCGCAGTTCCATGCCGCCGGATACTCTTGCAACCCCCTTACTTTCCACCTTGCGGCGACTCAACCCCGGCCAGCCCGCGGTAGAGCTACGCCCGCTGCAAGCCCTGGTCGACCACAGCATCTCTCCTCGGCGCTTCTTTGCCTTCCTTGTCGCAATCTTCGCCGCTGTCGGGCTTTTGCTCGCGTGCCTTGGAATCTACGGCGTCATCTCCTATTCAGTTGCCCGCCAAACACAGGAGATTGGCATTCGCATGGCTCTCGGGGCAACACGTATCCGTGTGCTCTTCAGTGTTATCGGAAGAACGGTGCGCCTCTCTGTCATCGGCATCGCAATTGGAACAATCGTTTCTTTCATGGTGGCAAAGGCTATCACCGCACTACTTTATGGAACGGAGCCCAGCGATCCCATCACATTTTCCGGAATGATTCTGCTGCTGCTCTCTGTCGCTGTCTGCTCGGGCTATCTTCCGGCAAGACGAGCAGCGGACGTAAGCCCCATGACCGCGCTTCGGACGGAGTGATTTGCTCCAGATACCAGGACGGTACATGATTGGAGCATCGAGGAGTTCTCCAATGCGTGCTGCAGTCCTGGAACAGCCGGCGCCGATTGAGACCTCACCGCTCATACTGCGGGACGTCCCAGTGCCCTCGCCCTTGCCTGGTGAAGCCTTACTGAAGGTGCTGGCGTGTGGAGTTTGCCATACGGACCTCCATATCGCTGAAGGGGACCTTCCTCCGATCAAAAAGCCCATCATTCCCGGGCACCAGATCGTGGGTGAGGTCGTGAAGACGAACGATAGTTCTCTTCACATTGGAGATCGCGTCGGGGTTGCCTGGCTTGGCGGTACTGATGGCACCTGCCGATATTGCAGGACAGACCGTGAGAATCTATGCGACCACCCCGTATTCACGGGATACGGACGCGACGGAGGGTTTGCAGAATACGTCACCGTCGATACCCGTTTCACCTATCCAATTCCAGCGAGCCTGTCGTCGGAAACGGCCGCTCCTCTTCTTTGCGCCGGTGCGGTAGGTTACAGGAGTCTACTCGTTGCTGACGTCAAACCCGGTACAAACGTTGGTCTATTTGGATATGGTGCCTCGGCACAAATGGTGTTGCCTGTTCTTCTCCACTGGGGCTGTGAGGTCTTCGTGGCCACGCGTGAACCCGACCACCAGGAGCTGGCCCGAGCCCAGGGCGCACGTTGGGCAGGTCCGCTCGATGAGAAAACTCCCGAACAG
>JABFXN010000185.1 GCA_013361705.1 Acidobacteriaceae bacterium
GTCTGCGAGGCGCAGTTCCGATCGTCCTGGCCACATTCCCGCTCCTGGCGGGTGTACCGAACGCGGAACTGTATTTCAACGCCGTTTTCTTTATCGTGCTGATTTCTGTCCTACTGCAGGGTACGACGATCCGATGGGTCGCCAAGAAATTGAGGCTGCAGGTCGCCTCTCCGGCAACGGACCAGCGGTTTCCTTTAGATGTCCTCCCAGCGGGAGCAAATCGCAGCGAAGTTGCGCAGCTGGTGGTAGAAGAAGGGTCGCGAGCAGCGGGAAAGCAGATCGTGGACTTACATGTTCCGCGCGGAGCTCACATCATGCTGGTGACCAGAGGGAACGAGTACCTTGTTCCACGGGGCAGCACACGCCTTCAAGTGGGCGACGTCTTGTCCGTATTGGCTAGCCCCGAGGCTCTGTCCAGAGTTCATTCAGTGGTCGCGCCGGCCGCAGCAGCCACCACGAGGGACGAGTCCGGGTGACGATCGTTGAACTTGCGTTCAACACCGGACGACCCAACAGCAAGAGCGCCCGGAGCCGCAGTAACACGACAGCGAGTGCGCTATTTATGCTATCTTCACCTTTTCACTGTTTTGCTCGCCTTTGTGTTCTGAGGTACTTATTTGAGCCTGTTAGCAACTAAACCAATCGATCGCAATCTAGACGAAAGCAATGAAGCCCAACATTCCCTGAAACGAACTCTGGGAGCAGGCGCGCTGGTCGCCTTGGGAATCGGCGCTGTTGTAGGCGCGGGTATTTTTTCGTTATCGGGCGAGGTGGCGGCCAACAACGCCGGCCCCGCTATCGTCCTCTCGTTCATCGTTGCCGCTATCGGATGCACTTTTGCCGGACTCTGCTACAGCGAGTTCGCCACCATGATTCCGATCGCGGGCAGCGCTTATACGTATGCGTACGCCACGATGGGGGAGTTTATTGCGTGGATTATCGGCTGGACACTGGTTCTCGAGTACGCCGTCGGCGCGGCAACCGTTTCCGTCAGCTGGTCGAGCCACGTTTATTACCTTCTGCAGCGCTTCGGAGTCGGCTTTCCCCCTCAGCTGGCCGTCTCGCCTTTTGACACGATGACGCTTCCCGACGGCAGGGTCATTCACGGAATCATCAATTTGCCCGCCGTATTCAGCATCTGCCTGATCTCCATAATTCTTATCCGCGGCATCTCCGAATCGGCGCTCGTGAACAACATCATCGTCGTGTTGAAAGTCGCGGTTGTGTTGGTGTTTGTCGGCATCGGTTGGGCATACATCAATCCGGCAAATCACGTTCCGTTTCTCCCGCCCAACACCGATGGCACCTTCTCCGGGCACTATGGCTGGTTTGGAATCTTTCGAGGAGCGGGCATTATCTTCTTTGCCTATATCGGCTTCGATGCGGTTTCCACGGCGGCGCAGGAGACGAAAAATCCGCAGCGCAATATGCCCATTGGAATGATCGGATCACTTGCGATCTGCACGGTGCTTTTTATTCTGTATGCATACACGCTCACCGGCATCGTGCCATACCGGCAACTCCACTCCGCCGCGCCCATCACGCTGGCGCTGGCGAAGATGCCTTATCCGTGGCTTGGTGTGGCGATGGACCTGGCGGTTATTGCCGGACTCACTTCGGTGATGCTGGTGATGCTATTGGGGCAAAGCCGCGTATTTTACTCGATGTCCCGCGATGGGCTTCTGCCGAGACTCTTCTCCGACGTTCATCCTACCTTCAGAACTCCCTGGCGATCAAACTTGCTGCTGATGCTATTCGTCTCCTTTTTCTCCGCTTTAACGCCCATTGCAACTTTAGGCGAGATGACCAGCATCGGCACGCTGACGGCTTTTATTCTGGTGTGCATCGGAATCATCATCCTTCGGAAAAAGCGCCCCGAGCTTCCACGTCCATTCAGGACGCCGCTTGTTCCGCTGGTGCCCATTCTTGGAGTGATTTTCAATCTGCTCCTGATTGCGAGCTTGAATCCCTATAACTGGCTGCGGTTTGTTGTCTGGCTCGCCATTGGACTGGGTGTCTTCTTTGGCTACAGCCGCCGCCACAGTAAGCTGACCGCGATCGCCGACCCAACCTCGCGTCCCGCAGAATCGCTCGGCGACTGACACGCAATCGCGTTGTTCGGCGTCATAGTTGTGTGAAACTGCTGCCGCTGGTGCTGTTGCTAACGTGCTCACTGGAGGCGCAAACTGCCTCGACGGAAATGCCGATTGTACTTCAGGATGTGCAGTTGATAGCTGGCAGCGGTTATGCACCTGTAAAGCACGCGTCGATTCTCATCGAGAATGGCAAGATTTCACAGATCATCAGCTACGGCACTGGCGAGAGGCCCGCCGATGCGAACGTCATCAAGCTGACAGGCAAAACCGTAATGCCCGGGATCATTAATGGTCATGGCCACCTGGGACTCACGCAGGGCACAACCGTCGGACCACAAAACTATACTCAACAGAATGTAGAACGTCAGATCCAGCAGTACGAGCGGTACGGTGTGACCACCATGATCTCGCTCGGCATGAACAAGGACCTTCTCTACGGGGTCATGATGCAACAGAAGCAGGGCAAGCTGGAAGGAGCAACCAT
>JABFXN010000192.1 GCA_013361705.1 Acidobacteriaceae bacterium
GGCGGCCGCTGCACTGCTGGCGCGCGCCGGAGTGGGTACGCTGACCCTCATCGACCGCGACTTTGTTGAAGAGTCCAACCTCCAGCGCCAGGTCCTCTTTGAAGAAGTGGATGCGCGCAACGCTACACCCAAGGCCGAGGCCGCCCGTCGGCGCATTGCAGCCTTCAATTCCCAGATTGCCATCCAGGCTTACATTGCAGACCTGGTCCCCGGCAATATTCATGAACTTCTCAACGGCGCGCAGATTGTTCTGGATGCGACCGACAACTTCGAGACGCGCTATCTGATCAACGACTATTCCATCGAGCAGGCTGTTCCCTGGATCTATGCAGCCGCCATCGGCTCTTATGCCGCCAGCATGAACATCCTTCCCGGACAGACAGCGTGCCTCGCCTGCCTCTTCCCCAAGCCGCCTTCGGGCACGGTCGAGACATGCGATACCGCCGGCATTCTTAATACCGCCGTCAACTTCGCTGCGTCGCTGCAGGTGACCGAGACCCTGAAATATCTCACCGGCGATCTCATTGCCATGCGCCGCACTCTGCTCTCTTACGATCTGTGGACCAATGAGCGCAGTGAGATCTCTTCGGCCAGACCAGATTCCGAGTGTGAGGTCTGCGGTAAGCGGCAGTTTGTTCACCTGGCCGGTGAGGCTCGCCCTCAAATCACCCTCTGTGGCCGAAACTCCGTCCAGATCCACGAGCACAACCGGCCCGTCGATTTCGCCGAGCTCGCGGCCCGCCTGGCGCCCCACGGCACGATCCGTTCCAACGAGTTGCTGCTGCGTTTTGAGCGCCCGCCGTTTACGATCACGGTCTTTCCCGATGGCCGCGCGCTGATTCAGGGCACAACCGATCCGGTGCAGGCGCGTACGCTCTATGCGCGTTATATCGGCTCGTAGGGTGTGTCATCAAACTCCGGTCGTCGGCGTTGCGAGCGCAAATTGGTCCAGACGAGGCGGAGGCCGAAGGCTGTAGTGGGTCCACAGTCGAGGCCGGCAACGAAGTATGGGCGAATTTGCGCCGCAACTCGAAGGGCCGGGGCAGATTTCTTCACCCCAGCCAGCAAAGCTGATTGGGGACCCCGATTTCCCGATCTCTTCGTCTCTCGTCGTTCCAGTAGACCAGCTACAGTTCTCTCCTCACTCCTCGATCTCGAAAAAATCTGCTCCCGGCGCTGACGGCACGAGTTTGATGACACACCCTAGCGCTTTATCGCTCAATGTTTGCTACGTTTTCCCCAAGCCCGGATGTCTTCGTCAGGCAACTCACACTTCTATCGTCGCCTCTAATGGGAGTAAGCCTCCGAAGGCGTCAGTTGTTTTTCAGCCAATCGTACGGCCATGCTGTACTATTGGTGTCCTGGCGCATGACTTTTACGCACACAACCCGGTTCCACGAAGCCATAACAACCCTATGCAACTTCAAGGCAGGACGATGACCCAGACCACTGCGACGCCAGGCATGTTTAAGCGTAATCCCCCCATCGCCGGCGAGGCAGATGCCCTGGAGCGGGCTAAAAATGGTGACCCCGACGCATTCGCCAAACTCTATGCGCTTCACAAGCGGCGCGTTTACACGCTGTGTCTTCGTATGCTCGGCAATGTCTCCGAAGCCGAAGACATGACCCAGGAAGCCTTTCTGCATTTGTTTCGCAAGCTCGGTAGCTTCCGTGGAGAGAGCGCGTTTTCGACCTGGCTGCACCGTCTGACCGTCAATCTGGTGCTGATGCATCTGCGTAAGAAGGGGCTACAGCTCGTCTCTCTTGAAGAGACCATCAACCCCAGCGAGGAAGATGCACCGAAGCGTGACTTCGGCACCGCTGATCCCCAGCTGTCAGGCTCCGTCGATCGTGTCGCGCTTGAACGCGCTATTGCTACCCTTCCCCCGGGATATCGTCTGGTCTTCGTGTTGCATGACATTGAAGGCTATGAGCACAATGAGATTGCCGCCATGCTTGAGTGTTCTACCGGCAATTCCAAATCCCAGTTGCATAAGGCCCGCCTCAAGCTCCGCGAATTACTTAAGCAGAGTGAGATGGCTGCCCGGCAGGAGGTCGCTTAAGTGTCCGATTCCACTCCAATCCGCACGATCGATTGCGCGGAGTTCCAGGAACAGCTCCCTGAGCTCTTTGCTAATTCCAAGGGAGGCAGGCTCTCGGACGATCCCGTCTACGCGCAGCACCTGAGCACGTGCCCGACCTGCTCCGCGCTGGTCCGCGACCTGGAATACATCGCAGAGCAGGCCCGCATGCTGCTTGATCCTGGCAGCGACATCGATCCTTCCGAAGATGTCTGGAATAACATCCAGACGGCGCTTGCCGCCACGAACGGGGATGAAGGCGGCGGCAAGCCGAACGGTCATTCACCGCACTGATCGAGATTTCCGCGGATAACAGAAGGGCGCAGCGAATGCTGCGCCCTTTGTCATTTCGTAGCGAAATCCGCTTTTATGATCTTCTCTACCCGGTACCCCGCCGTCGGGGTACCCGACGAACTTGTTCGTTGGGGTGAACGTTCGCGACGCTAGGGTGGGCTAGGAAAACCCAAAAGTCCTGACAAAAACCCAGATCGAATTTGTCGATCCGCCTGGCCGCTTACACCTGTGTCCGAGCCCTCTCGATCGCCCGGACCACTGCGCGCGCTTTGTTCACGCTCTCCTGGAACTCTTTCTCTGGCACGGAATCGGCCACGATGCCGGCCCCGGCCTGGATGTGGCCTTCTTTGCCGTGCATGAACAGCGTACGGATCGCGATGCAGGAGTCGAGATTTCCGGAGAAATCGGCGTACAGCACGCTGCCGCCGTATACACCGCGGCGTGACGGCTCCAGTTCCTCAATCACCTCCATGGCGCGAATCTTCGGCGCGCCTGAGAGAGTGCCCGCGGGGAAGCAGGCCCTGAAGGCGTCCATCGGGTTGAGACCGTCGCGGAGGGTACCTTCGATCGAGCTGACCATATGCATGACGTGCGAATAACGCTCGACGAACATCAGATCAGTCACCTTGACCGACCCGAACTCGGAGACGCGGCCCACGTCGTTACGGCCCAGATCGACCAGCATCACATGCTCAGCGACCTCCTTCGGGTCCTGGCGCATATGCAGCTCCAGCGCGAGATCCTCCGCCGGGTCTTCCGCCCGTGGCTGTGTGCCTGCGATCGGACGGTACTCCACCTTCGATCCGTGAACACGCACCAGCAGCTCCGGCGATGAGCCGACGATATGCGCCGGAACACCGTCCATCGGGAACCGCAGAAAGTACATGTAGGGGCTGGGATTGACGATACGCAGCGAACGATAGACCTCAAAGGCATCCACACCCGGGGTGACGTCAAAGCGTTGCGACAGGACACACTGGAAGATGTCGCCTGCGGCGATATATTCCTTCGTCTTTTCCACAGCCTTAAGGAACTGAGCCTTGCGGGTCCGCGGCTTGATCTCGAGCTTCGCCTCGTTCCTCCGCTTCCGCGTCCGTTTCAGTGACGTATGCAGGCGTTTTTCCAGCGCATTCAGCCGGCTCTCAGACCGCTTGTAGGCTACCGTCGGAGAGGTTTTCGTCACGTCCGCAGTCACAATCAGGTGGATCGCCTTCTTCACGTGGTCAAAGGCCAATACCTGATCGAAGAACATCAGGCAGGCATCCGGCACATGCAGTTCGTCGTCGGCGAGCTCCGGCAGGCGCTCGATCTGGCGAACGACGTCATAGCTGAAGAAGCCTACGGCCCCTGCAGTAAACGGAGGCAGTCCTGGCAGCTTGGCCGGCTTGTGGGCTGTCAGCGCCGCTTTCAGCTCTGTGAAGATATCGCCGGTGAAGTTCCGCGTTCGCTTCCCTTCCGTGACGGTAATCGACGTTCCGCGAGAGGTCATGCGGCGATACGGCTGAATCCCGATGAAGGTGTAGCGGCCAATGCGCTCGCCGCCTTCAACGGATTCCAGCAGAAATGCCTCCGGCTCCTCGGCGGCGATGCGCAGGCAGGCGGAGACGGGGGTCTCGAGATCGGCGGTCACCGTGCGGTAGACCGGAACCAGGGTGTGCGATTTCGCCAGACGGACGAAATCCTTCTGCGATGGAAAAGTTGTAGCGTCGGACGGCATCAAGGCTTATGGTAAATCTGCCCTGCCGGAAGGGCTTGGTAAATTCCCAAAATCCACAAAGGATGAACGAACGCTATGGCAACAACTGCTGTGGCTGTAAAACGGCCGGTACATCCGGACCGTATCTTCTTTCCCATGCTGTGCGGCTTGATGCTTCTGCTGGTTTGGCTCGGATTCTCAAAGACCTACTACGCCGCCGGCATGGTCCACGCCAAACTTCCCAGCCCAACGATTCACGTCCATGCCATCGCGGCAACGTTATGGCTTATTACCCTGATCGTCCAGATCGGCCTGGTCTCTGCCCGCAAGGTGAAACTGCACATGACCGTGGGTCTGTGGGGCTTCAGCCTGGCGGCGGCCTGGGTCGTCATCGCCATGGCCGCGGCCCTGGACGCGTTGCGGCGAAACTTTTCGCCCCCTGGGTCAGGTCTCGATCCGCTGACCTTCTTTATTGTGCCGGTCACGGGCGCGGGACTTTTCGCATGCTTTGCCGGATGGAGCTACCTGGCCCGCCGCACGCCCCAGGCACACAAACGACTGATTATGATTGCGACAATCGCAATCCTGGACGCTGCGGTCGGACGCTTTCCGTACACGGTATGGCCAAGCCTGACCGGCCTGAAGCAGTCGCTTGTGCTTTTCGTCCTACTGGCAGCCATCATGGTTTACGACCTCATCACGCTGAAAAGGATCCATCGCGCTACCTGGATTCCGGCCCTGGCGCTCATCGTGGTGCACCTGACGCGAATTCCGTTCGGACAAACTCACCTCTGGATGAGGTTCGCGGCGATGTGCCAGGGCTGAGCCGTAATCATGACCTGTCCGAAAATCGGCTGCCACGGCAGCCGATTTTCTATGCGGGCCTCAACTGGCAGAAAGCAGCGCTGTATCCTAGTAGGAGCGTGCAATCCCCGGCAACAACTCAGGATCTGACGGGCTCCGCCGCGGCCTCACGGCTTCGCGAGTGGATGATGGACTATGCGGAGCTGTTCAAAGCCCGTGTCACCCTGCTGGTCGTCATCACCGGCGCGGCCGGCTTCTATCTGGGCTCGCTCCGGAGCGGCATTAGTCCCTTCAACATGGGCCTGCTCAACACCCTCGGCGGCATGGCCGTGGTCACTGCCGGCTCCGCCGCGCTGAATGAAGCCCTGGAGCGCCGCAGCGACGCACAGATGCGACGCACCGCGCGCCGTCCCATGGCGTCCGGCCGTATCGGCTTGCTGCACGGCCTGCTTCTGGGCTTTGCAGCCGTCTTCTTCGGGTCAATGTTCCTGGCGCACGAGACCAATCTTCTGACCGGGACTCTCACTCTGATCACCGCTGTCGGCTACGTCGGAATCTATACGCCGCTGAAGCGCATGACGACGCTGGCGACCTTCATTGGAGCCTTCCCAGGCGCCCTGCCACCGCTGATTGGCTGGACGGCTGCCCGCGGCATGATCGAGTGGCCCGGTGTCGCCCTGTTCGCTGTGCTCTTTGTCTGGCAGTTCCCGCACTTTATGGCCATCGCCTGGATGTACCGGGAAGACTATGCCAACGCCGGCATCAAGATGACGCCTGTCGTCTCGCCCAACGGGCTGACGACCGTGGCCCAGAGCCTTTTCTACGCCGTACTCATGATTCCTGTTAGCTTGTGGACGACATGGCTGGGAGTGACCGGAATTCCCTATGCCATCGCCGCAACCATCCTGAGCCTGGGCTACCTCTGGTACACGGTGCGCTTTGCCAGGATTCTGAAAGAAACGGACCCACTGAAATCGCGCGCCTATGCACGCGATCTGCTGAAAGCGTCTGTCATCTATCTGCCGCTGTTGCTGGCGGCCATGATGCTGAACGCCCAGGGAAGGATCTTCTTCTAATGGCAACAACAACTCCTGCCGGAGCACCTAGAATCCACACGCCGGCGAGCGTGATCTGGACGATTATCGCGGTCAGCGCCGCTGCCAGCGCCTTCATCTTCTGGCTTGTCTATTTCCACCAGCCGGTCGACATGGCAGGCACACAACTCGCCTTCCTGCCCGCGCTGAACGGTTTGCTGAACGGGCTCAGCGCCATCTGTATCTTGATTGGCGTGCGCTTCATCATGGCGAAGAAGGTCAAGCAACACCGCACGATGATGTTTGCGGCGTTCTTCTTTTCCACACTCTTCCTGGTCAGCTACCTGGGCAATTTTGCATTGCATGGCGAAACCAAACTGCCGATCGCGCACACAGGCGGCGTCTGGTGGACTTACCTGTTGCTTCTGATCTCGCACATTCTTACCAGCGTGGTTGCGCTTCCGATTGTGCTGATCACTTTCTTCCTGTCGCTGACAGAACGCTTTCCGCAGCATCGTGCTCTGGCGAAGTACACCTACCCTCTGTGGATGTACGTTTCAGTCACCGGCGTCGTGGTTTACCTCATGCAGGCGGCGATCCGGCGCTAAGGGGCTGCGCGAATTCGAGAGATGAAGAACGACACGAAAACCCTGTTGCAGTACGGCGGCGGCATTCTGCTGGTGGGACTTGTGTCCGCGCTGTTGACGGCCACTGTCTTTGGTGGACTTACACGGCAGGGTCCGCATACGAATACGGGCTGGCTTGGCCTGATGGTGGCCATGTGCTGCCTGCCTATGGGCTGCCTCCTCTTTCTTTTGGGAATGGCAAAGTGGCTCAAGGATTTGAGGGAATAGGATTTGAGGGAAGGGTTCGATCCTAGTATCCTCGGTGCAACCGATTAGAGAGAAAAGTGGAGAGAAGATATGGCGCGTGGTGTAAATAAAGTGATTCTGTTGGGCAATGTGGGCAAGGATCCTGAGATTCGCTCGACCCCGAGCGGCACGATGGTAGGGACATTCGGCCTGGCCACAGCCGAACGCGCGAAAGACCAGACCGGCAACTGGGTTGATAAGACCGAATGGCACAACCTTGTCTGCTTCGGCCGCACCGCGGAGATCGTTCGCGACTACGTCAAGAAAGGCACGCAGCTTTTCGTCGAAGGCAAGATCCAGACGCGGAGCTGGGACGATAAGGAAAGCGGACAGAAGAAGTACCGCACCGAGATCCTGGTGAATGAGCTCACGCTGCTTGGTGGCGGCGGTGGTCAGGGCGGCCAGGGCGGCGGCAATTTCTCTCGCGGCAACACCGCGAGCTTCGGCTCCAGCTCGCCTGCGCCGGTGGACGACTTCGCCGGCACCGGTATCACCGACGACGATATTCCTTTCTAGAGCATTTTCCCTGTTGCTGGGGATCCCGGAAGTGGCGTGCAGCGGCGTTTTCATTGCGGAAAACGCCCATAGATGCGGAAACCCTACATCACACCCACAGGAAAAATGCTCTAACCAGAATTTCTCCGTTCCTTTCGCCGCGCCCGGCCCTGTGCCAGGCGCGGCTTCGTCTTTGGCCCAGGACCTTACACCAGCGAACGAGTTCGCTAGGCCCCGGGATTTGAACTGGATTGGTAGACTGAAACCATGCTGGACGAAGCCGCATTTCGCAGGGAGAGTGACAACGCTCTCGAGAGCCTGAAGCAGGCGTTGATTGAAGCCGAAGAAGATGGCGGCTTCGAGGTAGAAGAGAAGAACGGCGTGCTGAATGTTCTTTTTGAAGACGGCAGCGCAAAGTTTGTCTTTACCCCGAATACGCCCGTCCGTCAGATCTGGATCTCGGCTCTGTCGACCTCGTTCAAGCTCGAATGGCACGATGGCCAGTTTGTGCTGCCAAAGACCGGCGAGGCACTGCAACCGCTGACGCAGCGTCTGTTACGCGAGCATCTCAGCGACGATTCCATCATACTTGGCTAATTTTTATTACCCAGAAGGCTCGGGCGCGGTTAGTCTGAGCGTACGATGACGCTTTCTGTCGCCATCATTACCCTGAATGAAGAAGAGAACCTCCGCCGGACTCTGCCCTCGCTGCAGTTCGCCGATGAGGTCATTGTGGTGGATTCCGGATCCATCGATAAAACCGTCGAACTGGCCCGCAGCTTCGGCGCCAAGGTCTACGAAGAACCCTGGAAGGGCTATGCCGGACAGAAGACCTCGGCAATTGCTAAATGCACCGGGGACTGGAGTCTGTCGCTCGACGCCGACGAGCTGGTAAGCCCCGAGCTTGCCGAGCAGTTGCGTGTTCTGCTGCCTTCCAACCCTCCTCACGACGCTTACTATTTGCCGCGCAGGAACATCATCTTCGGCCGCTGGATCAGGCATGGCGGCTTCTACCCGGACAGCAAGCTCCGACTCTTCCGCCGCGGCGCAGCTACCTTCGGTGCGCGCCTGGTGCACGAGACCATCAGCTTTGAAGGCGAATCGGATGAGCTTGAAGGCGCACTGGTTCACTATCCCTATCCCACGATCGCCGGCTTCGTGGAACACATGAACCGCTACAGTGGGCTGGGTTCGGAGATGCTCGCCCAACAGGGCGTGGTCAGCCGTGGATATCTCACCTTCGTCTGGAACGTGGTCATCCGCCCGGTGCTTCAGTTGAAATGGAACTTCTGGTTCCGCCTCGGCTTCCTCGACGGCCGTGAAGGTCTGATGCTTCACCTCTACCATGCAGCCTATGCGAGCTGGAAGTATGCGAAGGCGTGGGAGATCGGTAAAGCCAGGTTGAAAGTTAAAAGTTGAAAGTTGAAGCGTTGAAGTCTCGGCAACCGGAATAGTCAGTCTCACCACGCAAAGGAAAGGCTGTGGCGTGAGGCATGTTCACCTCAACAACCACAGCCTTAACGCTTTAACTTTTAACTTGCAACTTTTAACGAGCACTCCCTACCTACCAAGGAAGCGTCTGGTCCATGTGGAAGTAGCCGCCTGTCGGGCCGTCTGCGGGCAGTGTGGCGAGGCGTACTGAGGTCTTCGCGCCGTCAGGAATCTCCATCGGAGCTGCGCTTGTGCCCATATCGGTCTTGACCCAACCAGGGTGGGCGGCGTTGACTTTGATCGGCGTATCCTTCAGGGCCGCCGCCAGGTGGATGGTGTAGGAGTTCAGCGCGGCCTTTGAAGCGTTATACGCGACCATCTTGCTGCCGTAGATCGGTGAAGTAGGATCGGCGTGCAGCGTGAGTGAACCCAGAATGCTTGAGAGGTTCACGATGCGTCCGGCAGGGCTCTTGCGGACGAGCGGCAACAATGTCTGCGTCAGCTCAATCAGGCCAAAGAAGTTGGTATCGAAGACATTGCGCAACTGTTTCTGTGTCACGGTCGGCGCAGTGTTCGCCATCCAGTCGTCGCCACCTTCACTGACACCGGCATTGTTGATCAGGATGTCGAGTTTGCCGAAGGTCTTATCGAGGAAGTCGTACACCTTCGGGAAGTCGGAGGAGCGGGTGATCTCCAGCACAACGGGATAGGCGTCGATACCGGCGGCCTTCAGCTTCTGCGCGGCTCCATCGGCCTTCTGCTGATCGCGGGCGGCAACCACGACAGTGATTCCCTGCTCGCCGAGCTGTTTGGCGGTCTCAAAACCAATCCCTTTGTTTGCTCCGGTAATGAGCGCAACTTTCTTCGTCTCTGCCATGGCATCTCCTTGTAGTACCTGTTGTAGGTGCGAGAGGTTAGATCACGATAAAACCGAAAGAGATGCAACGATCTCTCTGCAATGAGACACCAAACTCTCTACGATTTTTAGTCCCCAAACGCGACCTTCAGACCCACACCGATAAATGTAGTCCCGGCGAGGCGCTCACGCCACACGCCAGCCTTTGGGGACCG
>JABFXN010000252.1 GCA_013361705.1 Acidobacteriaceae bacterium
GGACGGTTGCAATACTCCGGATGAAGCTGTTGCTCGACCGAGGCGAAGAAGGAGTTCAGATCGATGTGCAGAAAGACGAACCGGTCCTCCGGTATACGGAACTCACCGGATTGGGGCGTGGCCGTCATGGCAGAAACTGATTATATTCTCCTTTTCTTCGCTGGAATTGTGGATGCATAAACGGCAGACTAGACAGTCTATGAAACATTCCATGAGCGATTTTGGGTCCGACCCGACGCAGGTCATCAATACAGAGAGCGCCGAGCACTATCTCTGGGGCAAACAGTGTGACGGCTGGCATCTTGTAAAGCAGGACGGCCTGAGTGTGATTGAAGAGCGTATGCCTCCGGGCACCAGCGAGGTGCGGCATTATCATGTGCGGGCGCGTCAGTTTGCGTTTGTGCTGGATGGGGAGCTCACGATTGAGGTGGAGCACCATGACTTTATGGTTCGGCCAGGGGAGGGAATTGAGATCCACCCTGGGCAACGCCACCAGACGTTCAACCGTAGCGGGAAGGACGTGCGTTTTCTGATGATCAGTCAGCCGCCCAGTCACGGCGATCGTATCGACGAGGCTTAGTTTTCTACCCGTTCGATCTAGAGTAGCTGGATACTTTGCCCTCAGAGCCTGAAGCCCCTGAATCGTAGCGTCCCCTTAACAGGCGTTTCGCACCTGCGATGCGAAACGCCTGCGCCCAGTGGAGGAGTTGTACTGCGCTCTCAAAATAAAAGCCCTCGCCGAAGCGAGGGCTTATTTTGAATGTGTGTCGATCTTTAGTGGTTTAGTGGGCCAGGTGGCTGTCGCTGGCGGCTTCGTGGGTCGCGGTCATCTGGCGGACCAGGGCCGGCAGGCCGAAGAGCACGCCGGCAATCAGGCCGGTGGCGATGAGGTCAAAGCGGTAGAAGGGAATCGCGGCAACATAGCAGGCGGCGAGTCCGCTGAGGCTCTTGGCGTACATCGTCGACCACGCCCAGACAAAGAAGTTTGAGATCACGAAGAAGCTGGTGGCTGAGGCCAGCACAGCGCCGGTGACGCGCAGGAAGCTCTGCTTCTTTGCCAGCGTCGCATTCGCCATCAGGCAGACACCCGCGTACCAGGCCCAGGTGGGCAGGTAGTGCGAGGCATGGAATGCGTAGCCGTAGGCATAGACAGTCAGGTAATAGTCGGTCGCCATCAGGGCAAGTGTTGCAACGATGGCGTGCCACCGGTTGCGTTTTGCACCGAAGTAGAGCAGGCCGCCGCCGACGGCAGTAAAGCCAATACCTGCGGAGTGAGTCAGGTGCGGCAGAAGGCGGCTGAAGACCGCGACGAGAAGTACCAGATACGCTGTCATAGTGAGATGTCCCTAACGTTCTAATTCTGTGCCTATCGCAGAGGCCGGTCAAGCGAAAGGGCCGTCCGGAGACGACCCTTTTACATTTCCAACTGCAATGCTGGGTTAGTTGAGCGCTGCGACCGGAACCGTCTTTTCGGCGGCGCGGCGCATGATCTCCAGCTCCGCGGGGGCAAAGAGATCGGGTGAGCTGCTGCCTACGACGACATAGCCGGGATCATGCCCCAGTGCCAGCGAAACCTGATTCCATTTGAGGAACGGAGAGGTCGTCGGCAGCACGATCATGCGGCGCTGCGGCTCGGGGATGAAGAAGTACGCTGCCCAGATGCCGAATGCGAGGCTGATGGCAATACCGCGAACCACACTGAAGGTCATATACATCGTGGTCATGTTCGTGAGCCATGCCGAACTCACCAACTCTACTGTCGATAGAATTCCCAGGCCGAGACTGACACCGAAGATACGGCTGCGGTGAGAGAGGCCCATCGGGCGGATGGCGAAGCAGACAAAGAGCAACAGGCACAGAGTCAGGATGCTCTGGGTACGCTGCAACTGGTTAGCCGCATTGATGATGAATTTGGTGCTGGTCATGTGCGGACCGAAGGCCATGCCGATGGCGACGGCGATCGAGATGGCTGCGGCCCAGCGGAAGACCAGGAGGCCCAGCGACTGAAGACCCTTGAGTGGCTCCATCGCCAACTTGAAGATGCTGTAGATCACCAGGATCGAGAGGATTGCCTCGAGCGCGTATGCCGTCCAGTAGGTATAGAAGTAAATCGGATATGCGACGTGCTTATCCACACCGCGCGCCAAAAGGAAGAAGATCAGCAGCGCAACACTGTCCGCAATCACTTTGGTGGACAGCAGGAGAAACAGGCTGAAGAACGCCCGCACCTGCTTGGCGCGAAATAGTGCGCCGATTGTGATCAGGCAAAGAAGGGGATCAACGTATTCCAGGAGTTGAATAAGCGACTTTGCGTTCATGAACAGGCTCCTGCAGCTACCGGGACTTTAACTGTATCCCAGCTAACGGAGTCGATCAATGAATTTCGCCTGCAACTTTTGGACTACATCCCACAAGCGTTCGGGTCGTCGGGCGGGCAGACCGGAATCGGCACAATGCTGGTGGCGCGGGCAGGCTTCACGTCAGTGGTGCGAGTGTGGGCGGAAGCGACAGCGCCGGTCAGAGCAAGGGCAACGGCGAGGGTACGAAAGGCGGTCTTCATGGCGTTT
>JABFXN010000146.1 GCA_013361705.1 Acidobacteriaceae bacterium
CCGCTGGGCGTCGCCATGGCAGGAGCAAACGAGTTCGATCCGTATAAGGATTGAACCAACAAGAAGGCCCGGCGAATACCGGGCCTTCTTGTCTTGGACTAACCCCATACACTGGGTGCCCAGCTGCGCTCGAACAACCCACCCATTTCTACGCAATGGATGGGGCACCCAATGTATCGCCCCACGTTAGCCATCCCGTTTCCCTCGTGTAGTTTTTGCTGGACCGCAGGTGGAACAAGGGCATCCCATAAAGGTATGCGGACACGTTCGACCCTGGTGGCCCTCCTCACCGCTGCACTCTGCACGACATCCCTGCCCTCACAGACTGCGGAGTCTACCCCCCAACCCGCGCGCAAGAAGATAGGTCTTGCCCTCGGTGGCGGTGGTGCGCTTGGTCTTACAGAGATCGGTGTACTGCGCTGGCTGGAGGAGCATCACATCCCAGTCGACGGCATCGCGGGCGCCAGTATGGGAGCGCTAGTCGGGGCACTCTATGCCACCGGGCATACGCCGGATGATATTCAGCAGTTGACCAGCGATGAGGTGCTGACCAAGGTCTTTCGCCTTTCCAACGACTTCAACACACTGAACTACCGCCGGCGCGAAGATCGCCGCAGCGCGCCCAACTATATGACCATCGGTCTGAAGCACGGCATCAGCATTCGCAATGGCCTGCTGGTCGATGCCGGGCTGAACGCTTTTCTTTCGGCGCAGTTTTTGTCGTATGGCGACAAGACCAGCTTCGACCAGTTGTCGGTTCCGTTCCGCTGTACGGCGACGGATATCACCGAAGGCAAGCCGGTGGTGTTCGCACGCGGATCACTGCCGGAGTCGATCCGTGCCTCCATCGCGCTACCGGGAATCTTTCCCCCGGTGCAGAGAGACGGACACACCTATGTGGACGGGGGCGTACTTGAGAATCTGCCGACCCAGACGTTGAAGTCTGACCTGCACGACGATGTGATTCTCGCGGTCTCGATGCCTTTGGCCAAACTGGCGCCGAACAGTGATGGCGGCGGCCTGCTAGGAACCTTGCAACGCTCGTTCTCGGTGGCGATCTGGGGGAATGAGCTGCAGTCGCGGCGGCTGGCGGATGTCGTCATCGAGCCGCAGACCGGCAATATGACGACATTGGACTATGGCAAGGCAACGGACTTGGAGAAGCTGGGCTACGACGCGACCGAAGCGCAGAAAGACAAGCTGATGGCCTACGCTATCTCCGATAGCGAGTGGGCGGCATATCTTGCGAAGCGGGCTGCGCTGACCGCGGACAAGCCGCGTAACATCGCCTCCATCAAGGTGGATACCGAAAACCACGAGGTGAAAGAAGCTGTCGAGCGCAAGCTGCAGAAATTGGTAGGCCAGCCTGCGGAAGCTGCCGTCATCGACAAGCGGCTGGATGAGCTGCGGGCAGACGAACGTTACGAGGCGACCTACCAGGTTAGCTATCCGAAGGGCCCCATTCGCGGTGTGCGTGATGCGGAGATCACGGTGAAGCTGGCTGATAAGGAGAACGGGCCTCCGTTCATTCTTATCGGAGTCAACGGACAGGCGCAGTCGGGCCAGACTCCGCGTTTCACGCTCGACCTCACATATTTGCATCAGGACTTCGGACGGTACGGCTCGGAGCTTCGCGGCTCCGCGCATCTTGGCTGGCTGCAGCAGTTCGACCTGGAGTATTACCGCCTGCTGAATGCACGGGGTATCTTCATCGCACCGCATGGAGAGTTCACCCGGCGGCCATATTTCATCTACCACGGCCAGAATCGCTTATCGGAACGGCTGTGGCAGCAGGGCGGAGGCGGTGTCGATGTCGGATACACCTTCAGCCATAGCACCGAGGTGCGTGCTGGCTGGCAGGCATGGAGCCAGCGCTGGGTTACCAAGACGGGCAGCGACGGCCAGGGCGACTCATCGCAGGTGGCACATCTCTTCGATCTGCGCTATGCCCACGACTCGCAGGACCGTGCCGAAGTGGCACAGCGCGGGTTTCAATACAGCGTGGGAGCCGGCTACCTGAAGGCAGGCGAGCAGGCGGCCGCGGCTCCGCGCATCGTCGGTAGGATCCAGTTCGCTCATACGATCGGAGGCAACAGCTTCCTCGCTGCCGCAGAAGGTGGCACGTTGTTCAATCGCGATGTTGCCCAGCCGTACCGATTCACGCTGGGCGGGCCAGGCAGGCTCTCCGCCTCGGCCTTTGAGGAGTATCGCGGAACCGATTACTTCTACCTCCGCGAAGCCTATTTACGCAGGATCGCCAAGCTGCCTGATCCCCTGGGACAGAACATCTATTTCGCCATTGCGTACGAGGCAGGACAGATGCGCGCCCCACGATCGATGGGCGTAACCGGCACAGACTATGCTCAGCCGGCCTCAAGCTTCCTGCGGCAGGACGTCATGTTCGGTGTGCTGGCAGAGACTCCATTAGGCGTCATCAGTTTCGGTCCAGCACTTGGCGATGCAGGCAGAAGGAAGCTGAGCTTCACGATTGGACGCTCGTTCTAAAAGCAGTTGAAAGTTAAAAGTTGAAAGTTGAAGCGTTAATGCATGAGTTGGCCGTTGCCGCCGAAGCTCGCCCGGCATTAACGCGTTAACTTTTAACCTGCAACTTTTAACTAGCTTTACTTCCCGTCCCTCAGCCGTATCGCCAGCCGGTCGGGCAGCCCGGCCATCAGGATCTTGCCCTGGGCTTTGATGATGTCGTAGGGCAGGCGGTGGAAGGTGATGGTGGTCTCGTCGGTGTCGTAGATGGCGCAGGCGACGCGCCAGTCGCCGTCGCGGGGCTGGCCGGCGGAGCCTGGGTTGATAAGGTAGCGGCACTCGGGATCGAGCTTCAGGACCCAGGTCTCGGCGACGTCGCGGGAGCGGTACTCGGGAATAAGTTCGCGCCAGGCAGTTCCTTGCTGGATGAAGCCTCCCTGCACATGGGTGTGACCGAAGAAGGTGAGAGGCTGCTGCTTCTGCTGCAGCTGCGCCCAGGCATCGCGCACGTTGAGGATGTAATCGTCTTCGTCGAGTGGGGAGCCATGCACGCAAGCCACGGCCACTCCCTCGGGGTAAATGGGGCCCTGAGGCATAGCACGTACCCAATCCATGTTGCTGGGCGAGAGCGCCTCCTGTGTCCATAAGGCCGCGGCGCGGGCGATGGGATTGAAGTTGAGCGAGGAGGTCAGGCCGGCAGCGACGCGGTCATGATTGCCACGGACGTGCAGGGAGCCAACGGCGCGAATCTTTTCAACAACATCGTTGGGACTGGCGCCGTAGCCGACAACGTCACCGAGATCCCACACTCTGTCGACGGCGCCAGCTGCCTCGAGGACAGCCTCTAAGCCTTCCAAACTGCCGTGAATATCGGAGAGAACAAGCGCGCGCATGACAGGTAAATTCGGTGTTCGGCGCGCAACTGGTGTGGGTTGGGCCTGCACACCAATGTAACAAGATTGCGCGGAAAGCTAAAAGCTTGAAAAAGAGGGATCTTAGAGCGACGAGCATCCTGCAAAAAACAGCTCCGTCACTTATCGTCCCAGCGAACAAGTTCGTTGGCGACACGGAGCATTCAGAATGGCAGGCCGACGGCGGTGCTTACACCTGCGCCAGGGGTTTCGACCGGTCTGTCTGCATGGTTGGGGCGGAGGCCAGCAGGCGTTTCGTATAGGGATGCTGTGGCTGATGGAAGATCTGCTGGACCGTCGCCTGCTCGACGATGTGACCGTGCTGCATAACGGCGACCCGGTCAGATGTCTGGGCTACCACCGCGAGATCGTGCGAGATGAAGAGCATAGAGAGACCGTGCCGCTCCCGGAGGTCCGCCAGGAGATGCAGAATCTGTGCCTGGACGGTGACGTCGAGCGCGGTTGTCGGTTCGTCGGCGATCAGCAGCCGAGGCTGGTTCACGATCGCCATCGCGATCAGGATGCGCTGCCTCTGGCCGCCGGAGAACTGGTGCGGATAGTCGTCATAGCGGCGGGCAGGGTCGGGCATGGCGACCTGTACGAGTGACTCCAGAACCCTCTCTTTCACCTCCGCACGGGAAAGACGGGGATGATGGGCGCGTACCGCCTCGGCAATCTGGGCACCGATGGTGGAGACCGGGTTGAGCGCGGTCATCGGCTCCTGGAAGATCATCGCGATCTCGCGGCCGCGGACCTGCCGCATAGCCTCTGTCGAGAGTGTCTGAAGATCGCGCCCGTCGAAGCGGATCTGGCCGCGTACCTGCGCCGAGGGAGGCAACAGCCGCAGCACAGCCAGCGATGTCGCAGATTTACCACTGCCCGATTCGCCCACGAGCCCCAGTGACTCCCCAGCGGCGACCTCGAGATCGATACCATCGACCGCGGAGCGCTCTCCGCCGAAGGAGACCTGTAGGTTGCGGACTTCGAGCAGCGGACTGGTCACTATTCTGCTACTTCCGCCAGGGCCACAAGTGTCTTCTCGAGCGATGCGGTGTCTTCGACGTTGAGGGCCTTCTGGTTGCGGTCGATCTGGCGCATTAGGCCGGTGAGTACGCGTCCTGGGCCAACCTCGATAAAGTGAGTCGCGCCCTGGGCAACAAGCGTCTGCACGCACTCTACCCAGCGCACAGCGCCGGTGACCTGACGGATGAGGGCGTCGCGGGATTCGGCACGGCGATGCTCCACACGGGCGTCGACGTTGCAGACGATGGGGATCTGCGGATCATGGAAGTTGACCTGTTCCAGGTAGCTGGCAAGCTGATGTTGCGCGGGAGCCATCATGGCCGAATGGAAGGGGGCACTGACCGGCAGCATGACGACGCGCTTTGCGCCGGTTTCTTTGCAGAGTTCCCCAGCGCGTTCTACGCCTTTGATGGCGCCGGAGATCACGGTCTGTTCCGGGGCGTTGAGGTTGGCGGCGGAGACCACCGAATCGGTCTCATCCCAGGCACGGGTGCAGAGCTCTCCGATGGTGGCTGCGGGCAGGCCCAGAATGGCAGCCATGGTACCCTGGCCGGCGGGGACAGCCTCCTGCATGAACTTGCCGCGGTTCTTTACGGTGCGGACGGCGTCGGCAAAGCTGATGGTGCCGGCGGCGACATGGGCAGAGTATTCGCCCAGCGAGTGTCCGGCGGCGATGGCCGGCCGAACGCCCTTCTCTTCCAGTACGCGAAGGACGGCCACTGAGACCGTCAGTATCGCAGGCTGGGTATTTTCCGTGAGCTTCAGCTCCTCTTCGGGGCCTTCGAAGCACAGCTTCGAGAGCGAAAACCCAAGCGCTGCATCGGCTTCGTCAAAGACGGCTTTTGCGACTGGAAAATTGTCATAGAGATCGCGGCCCATGCCGACCGTCTGGGAGCCCTGCCCAGGAAAGAGAAAGGCCAGTTTCTGCATGCTCATAGGGGCATGGTAACGGAGGGCAGTTGCTGGTTGCTAGTTCCTCGTTGCTGGTTAAAAGCCGAAAGCGTGATCCGAGGGACCACGCTTTCCTATTGAATCCACAATTCTTATTGCGACTGGCAGCAAAGCCAGCAACCAGGAACTAGCAACCAGCAACTGCTTTTTAGATTCCTACGCCGAACTCGACATCCTGCATCTCGTCGCCTGCATGCGAGTAGGCGTCGTAAGGGGTGCGGCGGTTGAACTTGTAACGCTGGCGCAACTCGCGGCCTACGAAGAGGCCCAGAGCAACGGCGCCGAGGCCGGCGGAGACCCAGCCAACCGTCTTCAACACGCGCGAGCGCGAGGGCTCGCTGCTGGGTAGAGATTCGATCACTACGGCAGGAATCTTATCGAGCCTTGTGCCAAAAATGCGGCGCTTTCCAAACGGCTTCATGCCATGCATCATAACGCACCATCGGCATGGCTTGCAGAAAGCCTTAGTTTCCGGGGAAATTTTCTGTCCATGAGTAACCAACTCGTCATCTTCGGGTTCTTAACGAGGTGATGAAGATACGTTCCTGGCTTCGTTTTCTGGCACTACCACTGCTGGTTCTTTCATTTAGCACCGGTTCCGGTGCGCAGCAGCCCTTGATGAACCGTATCCCCGAGGGTGTGGAGCTGATGGGCTCCGGCGGATCGCGCTCCAGCTTCAGCTTCGACAAGGCAATGCTGGACTCCGCGGATTCGCTACTGGCAGAGGACGCCCGTCAGGCTGCCGCAGCGATCCACGGAATTTCCGTAACCAACTATCGCTTCCGAGACGAGATCGGCTATGACCCACGGCAACTGGCGTCAGTTGCTGCCGAGTATCGGGCTGCCGGATGGAAACACCTGGTGGATGCCAATCAGCGCGACCCTGGAACGGGAACTGACCTGTGGATGCACTTCAGCGGAGCGCAGATCGACGATGTTTCGGTGCTGATTCGCCAGCCGAGGCAGATGAGCTTCATCTCGATCTCGTGCCAGCTTCGCCCACTGGATCTGCTGCATCTGAGCGGTCACTTCGGAATCCCGAAGGTGGATCCGAACGCAGTGATGGTACCTGCTCCGTAGGAGCAGGTACCAAGTTGGAAGTTAAAAGTTGAAAGTTGAAGCGTTAACTCAGTGGTGGCTCGCGAGCTGAACCTACCCTGCCGTACCTCTTCAACTTGCAACTTTTAACTTTCAACTTTTTTTAGTACTGTTCCACCTGACGCAGCAGCGCCAGCTTCCGTTCAGGGCCTAAGAAGCTGGCTTCTACAGAGTTGGCGGCGAGCTCGCGCATCTGTTCCAGAGTGAACTCGAGTTGTTCGTGGGCGAGGATGTATTCGTCCAGCAGGTTAGCGCCGAACATCGGCGGGTCGTCGGAGTTGAGCGTGACCATCAGGCCGGAGTGGAAGTAGTCGCGTGCCGGGTGGGAGTCGAGCGAGGGACAACAACCTGTCTTCAGGTTGCTGGTGATGTTCAGCTCCAGAGGGATTTGTTTTTCGGCTAGCACTTCCATGAGCTCCGTATCCTGGGTGGCGGTGAGAGCATGACCGATGCGTTCTGCGCCGATGTTGATGGCGGACCAGATGCTGTGCGGGCCGACTGACTCACCGGCGTGTGCCGTCAGCCGCAGACCGGCATTTTTGGCTTCGAAATAGAGATCGCGGAACTGGTCGGCGGGGCCGCGTGCTTCGTCGCCGCCGATGCCGATGCCGACGATGCTGGGGTAACTCTTGCGCAGCTCGGCGGCTTTCCGAAAGACGCGCGCGGCTTCGTCTACTCCGAAGTGGCGTACGGCATCGATGATCCAGAGCAGTGTGACGCCGAAGTCTTTTTCGGCGCGCAGACGGCCACGTTCCATGCCTTCGACGAAGGGTTCGACATCGAGCTGCTTGATGAAATAGATGATGCCGAAAGAGATGTAAGCCTCGGCATGCACGACGCCTTGGGCGGCGAGCGCGCTGACCATGTTGTAGGTGATCAGCTCATAATCTTCGGGCGTCTGCAGGCGTTCGGTCACAGCCTTGAAGGCCATCAGAAACTCGAGGAAGTTCTCGTACCGGTAGAGTTCGCGGGCCTGTTCCAGCGTAAGAGGAGTGGCGTCATGGCGGCGCGAGAGCTCGACCAGAGTCTCCGGCTCGATCGTACCCTCGAGATGCAGATGCAGCTCACACTTCGGCAGGCGGCGGAGCCAGTCGCGCGGTTCGAGGTCGTGATGGTACAGAGGCCGTTGCGGCATGATTGTTAGTGTACCGGGCAATAGCACCTGTCTTTTGCAGGAGAGTTGCGAAGGTAATGGTAATTACCTTCCCTGCAGCGTGGCGACGGTTTCTGTCTTCGGCGCGAACTCGCTACGCTTGCGGCTGTAGAAGAAGTAGACAAAAAGCCCAATCACCAGCCACACGAAGAAACGTACCCAGGTGATAGCCGGTAGACCGGCCATCAGAAGCAGGCAGCAGAGGGTGCTGAGGACCGGAATGACCGGACCAAATGGAACACGAAAGCCGCGATGACGTTCCGGCTGGCGGCGGCGAAGTACGATCACGCCGATTGAGACCAGAACGAAAGCGAAGAGGGTGCCGATGTTCGACATCTCGGCGAACGAGCCCACGTCGAAGAGCCCCGAGGGAATGGCTACGAGGATACCGGCGAACCAGGTCGCGAAGGCGGGGGTGCGGTACTTCGGGTTCAGGCTGCTGAAGATATCGGGCAGCAGGCGATCGCGCGACATGGCGAACCAGACGCGGGCCTGACCGAGTTGGAAGACGAGGATGGAGGAGATCATCCCGACGATGGCGCCGAGAAGCACGGCCAGACGCACCCAATGCAGGTGATGCCCTTGCGGCGTCAGGCTGATACGTTTGAGCGCCGTCACCACCGGAGCAGCGTCGCCCGCGATGGACTGCCAGGGAACGATGCCAGTCAGGATGGCCGCGACTCCGACGTAGAGGAGAGTGCAGATCACCAGCGTGGCGATGATACCGATAGGAACATCGCGCTTGGGATCGCGGCACTCTTCACTCGCGGTAGAGACGGAGTCGAAGCCGATGTAGGTGAAGAAGATGATCGAACCGCCGGCGAGCACACCCGGAAATCCATTGGGAACGAACGGGTGATAGTTGCCCGGATGGATAAAGCTCAGGCCGAAGAAGATGAAGAGCAGAATGGCGAAGATCTTCACCAGCACCATGATGTTGTTCGTCCGGGCGGATTCGCGGATACCGCGGACAAGGATCACGGTGAGGATAAGCACAATCAGGAAGGCCGGGATGTTGAAGCCGAAGTGCCAGCCCGCTTGGTAAATATCGTGCCCGGCGAGGTCCTGCAGGCCGAGCGGCAGATAGGCCGGGGAGAGCCACTTGGGATCCATCCTGATGCCGAGCCAGTCAATCAAGTCGACGACGTGCGCAGCAAAGCCGACGGAGACGCTCATGTTCGAGAAGGCGTATTCGAGGATGAGGTCCCAGCCGATGATCCAGGCGATCAGTTCACCCAGCGTGGCATAGGTGTAGGTGTACGCCGATCCGGCAATCGGAATCATGCTGGCGAGCTCGGCATAGCAAAGGCCGGTCAGGCCGCAGACGATGGCGACCAGAATCAGAGAGAGCGCGAGGGCAGGGCCCGCGCCCGGGCGGCCGGCGACCGAGCCGTGATGCAGGATCAGGTCGATGATGGGCGAAGCCTTCCAGTCCGCGAGCTTGGAGGGATTTCCGCCGATGGCCGTTCCAATGACAGTGAAGATGCCGGAGCCGATAACGGCGCCGATACCCAGCGCAGTGAGCGAGACCGGTCCGAGTGTCTTTTTCAGGCTACGTGCCGGGTCTTCGGACTCGGAGATGAGCTTGTCAATCGACTTGGTCGCGAAGATTTGCCGGGCCAGCGGAGTGCTCCTGCGGATGTGGTGTGGTTCAGGTTCGATTACAGCAAGATTACGTTCAGGAGGCAATGAATTCCAGATGGCAAAAAAACAAGGCCCGCCGCGTGGACGGGCCCTGCTCTGACTGCTTGTTGGAAGAGCGTGCGGCTTATTAACGCTTGGACTGACCGCGTGACAACTTCCGAACCTTCTGTTTGTTGGAGCCACGCGGGGTGGTGCGCTTGGCCTTGGGAGCCGCCTTCTTACGGGCAGCGCGCTTCAGTTTCTTGCGCTCTGTTGTGTCGGTAACGCTCTTGGTATTTGCCACTGTCTTCTCTCTGTTCTCTGAAAACGTTGCACGCCCAGGCCGGCCGGTGCGGAAACCCTAAATACGACCTAGATGCGTTCGAGCTGGGCAAACTTCTCCACCAGCTT
>JABFXN010000238.1 GCA_013361705.1 Acidobacteriaceae bacterium
GAGCTGTTCAACTACGGTAGAGCCGGCTGTAACGGTCAGCCGATACGATTCCACTGCCCCAGATGATATGGCCGCCGAGCATTGCCTGCCTGAACGGTGCTGACCTGCCGGCTTACTCCCACACGCACACCATCAAGATCCTCGCCTTGACCATCCCACACGCCGGATCCGTCTCCATAAACGCGAACACTCAGTTGCCGCGAACCTGGATCTTCGGTAGATGCTGACGGTTCGGCCCACGGAATGACGGCGTTTTCCTTGATGAAGACAGGAATCTCTTTGCGGTCGCGATCGATGCGGATTGTCTGCTCTCCGGCATGATGCTCACCGGTCCAGAAGTCATGCCAGTTGCCCGGCGGCAGCACAATATCTCTTCCCTTCTCTCCCGCAAAGAGAGGAGCAACCAGAAGGCGGTCACCCACCATGTACTGGTCGTCCGCCGTATGCAATGCCTTATGTTGCGGGAAATCGAGAAGCGCAGACCGAAAGACCGGAACTCCGTCCGCGGCATACTTCGCGAACGCCGATCTTAGATAGGGCACGAGCGACATTCGCCAACCAAGAATTTCGCGGCAGCGGGTCTCCAGCTCCTGCCAGTTCGCGGCGAATTCATCGCGATTATTCCGTTCCTGCGCGATCTGCTTCCACGGTGGATTTTTGATGTACCAAGCATTCACCATCGCCAGCGGAGAGAAGACCGCGGTCTGCAATCGCCGGATGAGATCTTCTTCGCTATCGGCATCTCTCACCTCAGGGCACCACAACAAGCCGCTGAAGCCGGCATTGATGAGAGCTCGAACGAACTGACGATGATCGTAGAGATCGCTATAGAGCACAAACGGATACGGCGATGCGAGCGCTCCACTGGAACGAACCAGGCTGTATGTCGATTGTTGCCGCTGTTGAAATGCAGCAAGTATGGCGTGCTGATACTTCAGGCCGAAGGCCGCGTGCATCTGTTCTCCATCGAGACCCGAGGGGAAGCTGCTGTTGTCGGGCCATGACCATCCTTCGGTGAAGTCCGAGTTGTCACACTCGTCAAGCTTGAAGCCGCTGATACCGATGTCGATCAAGGCCTTACCGTGATAGTCGCCGAAGATCCGCCGGGCAGGTTCTCCGGCAAAGTCAGGAACCAGGCCTTCCCAAACCGCATAGTTCCCGGCGTAGGGCTGCAGGTCTGAGAAGATCGGCGAGGAAGGATGCGTGAACGCATGCTCCCAGAGATTGACGCGATATCCGAGGGAGCCCGCCTGCTGCACAAACTGCTTCGGATCTTGAAAGCGTGCGGATTCCCAGGCAAAGCTGCAGGAATACGCATGGGTCTGCCATCCAGGCTCCAGTCCAATTACATCACACGGGATCTTCCGCTCACGAAATTCATGCGCGAGTTTGAGAACATCATCCTGGCTGAGATGTTGCTCGGGCCGATACCAGAATCCAAGTCCCCACTCGGGCGGATTCACGCCGCCACCGCTGAATAGGTTATAGCGCTGCACCGCCTCCATCATGGATGGTCCGGCGAAGCAGTAAACATCGACACCAGCCGCCCGGGGAACTTCCACCAGAACCTCGCCCTCACTCTGCCGATCCCGTTCCCGCATCTGCCGGGGAGTATTCACCGTAGCCTGGCTGGCGGCCTGCGGCTGCGACGGTTTGGCATGGGCTTCTCCGCAGTAGAACTGAGCCTGACGGAAGGTATCGACCAGAATGCCATATCCACGCGTCGTGATATAGAACGGCACCGGCGCGTGCGAGTCGCCGGAGTCTCCTTTCGGATCTGCATTTACGCGGATCGTGCGTTTCTTGGATCTCTGCTGAAACGACATCAATTGCAGTCCAAAGCCATACATTAGCTCTCCCTCGAAGAGCGGCAGGCGAAGATGCGTTCCGCGATGGTCGATCGTTGCAATGATCTTCGGCGGATCGAGCAGAGACTCCTGAGGAAGCCGGCGCATTGCATCGATCGCAGGTGGAATAAGGCGATCCCGTACGGGGGAGTGGATCTCAGGGCTACCCACTGTGAGACGCCACACGCCAGGGGCCACAGGCTTCCAGCCGGAGGAGGCAACACTATTTGCGACTTGCGCGATTCCTGAAGACGCAAGCGGCCCCCCTAGTGAGCTAGCAGCGACGCCGCCCAATATGCCTTTTGCCAACTGTCTTCGATTGAGACCGGACATTCCGTCAACTCCGCTAGAATAGATTTGGAATCGATTCCATTATTTGCTGTGACTCTATTGAAGGCCCTTTTGTTCTGTCAACCGTGGCCTAATGAAATACCTCGCGGAGCACGTCAGTAAATCTGATACAAACGTTCAGGCTGATAGAAATGACGAAAAAGACTGCAAGTGTACCGGCATTGATGGATGTTGCTCGCCGAGCGGGCGTAGGCGCGGCAACCGTTTCCCGCGTCATCAATGGTGGGCAGAACGTAAGTACAAAGACGCTGGCCAAGGTGCAGGCTGCGATTCAGGAACTGGGCTACCATCCCAGCCAGGCGGCACGCAGCCTGAAAGGCGCCAAGACGAAATCGATCG
>JABFXN010000216.1 GCA_013361705.1 Acidobacteriaceae bacterium
ATTAATCGACGTCTCACTCTCCAGGCGGATACCCAGATTCAACGTCAGACGCCGAGTCAACTTCCAATCATCCTGGACGAAGCCGGCGAAGTAGTGATTGTTGAAAGTCAGGTAGGGACTGATCGTGTAGGCACCACTCGAAGGAACACCCAGCAGGAAGGAGGCCATCGATCCGCCAAACACCGGACCGGCAAGTGCCGTACCCGCCTTGGTGAAGGTGTTGTCGAAAGCGAAATTACCAGTGAAGTAGTTGTTGGTTCCGGGAGCCGTTGGCGTAGCGTAGTTTCGGTTCTGGCGAAGATCTGGACCGATCTTCAAAGTATGACGGCCATGCACCCACGTGACCGCCGTGAAGAATTGGAGAGTGTCAAAAGCAGTCCGGCTGGGCGAAGCAGCGCTCAACGTGGTGTAAGCCGTTCCAGATTCGCTGAACTGGATGCGTGGCAGCGCCGCACCCGCAGTTGACGAGGAGTCCATATAGCCGGGGAAACCATAGCTGCTGGGCTGGACACCGCCGCTGGCAATCGCCGAGTTCTTGTAAGAACGGGTCAGGCTGATTCGTGAATCCATCACCACCGATGAACTGAAGGTATGGACGAAATCGACCAGACCGCCCTGGTAAACCGTATAGCTCTTCGAACCTGTGGCGATATTGCCAAAATAGTTGTTCTGGATCGGCTGATACTCACTGCGATGCACATCGACAAACAACTTGTTGTTGGCGCCGATGCTCCAATCGAAGCGGCCGGAGTTGGAACTGTAGCTGTAGACGGTGTTGTTGCTCGAATAGAAGTTGTTTTGTCCATCCGCCGTACCGGTGACATTCGGCTGCGGATACAGTGAGAGATACTTCTGCGCGATCTGGCTCAAGCGCGACGCCGGAATGATGTTGTTTGTGAAGGGGGTACGTAAAGCTTGGCCAGAGCAGTTCGGATCGGCAGCGCCACTGGCCGGATCAAAGATCTGGTAGCTGTTGTACGTAGTCGAATAACCGGTGCAGCGAGTAGCTGACTTATTCGTTCCCAGGCCTAGCAACGCGGAAAAATCACCATTGCGCTCCGCCGCGGTGGGCACAGTTGTCAGCGTCGGATTGGGCTGCGATCCCTTAAACCCCTCGTAGGCATACAGGAAGAAGAGCTTGTCTTTGCCGTTCACAACATGGGGAATCCAGATAGGACCGGCGATGTGGCCGCCATACTGATTCTGACGGTAAGCCGGTTGTTTTGTCGTCCCCGCAAACCACCGGTTTGGTGCATTAATGGCAGAGAACTGGTTGAACTCAGATAGCGAGCCGTGGAACTGATTCGCTCCTGACTTGGTCACCAGGTTAACCGTTCCGCCCGAGGTATCTCCGGTAGAGGCATCGGCGTTAAAGACATCCACCTTCACCTCCTGTACCGAATCCTGCAGCGGGCTGAAGCCGGGCAGGCGCGAGGAGTCCTGCATATTGGGCACGCCGTTCAACAGGTACTCATTCGACTGCGAGTTACCGCCGCCGAGGGAGAAGTCGGAAGCAGCGGAGTTGTCGAAGGGGCGAGCCAGCACGACAGAGTTCTACTGCTATACGACAACACCGTACATTGTCTTGGCAAGCGCCAGGGGCGAACGGCCGTTGTCTGGAAGATTTTCAATCTCCTGCGCTGACAGTGTCTGACCGGCCGAAGCTGTCTCTGTCTGTATCAGCGGGACATCGGTGGTAACCCGCACCTCCTCAGTCGTGGCGCCGACCTGCATGGTGACGTCTTCACCCACCTTCGATCCGGACTCGAGCGTCAAGTTCTCGTGCACATACCGTTGAAAACCGTTCGCGGTCACGGTCACTCGGTACTTGCCGGGAGCAAGAAAGGGCACGGTGTACTCACCCGCACCATTGCTCGTGGTCATGGAATTAACGCCTGTCTCCATGTTGGTGACAAGCACCGAAGCGCGGGGAATGGTCGCGCCCGTTGGATCTGCGACTCGCCCTGTAAGAGTTGCGCGAAACTCCTGGGCCGACATGATGGAGGCACTGGCGAGAAGAAGCAAAAGCAAAGCGGCAAAGCGTTTCATAAACGTGCTCCTGGCGAAAACCGAATTTCATTCATGAATCCGGAACGGCTGCCACACTAGCGAGATGAGAAAAGAATTGTCAATAAAGAATGAGATGAAACATGACGATTTTTTGCACTTTTCCTTTGAAATTCTCGTATTTTGTCAAAATGTATCGACAAATAATGCAATGCACATCGAACCCTCCACATTGCATACTTGGGTGGCATAAACGACAGCGCCTTCTCTTTTCCTTGGCATACTTCAATGCAGGATTCGGTTGGTGTTAACCATCGTTTTCAGTAACGACGAACGATTCGCGATCAGTGACGCTGCCTCGCGAAGTGGAGACACGTACAACCATGAATCGCCGCGAGATGATGAGGCTGGGCGCTGCAGCCTTCGCAACAACCCGTCCACTGGCCGCGCACGCAGAACATCCATTCCGCAATGCGGTACCCGATAGCCATGCCACCACAGACCAAGCCGGAGCAGGGACTGTCGAACAGTGGGGGATCTTCGAGGTGGCTCTCGCTGGTCCCTCCGAAGGAAATCCATTTCTCGATGTCACGCTGTCGGCGGAGTTCCGCCACGAGCATCGCACCGTCAGCGTCACTGGCTTCTATGACGGCAATGGAACCTACCGCATCCGCTTTATGCCTGATGCCACCGGAGACTGGAGCTACATCACCACGTCCTCAGCCGGCGTACTCCATGGCAAATCGGGTAGCTTTCTCTGTACCTCTGCTTCGTCAGGAAACCACGGGCCAGTTCACGTCGCTCACCAGTTCCATTTCCAGTATGCGGATGGAACGCCATACTTTCCCTTTGGTACTACCATCTACTCCTACCTGTTTATGAGCGAACCGTACGATGCGCAGACGATCGGCGCGCTGAAGAATTCTCCCTTCAATAAGGTGCGCGTCTGCATCCTACCGAAAGGACAGGGCAAACGCGGCCTGCCGGAGTTTCCGTTCGAGCACGCTGCTGGCTCCAGCAGTGCCCATCACGAAGATCTGAGAGATAACGGTCAATCAAACGCGACCTTTGATTGTGATCGCCTCAACCCGCGCTACTTTCAATTGATCGAACGTCGTCTCCTCGAACTTCAAAAGCTCGATATCGAGGCTGATCTGATCCTTTTTCATCCGTATGACTCCTGGGGCTTCAAATCGATGACGCCAGAGCAGGATGACCGTTACCTGCGTTACGCTATTGCCCGCTTCGCCGCCTACAGGAATGTCTGGTGGGCGATCGCGAACGAGTTTGATCTGGTAAAGACCAAGAGCCTGGCCGATTGGGATCGTTTCTTTCGCATCACGGTTGCCAGCGATCCCTACAGCCATCTGCGTTCCATCCATCACAGCAAGGTCATCTACGACCACTCCAAATCGTGGTGCACACACGCGAGCCTGCAGGAGTATGACTTCCAGAAGTCGGCCGAGCGCCGCGCAGCCTGGAACAAGCCCATCGTCTATGACGAGATCCAGTACGAAGGCAACATCGCTCGCCGCTGGGGCAATCTTTCAGCCGAAGAGGTGACGCGGCGTTTCTGGCTCGCTACCGTCCATGGTGTTTATGCCTCCCACGGAGAGACCTACAAAACACCGTCAGGCGAGCCCGTCTGGAGTGACGGCGGAAAGCTGCGCGGCACCAGCGCGCCACGCATCGCCTTCCTCCGCAAACTGCTGGAACAGGCAACGCAAACCGGAGTCAATGAGTTCGAAGACGCCTACTATCCATCAGCCGGCAAAGATAAAGAGCTCTATCTCTACTACTTCGATTTTCACTGCGTCGGCGAATACGACTTTCCTCTTCCCGCGGGTATACGCTTCAAGGCCACTCAGATCGATCCCTGGAATATGACGGAGCGCGACCTCCCCGGCGTCTTTACCGGAAAGTCCACCGGCAGCAGATTTGTCGATGAAAATGCCGGCGACCAGATTCAGGGCGGCACCAACCATATCGAGCTTACGGGCAAGCCTTACATGGCTGTGCTCTTTCAGAAGATTTAGGAGTTTCTGACATGTATCTATTGACCCAGGCCCGTGTTCGCATTCGGTCCGTTGTGGCTTTCTCTCTTGTATTGGCTGCGCCCGCCATCGTGACGGCGGCCCCTGTAAAGGTTGTCGTCCCAGAGAGCGCCACACCCCGTGAGCGCTTTGGCGCCGATCGCCTGCAAGCGGCCCTCACAGCGAACCACATTGAGGGTAGCGAACACATCGTCCTTGGCCTGCGCTCCCTTCCCGCAGTCGAAAAGTACAGACAACTGCCGCAGCTATGGCCCGGTGCGGCCGAGGCCTTCGTTATTAAGCGCATCGGCAACCAGATCATCGTCGCCGGAAGTGATGCCTCCGGCATTCTGTACGGAGCACTGGAGCTGGCCGACCGAATCAATCAGACACATGCGCTCCCGAAAGAGATTGAGTTCATCGATCATCCAGCCCTGAAGCTGCGCGGAACCTGCATCGGCATGCAGAAGCCCGAGATCACCTACGAAGATGCGCAGTACGACTACCCTTACACTCCGAAAGACTTCCCTTTCTTCTATGACAAGACGGAATGGACGCGTTACCTGGATATGATGGTCCGCCAGCGGTCGAACACGCTCTATCTCTGGAGTGGGCATCCCTTTACTTCGCTGTTGAAGCTGCCGAAGTATCCCGAGGCCCAGGAAATGAGCGATGCGCAGTTGAACCAGAACATCGAGATGATGCGCTGGATCACGGCGGAAGCAGACAAGCGTGGCATCTGGCTACTGCAGGGGTTCTACAACCTCCATCTCTCCCACGCCTATGCCCGAACCCACCATTTGCCCTACCATTTGGTGAACCCAACACCGGAGACGATCGAGTACACTCGCTATGTCATCTCGGAGTTCATCCGCAACTATCCGAATGTCGGCCTGATGATGACTCTGGGTGAGGCCCTCTCCCCACATAAGGGTGTCGAGCTCATGACCCAAGCCATCATTCCTGGCGTAAAGGACGGCATGAAGGCCCTTGGCACCACGGTGGAACCACCGATCGTGTTACGCGACCATGCCACTGACATCGAAGATGTGTTGAAGGCGAGCAAGCCGCTCTACGGCAACATCGATACGCTCTCCAAGTGGAACGGCGAGTCCCTCACCTGGACAAACGATCGCGGCAAGGTGCTTGACCGCTTCAAGCTGCTGGTCGAAAACAGCAATGTCGCCGTCTCCAATGTCCACCTGCTTTCGAACCTTGAGCCCTTCCGCTGGGGAGATCCTGACTTCGTTCGCGAGACCCTGTTGAACTATCAGCGCATCGGCATTGGAGGTGTGCACCTCTACCCGCTGCGTTATTGGGACTGGCCCAACGCCGCCGATAAGACCGAGCCATTGCTTTATCAGCCCGAACGTGACTGGATCTGGTTTGAAGCCTGGGCTCGTTACGCCTGGAATCCTAATCGCGATCCACAGAAAGAGCGTGCGTATTGGGTACAGGAGTTCGCCCAACGATTCGGCACATCACAGGCCGGAGAAAAGCTGCTCGATGCCTACACCCTCGCAGGTCCAGCACAACCACGTCTGTTACCGCGTATCGGCATTACCGAAGGCAACCGACAGGCATTCGCTCTCGGTATGACGATGCCGGAGCTGATCGACGCCAAACGCTTCGGCCCCGCTGAGACACTCTGGACCGCCAACGCTCCGGCCGGAGAGCGTTTGTATGACTACGTGGACCATGAGTTCCATCACCAGCCTCATCAGGGCGAAACACCGATTGGCGTCGCCGATACCGTCACGAAGGGAGCGGAACAGGCATACGAAGCGGCCAAAGCAGCGGCGCCGTTCGTTACGAAGAACAAGGACGAGTACGACCGTATCGTCAGCGACATGCAGTGCATCCGGCTTCTGATGGAGTTCTACCAGGCAAAGACCCACGCTGCTGCTGAAGTCATGCTGTTTGGGTATGACAAAGATCAGCAACATCTTCAGAAGGCCGACTCCCTGCTCGCCTCTTCGGTCGATTTCTTCCGCGAATTGACGGCTATCACCGACAAGACCTACCGCAACGCAGCCGGTATGCAGACCTCGCAGCGGCAGATCCCCGTACGCGGCGGCCCGAAGACCAATCACTGGCGCGATATTTTGCCCATCTATGAGAAGGAACTGGCCACCTTCCGCTCGCGTTTGAAGAGCATGAACGACCCGGCCGCGCTGGCAGAGGCACAAAGACCGGTAGAGAGACTGCCCCAGGTCGCCTTCCAGCTCGAGCCCGGCTCCGGAGAAGCCTTCACCGTCAAAGCGGGAGAACCGATCTTCCCCGATGGACCACAGCAGATCGCATCCGTGGCCGGCGAGCTGGATGGTATGCGCGGCATCCGCATCAGCAGCAAGAGCAACACGCCCGTGCGCTTCACTCTCGACAAGCCCGCTCAGGTTCTCGTCGGCTTCGTCCGCAAAGGAGTCAACAAAGCCGGCCCACAGAATGCTGACGCTGAGAACTGGAATATTGTCCTAACCAATGCGGTTGCCTTGAAGGGAGCACCAGCTCTCACAGTATGGGCTGCGCCACTATCGGCCGGACGGAATGAACTCGACCTTGGACGCGGGAGCTACGTGATTCTCGGCTTCATCCCGCAGGAGACCAAGGTCAAAGCCCGCATCAACTTCTCCACGGCTTCCGTCGATGGAGAGCCACCAAACCTCGACTGGATGTTCGAAGACTAAGCAGAACCGACAAGCCCATGCCCTTCATCAGAACATGGGCTTGTCGTCTTGTTATTTGTCATTTCGTAGCTCCCGAAGGGAGCGGAGAAATCTGCTTCTCTGCCTCTACCTTCAAGAACACAGAGCTTCGCACTCACCGAGAAGCAGCATCATGCCGCTGCTCTAAGCGAGTCGCCACCTCATCGCTAATCTTCAAAAAACTTCCATGCTTGCATCCATGCGGTAGATCAATCTTGTCGGTCGCGTCACTCCAATGCACCCAATCCGTGGTCTCCACCGCCTTGAACCTCGCTGGTGGACGATAGTAGTCATAAAAGACCACATATCGTTCGCCGACCTGCAAGGCCGATGGTCCCTCGCTCCATGTCGGTGTAATCGGTCCGGAGATATTGCTCCACGGCCCCTGCACGCTAGGTCCACTGGCGACACGAATCTGGTAACGCAACGGATCCTGGTTCTGATCCTTGAAGATCAGGTACCAGGGAGCGAGACCCTTCCGCGAGGTGTTGTGAAAGATCGTCTGATCGATAGTGACGTATCCCGGATCGAACCACACTGATGGTTTGGTAAAGCTATGAAAATCCGCCGTCATCGCAGACCAGATGTGGTGATTGTTCGGCTCGCCCTTCATCGCCGAAGACCACAGAACCAGCCATCTTCCGGCCTTCGCGTCCCAGTAGATCTCCGGAGCCCAGGTGTTATTGGTCTGAGGAAAATCGGCCATGATCGGGATCTCGCGTGTTCCCGTCCAGTGCTGCAGATCCTCTGACTCGCTATAACCGATCGACTTGCCCCGCCAGTCCCACGTCCACACTAAGCGGTACTTCCCATCAGCTCCTTGCGTCAGATAGGGATCGCGAATCTTTTGTCCCGTGGGAGGAAGAAACCACGGCGCGCCATCGTTCAGCGGAGCGTAATGATAGCCATCACGTGACAAAGCAAAGTAGATACCGGTATCGCCCGGCTCCCTGAAGTAGGCAAAGAGATAGCTCTCGGCCTGCGTGGCGGCTGTCATCAGTCCCAGCAACATTGAAGCGGCAAAGGTTACCCGTTTCATGGTCTTTTGGTTCCCGGGAGCCGTACCGCCAGTGGACCAATCTCTTCGCGATGCGCTGCTATCTTCCCATCTACCCAGACGCGAAGTCCGCGTCCCTTCCGGTAGTGCGCTCCATCGCGGTCGTAGATAAGCGTCAACAGATGGCCGTGATACGGCAGTCCGTCCAGAGCGAAGTATTGCCAGGTACCCGCGGGCAGCAGCGGATGGATGTGCAAAGTATCTCCAGGCTCTGGTCGAATCCCGAGCAAGCCGGTGATCAGCGGATCTGCAAAACCGGAATGGTTGTAGTAGTTCCCTCGCCCGACCTGTTTGTTCATCTCCCTGAGCATGCGGCGCGCGATCCAGTCATCGGCATCTGCGTCCCGATCTTCATCAATCCACGGAATCGATTGTCCGCCAGGCAACGCAAGGTGCTGCGCCAGCACATAGCGTGCAAACAACTTGTAGTATTCGTTGCTGCTGATAGATGAGGTTCCGCGCGTCTGCAACAACTCCGCCAGCGCTGTCAGCGTTTGTGTCGTCGCAAAAGGCCACATGGGACCATTCCAGGTGCACTGATCACTACTGGCAAAACGGAATCGCGGACTCCGCTTTTCGGCAGTCGTTGGCCCGAACTTGCCATCAAAGCCCTGCGGATCAAACAACTGCTTCCAGGCAATATCCTGGTCTGGCGTGGCGATGCCATAGGTCCATGGGATGTAGCCGATCAGCTCCCGCACGCCTGCAAACTCCATCTGTGTTCCAGGATCGACAAACTTCTTTTGTTTGCGGATACCTGAATCAGCAGCCGGCGAAACCACCTCGTAAAACTGATCCTTCACATTCCAAAGCCGCTCGTGCACCAGGTTTCGCAGCAGATCCGCCTTGCGGGCAAACTTAGTACGCAGATCGGCATCGTCAGTAAGCGCGGCGATCGCCCTCGCATCGGCCACCATGTAACTATTCAAAGTCGGGCGGTATCCATCACCGGAGATCGACTTCTCCATCGCATCCCGGGTATCGATCGACCAGTACAGCCCATTGCTATCTCGCTGCGTTGCGTCCCAATGCTCCGCATACTGCATCAGCGCTGACAGGTTATCTCGTCCACGATCGCGCGATCCCGTTGCCAGCGTGACCTGATAAAAGGCATCGGCCAGCGGCACCGAATACTTCCACGGATCGGCCTCCGGCTTCAGCCAATAGCGTGCATAGTCGGCGGCGATCTCCGGCGTGCGCAGCCATCGTGCCTCCCGCAGATGAAATGGCGCCGCGTCCGGCAGAACACCATAGGCTCCATCCTGACTCTCCGGTTTCGGCAGCCACTCGGTGATCAGGTAACCATACTTCTCGCTGTGCACTACATGCTTCTGGAAGGCGTACCAACGGAAGTAGTACAGCTCGTTGAAGTCTTTATCTGAAGACTCGAAGAGCGGAACGTTCGCCGCCATCCAGTCATACGAGTCATTTCCCAGGCTCCCAGTGACCAGCTTCTCCTGCTGGCGAAATTCCTCGACATAGTGGCGAAAACTCTCGGGCCGCAGGACCACCTGGCCGTACAGACTGGAAGCCATGAACGTAACGCTGCAGACGATAGCGTGAAGGCGTTTCATACCGGTATCCACGACAATAGGACTGCAGATTGACGTTTCGCAATCACGTCAGTGCATTTGCACCATAATCTTCTTCATCGCAGCAGGATTCGCAGCCCAACGGGCGATATAGCCAGAAGCCTCATCCATCCCCACAATCGCGCTGATCGCCCTCTCCACAGGGAAGCGTTGGGCTTCCAGCATCGCGATGACTTCGCGGAAATCGCCAGCCAGGGCGTTCCGTGACCCCATAATGTTGAGCTCCTTCTGGACAAAGAGCTTCGTCTCATACGAGACCGGCTGCTTGGCGTAGCCGATGTAGACAACCCTGCCCGTAAAAGCGACCTGCTCGACCGCCATGCGGAATGTCTCCGGCAGGCCGATGGCTTCGATCACGACATCCGGTCCACATCCGGTAATCTCCTTCAACTTCACAGCGGCATCCTCACGCCGCGTGTTGATCAGATGTACCGCTCCTGCAGCACGGGCAATCTCTAATTTCTCGTCATCCTGATCGATCGCGATCGTCTGCGCACCGCGGAACGCCGAACCTGCCACGGCGCCCAGCCCAACACCGCCGCAACCGAAGATCGCGACGGTATCACGCTCTGTCACGCGCCCCTGGGCCACCGCATGAAATCCGACAGTCAGGGGTTCTACCAGACACAGCTCACGCAGACTCAACGAAGGCGAGGTGTACAGCTTCTCCTCCGGTACGCGGATGCGTTCCGTCAGAGCGCCATCGCGCTGCACTCCCAGGGTCTGATTAAACTCGCAGGCATTCACACGCCCGTTGCGGCATGACGCACAGCCTCCACAGCTCGTGTAAGGCGAGACCGTTACTCGCGTACCAGCAGGATATTTTTCCGAGCCCTCGAGAACCGTCGCTGCAATCTCATGCCCCGGGATCCTCGGATAGCTCACCATCGGATTGTTTCCGCGGTAGCTGTTCAGGTCTGATCCGCAGAGCCCGACCATCTCTACCTGCAGCAAAACACCTTCGTTTCCGGGCTCTGCGACATCGGTTATCGCCAGCTCACCGGGAGCAACCATCGTCAACGCTCTCATGCCTTTATCACCTTGATCTCGTCTTCTTCCGATACCGCCAGCACTCGTCCAATATCTTCGTTCTCCGGGCGTCCCTGGGGCCATGAGGTGTTGTGTACCGGAGCCACCAGACGTCGTACCTTCTGAAGCACCTGCGCATTCGGTGCAAAATCCAACGCAGCACACGCAGAGTCGACCTGCTCCACACTCGCAAATCCCATCAACGTAGATGCAACAGACGGATGCTGGAGACACGCCCACATCGAGAGCGTGGCAGGATCCACGCCAGACGAACGGCAGAACGCAACCACCTCCGCCCCAGCCTTTCGCACTTCGGGCGGAGCCGGATGCCACTCGGGCAGCGTAACTCCTCCCAGAATCCCCATATGCAGTGGCGACGCATTGATCAACCCAATCCCCATCCGGGCTGCGGCAGGCGTCAATGCTGCATCCATATCGTTCGACAAGAGATTCCAGTGACAGTAATTCAAAACCGTATCGACTGGCGCCTCAGACACCACCCTGGCCAGCAGGCCAGGCCAATAGCCGGTAATACCGACCGTCCGGGCCTTGCCCTGCTGCTTCAACGCGAGCAGAGCAGGAATCGTCTCATCAATGACCTGATCGATATCTCCGAATTCGATATCGTGTGCCTGAATCAGATCCACAACATCGGTCTTCAACCGGCGCAATGAAGCTTCAAGACTGGCGGTGATCCCCTTCGCCGAAAAATCAAACTGGTCGGCCCCGTTTCGGCCGCACTTAGTCGCCAACACCACATTCTTTCGATAGGGCGCAAGCGCGGCTCCAAGACGCTCCTCCGCCAACCCCGCCCCGTAATAAGGAGAGACATCGAAGAAATTGATGCCGGCATCCACCGCCCGCCCAACCAGAGCGCCATCGTCAGCCTGCGGAACAGGCGAGAAGACATTGCCCAGCGGAGAAGCGCCGAACCCGACAACAGAGACGGAGAGGCCAGTAGAACCGAGTTTGCGATAGCGCATAGTAAACGTAACAGTTAACGTTTACTGAAAAGGAGAGGAATTAGCAATCACTCTCTGCTTCAGCTTTGTTGGGAGGTACGTCCAGTGGGAGACTAATGCTTGTACGGAATCTCCAACACCGTGTGCTTGTCGATATGATTCCGTTCTGCAAAATTCCCCTGATTGATCGCGATGCCGAGCCGATCTCTCGAATCGATATAAAGCAGATCCTTTCCAAGGGGAACATCATCGAACGTTCTTACAAAGGGCATCCGGTAGGCCTTCCCATTCAGCGTTAACGGGACGGAATCTCCACGGGAGTAGCCGAGCTTCGCAAAAAGAGACTGCGGCACGTTGAGGACCAGGTTTCCATAGGGTCCATCTGTCCCGATGACCTCGGCATGCAAACCTTTTTCGTCGAGCTTCGCGACTGTTCCCTGCCGCCTGACAAGTTGCGTGACAGAAATCTCAGGGCCGGCCGTCGTCCAGTCATCGCCACGTGCGAGATGGGCCGCCGCCGGAGAGAAGATGTCACGGCCATGAAACGTGGACGAAAGCTTTGCTCCGATCATCCATTCCGAACTGGTTATCTCCCGTGCAGCTTCGAGGCCATCGCGCTCTGCAATGCCGGTAATCAGGCCGTTATCAGGCAGGACGAAGTATTGTCCCACCTTCGACTTCACAATAATGGCTTTTCGAGCCGTACCCACGCCAGGATCGATCACTGCGACGAATACCGTATCCTTCGCAAAATACGGAGCGCTTCCAGCGAGAAACCGAGCACCTTCGCTGATGTCGTAGGGCGTAACCTGATGCGTGATGTCGATGATCGTTGCCGTTGGCGCAACGCCATGCATAACAGCACGGCAGATACCCACCGCATCATCTTTCGTATCGAAGTCGGTCAGAAATCCAATCGTGTGAGATCCGGTCTGGGCGATCGCCCCAACCCCAACGCTCAACAGAACCATTGAAACAAGCAGCAAAAGCACCAAATATCGAAAGACTCTCAAGCCAGCTCCTCACTTCCTGAAGATGCTCGTTACGGTTTCCACGACCGGGGATCGCAGAAATTTGACATGCGGTCCCCCTGTAAGGCATTATCCACATCGATAGCGGCAGAGAATCGAAAGCCGCCCCACGCCCGTCTTCCACGGGTGCTGGGGCGGCTTTTATGTTTTTACGGCACACGAAGGGCGGTCCCATGGAATCTACGGCGTCATTCCCAGAGACACTGGCATCCAAGAGCCCTTCGCGGCTCGAGGCCATCGGCATTCCCCCTGTTCTTCTCTGGGGTTTTGTTGGCCTGCTGCTGTTCATGATCGGCGATGGCGTCGAATCAGGCTTCCTCACCCCCTACCTCGTAAGCCGAGGACTCACCATCGGCGATGCGGCAACCATCTCTTCCGTTTATGGAGCGATGGCAGCCCTGGCTGGGTGGCTCTCCGGAGCTCTCTCAGATGTGTGGGGGCCGCGCCGGGTCATCAAGATTGGCCTTATCCTCTGGCTCCTCTTCCAGGTGCTCTTCCTGACCCTCGGCCTGCAACATGCCGCCTATCCCGCAGTCCTGATGACCTACGGCCTGCGCGGCCTCGGCTATCCGCTCTTTGCCTTTGGCTTCCTCGTATGGATCACGCTAGCCGCCCCCAAACATCGCCTCGCCTCCGCCATGGGCTGGTTCTGGTTTGCTTTTACGGGAGGCCTTCCCACGCTGGGATCTCAGGTAGCCCGGTTTTCGATTCCCTACTTCGGCCAATACGGTACCTTCTGGATTGCCACAGCTCTCGTTCTGATCGGAGGAGCGGTTCTGCTGATCGGCGTTCGCGAACCCCGTGGCAGCTCACGCCTCATCGCTGAAACCGACAACCCCTTCCGTGCACTCCTCAACTCAGTCACGCTGGCATGGCGGAAGCCGAAGACCGGAATTGCCTGCATCGTACGCGTCATCAACACAGCGCCCGAGTTTGGATTCTTCGTTATTCTTCCGGCCTTCTTCCAGGACAGAATCGGCCTGACTCAGGCGCAGTTTCTCACCCTGCTGAGCGCTATCTTCCTCTCCAACATCATCTGGAATCTGCTCTTTGGCCTCATCGGCGATCGGTTTGGCTGGCGCCAGACCGTCGCTATCTGTGGCGGCCTGGGATGCACCATCACCACGCTTGCGCTCTATTACGTTCCACTGGCAACGAAGAGCTATGGCCTCAGCGTCGCCATTGGCATGCTCTACGGCGCTACACTCGCGGGCTATGTCCCACTCTCTGCCCTTGCCCCTATGCTCGCTCCGGAGAATCGCGGTGAAGCACTCTCGCTGCTCAGCCTCGGTGCAGGCGGCGCCATGCTCGTCGGTCCGGGTCTGGTACGCATCTTCTATCACTCTGTTGGCATCGGTGGTCTCATGTGGATCTTCGCCGGACTTTACCTGCTCAGCAGCCTGCTCGCCTGGACCCTGACCATTCCTAACGAACCGCACTCCGAGATCTGACCATGGCCTGGATCGCAATTGACGCAGGAACGACCGTCATCAAAGCAGTCGCCTTCAGCCGCACCGGCAAGGAGCTAGCCCTCTCGCGTGCCAGCACGGAAGTACTGCGTCCGCAAAATGAATACTCCGAGCAGAGCCAGGAGAGCGTGTGGCAGGCAGTCGCATCGACCGTTCGCCAGACCGCACAACAGTGCAGCGAGCCGATCGAAGGCATCGTCTCCACAGCCCAAGGAGATGGTTGCTGGCTTGTCGACGCCTCCGGCATCCCGGTACGCAATGCCATCCTTTGGAACGATGGGCGTGCCTACGAGATCGTCGAACGCTGGCGCGAAGAAGGCATTATCGACCAAGCCTTCCGCATCTCGGGATCCGCTTCGTATCCCGGTCTGCCCAATGCCATCCTCCGCTGGCTCTCACTGCATGAACCACAGACTCTGGCGCGTGCTCGCTGGGCGCTGACCTGCAACGGATGGCTGTTCTCCTGCATGACGGGCCGTTATGCCGCCGACCTCTCTGATGCATCCAATCCCTTCTGCGACATCAAGCATCGGCAGTACTCTTCAGATCTGCTCCGGCTCTTTCAGCTCGAAGAACATCTTGAGAAGCTGCCCCCGATCGCTCAAGGAAACGATCTCAGCGCTCCCCTCACTTCGAGCGCGGCAAAGCAGATGGGTCTTCCCGCAGGCATTCCTGTTTTGATGGCTCCTTACGACATCGTCACGACGGCGTTTGGCTGTGGCGTCAACACGCCCGAACGGGCATGCGTGATTCTGGGCACAACCATCTGCACCGAGACCATTCTTCCTGACATGGATCTCACACAGGCCGCCTCTGGCACGACCATCGCGTTCGAGGATGGACAGTTCCTTCGCGCCATGCCGACCCTCACCGGTTGCGGAGCTCTACGCTGGGGAGCCACACTCTTTGCAGGCGGAGATCAGCAACGGCTGGAACAGCTTGCGCAGGCAGAGTGTGTATCGCGGGATGGTGCCTTCTTCCTGCCCTATCTCTCCGCTGCAGGAGAACGAGCTCCCTTCCTCGAACCGAAGGCTCGCGGCAGCTTTCATGCTCTGTCATTCAATACCTCTCCATCGCAGATCGCTCATGCCTTGTACGAAGGCCTGGCCTTTGTCATCCGTGAATGCCTTGAAACTACCGCGCACCCTGCCCTGCAGAGCGTATCTGTCGCCGGTGGAGGAGCGCGGAGCGACTTCTGGTGCCAGATGATCGCAGATGTCACGGGAAGAAAGGTGATTCGTCCCGCAGGCAACGAACTTGGTGCGCAGGGCGCCTTCCTCTGGGCTCTTAAGATCACAGGCAACATGGATCACGCGCAGAAAGTCTCTCTCAGCATCGAGACAGGGACAACTCCCTTTGTCCCGTGCACCGCCGAATACGATCTCTTCTCCCGTCGCTACAAAACCTGGCTTGCTTTGCGTGATGCCTCATCGTCGCAGTGGCAGATGCTTCGAGAGGAGCGATGATGGAGCCCGTCTATCTCGGGATTGATCTCGGGACACAGAGCGTCAAAGCCATGGCGGTGACGACGAGCGGCCGTGTGGCTGCATCCTCCTCAGCGCCGCTTACCAGCACACGAAACGGTATTCGACACGAACAGAATGCTGAAGACTGGTGGAATGCGGTCTGTGCCAGTTGCTCTGCGGTAACCAGACAGGTCGACGGCGCTCCCATTCTTGGGATCGCTGTCGACGCAACTTCGGGCACGATCGTCGTCACCGATTCGCAGCTCCGCCCCTGCGGCCCGGCCCTGATGTATGACGATGCCAGGGCGCTGGCAGAAGTTGACGAAGTCAATCGTATTGGCGATAGCGTCTGGCAGCAGATGAGCTACCGCATGCAGCCTTCGTGGGCGCTGCCCAAGATTGTATGGCTTTCACGCCAAGGCTCTCTTTCGCCCAATCAGCGCATTCTCCACCAGAACGATTTCATCAATGCACGGCTGGCAGGCGAACCGCTTCCGACGGACAGCAGTAACGCCCTCAAGACCGGCTACCATCAGCTCGAAGACCGGTGGCCCGACGACGTCTTCAACACCCTGGGTATCGATTCAGAATTCTTGCCCAAGGTCGTTCGCCCCGGCGTTCGTATCGGCGTGACCAGACGCCGCGCTATCCAGGAGACAGGCATCCCTGCCGGCACCCCCATCTACGCCGGGATGACCGATGGGTGCGCCTCGCAGATCGCTTCCGGTGCTGTCAGTCCCGGAAGCTGGAGCTCTGTCATCGGAACAACGCTCGTATTGAAGGGCGTTACCCCTAATCTTCTCCACGATCCCCATGGCGTTATCTACTCTCACCGTTCTGCCGATGGAATGTGGCTCCCTGGAGGAGCATCCAATATCGGCGCAGGAATCATTGCGAAGGAGTTTAAGGCGAAGGAGCTTCCACGCCTCAACCAATCGGCGGCAGCGGCAGAAGAGCCCACGGGCATCGTCATGTATCCGCTCAGCGGACGGGGAGAGCGCTTCCCCTTCTCAAACTCCGATGCCACCTGCTTTGCCCTTGGGCAATTCGACTCCGATGAGATGAAGTATCGCGCAATCCTCGAAGGCATCGCCTGCACCGAGCGGCTCTGCGTGGATGTTATGGTCGCCGGCGGCGCTCCCCGGGAAGGCGACTTCTTTATCTCCGGCGGCGCCACAAAGAGTGAGGCTTTCAACCAGATCCGCGCCGATGTCCTTTGCCGCCCCCTTATCGTGCCCTCCGTGACGGAGGCCGCATTCGGTATGGCCGTTCTTGCCGCATCCTCAGCCGACTCCCTGCATCAGGCCGCTAAGCGCATGGTGCATGTCGAAAAAATAATCGAACCCACAGGACAATCCTCGATGTATCTGGAGCAGTACCAGAAATTTGTAAAAGAACTGAAGCAGCGTGGCTGGCTGGATCCCGCGCTGGCATGTGCAGCGATCAAGGGTGTAACGCCCGAAGGTGTGACAAAGTGAGCCGCCTCTTCCTCGTCCGCCACGGTGAGACCATATGGCACGCCGAAAACCGCTACGCCGGCCGAACCGATATCGCGCTCACACCCAAAGGTATCCAGCAGGCCGGGCGGCTTGCACGCTGGGCAGCAACCACCAGCATTCAGTCTGTCTGGTCATCATCGCTCTCTCGTGCCATCAAGACGGCTACTCCTGCGGCAGAAGCGCTTGGGCTGAAGCTCCAGACCGACGACCGCCTCCTGGAGCTTGACTTCGGACGGGCCGAAGGCCACACAAAGGGCGAGCTGCAGACGACCATGCCAGAAGCTCTCGCTGCCTTCCGCAGCGATCCGGTCCTCCATCACATGCCAGGAGGTGAAGATCCAGCGGCAGCCGCCGAGCGCGGCCTTGCCGCTCTTCGCTCCATCGCAGGGCCACTCCCCCCGCATGGACACGCACTGGTCGTCGCCCACAGCACTCTGCTGCGGCTCGTCCTCTGCCGGGCTCTTGGAATCTCTCTATCTCGTTACCGGGACCTGTTCCCGACCTTTCACAACTGCGCCATCACCGAGATCGAGATACGGCCCAACTCCACCGTAAGTCTTTTGTCGTTCAATGCTCCCCTCCCACTTCCCCCGAAGGAGACTTCCCTGTAATGCCTCAAGAAAAGCTTCTCGTCATTGGAGACCACTTCATCTCGTCGCAGCTCATGCGCGCCTCCCTTGGAGAGCTTGCCGATCGCTTCGAGGTCACCGAAGCGTCGACTCCCTATCCCATCGAGCCATTCCGCAACATCGCCGAGGTGCGCGAGGCCTCCGGCTCGGAAGAGCAGATGATCCACGTTCTCCAGGGTGTTTCCATCTGCATCGCGCATCATGCTCCTCTCACCCAGCGCGTGATGGAACAGGCAAAAGACCTTCGCCTCTTCATCGTGTGCCGCGGCGGTCCGGTCAACGTCAACGTCCCCGCAGCCACCGAGCACGGCATCGCCATCGCCTACACACCGGCACGGAACGCTGCAGCGACTGCGGAGCATACCATCGCTATGATGCTGAGTGCGCTCCGCTTCATCCCGCAGACGCACGCTGCTCTTCATCGCGGGGAGTGGAAGGGAGACTACACCTGGGATAGCGCTGGCTTTGAGCTTGAGACTGCAACCGTCGGCCTCATTGGCTACGGCGCCATCGGCGGAATCGTTGCCCGTATCCTCCGCGGATTCGGAGCAACCGTTCTCTGCTACGACCCTTACGCGCGCATGACCGAAGACTCACCCGCAATCCAGGTAGCGACTCTGAACGAGTTATTGCAACGCTCCGATGTCGTCTCGCTCCACGCCCGCGAAACCGCTGAGACCCGCAACATCCTCGGCGCAGAACAGCTCCAGAAGCTCAAGCGCGGCGCCGTGGTCGTCAACTGCGCTCGTGGCGCGTTGATGGATTATCAGGCCCTCGAACAGGCTCTCCGCTCCGGTCACCTGTTTGCGGCAGCAGCAGATGTCTTTCCCGAAGAACCGCTTCCCGCCGGCTCAAGCCTGCTCCAGCTCCCGAACTTCATCACCACACCGCACATCGCCGGAGGCACCAAGCAAGCCGCTATCAAGGCAACCCGCATCGCAGCGGAGGAACTCGAAAGTTACCTTCAGAACGGAACCCTGCGCTACTGCGCGAATCCAGAAGTGCTCGCACAGCAAAATATTGCTAAATAATCCACAACCGCTGATCGCTGACTGAGACCGCGTGAATCCCCGCAGCCAGAAGATCCTCGATCTCCTTGACGGTCTCGATCAGCCCTCCCCCAATAATCCGCAGTGAGGGATGGTCCTCCAGCAACTTCCGCGCAACCTTGGGTGCTGCCATCGCAGGCAGCACCTCCACTGCATCTGGGAGAAATTGAGTCAGTGACTTACGAGTCGCGGTCACCGCCGCCGAATCAAGGCTGAATGTACGCTGCACTGTAATCAGACCAAATGATTGCGCCGCTTTTAGTATCTCGGAGCGTGTCGAGACGATTCCGGCGACCTTATGGCTTGCTAGAAACTCCACCGCGAACCGGTCGCGCGCCAGTCCGTCGAGAAAGTCGATATTGACCAGGCATTGCTTTCCCTGTTCCGCCGCCCGCTGCAGCATGCCGGGAAGAGACAGAGGATTTCCCGTCAGCAGGTACACCGCTCGCGGAGGACTCTGTAGAGCCACTTCGAATGCAGGAGGTTCATTCACCGCCGCGATAATCGGCGTATCGATCAGCGTCTGCCTGACTCGAGACAGTGCCTCCTGCTCGTCCTGGCGACGGGTTTCCCTGCTACGCTCCACGTACCCTCTTTTCAATACCTCTAGATCAGGGTACTCAATTTTCATTGCAGCGATAACCTTGGAGATTTGGCCGTATCGAGCTTTGCCCCTAACAGAGCCGCAATTGTCGGCGCAATCTGTCGCATATCGATCACTCCCAGATTCTTTCCCTTCGCAACGCCGGGGCCTTCGACAAAGAACGAGGAGTGCATCTCGTCGAGCGTGTTCATATAGCCGTGGGTGCCTTCGTCCTTTGTGAGGTCTTCCAGTTCCGGCTCAGCGAAACCAACTGCCATGCGGTACCCCGGCTTGAAGTTCACGACAAAAGCAACGTCGGGGTTCATTCCCTGTTGCACTGCCTTTTCGTGCGAGACGATTTCTGCGATCCCATAGCGTGGGTCGGAAGCCAGCTTTGCAAGCAGCTCTTTAATCCTCTTCTCCGTCTCCCTGTCTGCCTTGTCATGCAGCATCATCATGGCGCTGCCGCCTGCGGGCCACGCAAAGGCGCTCCACCGATCGGCCGTTGCCTTCTCATGTCCTGAAAGCGAGATAATGCCTTCTTTGACCAGTGCCGAGTTCAAATAGACCCGGTGCCGCACCGCACTGAAACCGTGGTCCGAAACCACGGCGATTACTCCATCTGGATGCACCTTGCGTTGCGCTGTCACAATACGCCCAACCATCTCGTCGATCTTCTCCAGATCAGCGTTCGCCTCGGCGCTGAAAGGACCGTGCTCGTGCTCCACATGGTCCAGGGAAACGATATGGACCGTCAGAAAGTCAGGATGCCGACTTTCGATCATGGCAATTGTCGTCCGCGTCACTGTCTCATCAAAGACGATGTCTGAATTACGAATATTGAACGGCCCGGCCTTCTGCTCCAGCTCTTCCAGCATTCCTGCCGGACGCGAAACAGCCTCCTCCAGATAACGGTCCGGCCCTGTCCGTTGCCGGAAGTATTCAGGGACGTTGTAGTCGATGCCGCTCGCCTTAACCGTGACCGGCCAGTACATACTCGCCGTTACCAGCCCTGCCGCCTTTGCCGCCTGCCAAAGCGTCGGCGCCTGCACCGCCTGGGCATACCAGTACCAGCCGCCATGCTCCTTGCCCTCTGGATCGAAGAGCTCGTTGTTATAGATACCGTGCTCTGAGGGCAGAACTCCCGTGACCAGGGTAGTGTGATTGGGATAAGTCACCGTCGGGGATACATTCACCACCCCCTCTGCATGAGCACCCTCTGCGAGAATGCGACGAAGATTGGGAACTTTGAGGCCGTGCTGGTCCGCCTGTGTGACATAGTCAGGCCGCAAACCGTCGATCGAGATCATCAACACCGGATGATGCGTCTGGGCCGATAGGGCTGTCGCAAAAAACGTCATCACACCTGACAGGAAAATGGATACCGGTAGCCTCAAGAAGCCTCCACAAGATAAATCTGCTGCGGCAAACAGACGTACAAAAACACAAAAGCCGTACAAAACCGGGCGTACGAATGCCCGGCTTTGTACGGCTCTCTGATCTCTGCCGTGTCGATTAGGACTATGCTTGTTCGCCTTACGGCTTGTCAACTCTTGCAGCGCGAGAAACCTGGCGTAGGCGTTTCGACCCGAATGGCGGAATTCAAGGCTTAAGCATTTTTATGCACTATTGCAAAAAATACGACGATGTGATGTCATGAGTGGCAAGTCGGCCCTTACCTATGGCGGAATCATCCTTGAAACACCTGCAACAAGCTGCAAACCTGACCCGCATCCGCGCGATGTCGATGACCCATCATTCGCAACTGGGTCACACCGGGGGCGACCTCTCCTCTGCCGACATCCTTACCTGTCTCTACCTGGGTGGAATCATGGCGGTTGATCCCGCACGGCCTCTCTGGGAGCAGCGGGATCGCTTCATCATGTCCAAAGGACACTGCTCGGGCGCCTTTTATGCAACGCTCGCCGCCAGTGGCTTCTTCCCGGTCGAGCAGCTCTAGACCTTTCTGGACCCGCTGTCCATGCTGAACGGACATCCGGACCGGAACAAGCTGCCCGGGGTAGAGGCAAATACCGGCCCCCTGGGCCATGGAGCCCCCATCGCCGTCGGCGCCGCACTCGCGGCAAAAATGCGTGGCGAACACTGGCGGGTCTTCGTTCTGACCGGCGATGGCGAATTGCAGGAGGGCTCCAACTGGGAGGCCGCCATGACCGCCCATCATTACAAGCTCGATAATCTGACAGTTATCGTTGACCGTAACCGCATTCAACAGGGCGACTTCACTGAAAACACGGTTCAACTGGATCCACTCGCCCCGAAGTGGTCCTCCTTCGGCTTTGCTGTGCGCGAGGTCGATGGGCACAACCATGAAGAGCTCATGCAAGTCTTTCAATCCCTTCCTCTCGAATCCGGGAGACCCACCTGCATCATTGCCAATACGATCAAAGGCAAAGGCGTTAGCTTTGCAGAGAACAAGCCCGCTTGGCATCATGGTGTGCCGACACGTGAGCAGCTTTTCACGGCGGCGGAAGAACTCGGAGTGGAGGTCCCATGGTAGTCGCTGCCCCCAGTGAGCTAGCAGCACAGACCTACGACTGCCGCGAAGCCTACTCCAGGACCCTGGAAGAGATGGCCGCGCAGGACAAACGCGTCTGCGCCGTCGTCAACGACTCCGTCTCTTCCACCAAGCTGAAGAAGTTCAAGGAACTCTTCCCGGACCGGTTCGTCAACGTCGGCATCGCGGAACAGAACATGGTGGGCGTGGGAGCCGGCCTGGCCAACGGAGGCATGGTTCCTTATGTCTGCGGAGCCTCCTGTTTCCTGACGGCCCGCGCCATGGAGCAGGTCAAGGTCGACCTCGGCTACTCCAAGTGGAATGTCAAGCTCTGCGGCATGTCGTCCGGCATGGCTTATGGGCAACTGGGCGCCACCCATCACTCCATCGAAGACATGGCCTGGACCCGCATCATTCCTAACCTTACGGTGATCGTTCCGGCCGACCCGCTCGAAACAGAGCAGGTGATGCGTTATTCCCTGCGGCACGATGGGCCCATGTTCCTGCGCATCAGCCGCGTTCCCGTACCTGAGGTGCACGATCGCGGATATCAATTCACTCTGGGCCGGGCCGCACTCATGAACGATGGAGACGACGTAACCATCATCACCAACGGCATCCTGGTAGCTCGCGCTCTGCAAGCCGCAAAGCTTCTGGAACAGCGCGGTATCTTCGCCCGCGTGCTGAATATGAGCAGCATCAAGCCCCTCGATTACGACGCAATCATCAAAGCCGCAAAAGAGACCCGTGGCATTGTTACCGCAGAGGAAGCACTCACCGCCGGAGGGCTTGGCGGAGCGGTCGCCGAGGTACTCGCACTGCATCATCCTGCGCGGATGCGCATGCTGGGGCTTCCCGACGTCTTCGCACCGACGGGATCGGCGGAGTTTCTGCTCGACCACTTTCATCTGAACGCAGACGGCATGGTGAACGCCGCGCTGGATCTGCTGGGAGAGAACAAGTAGGCGCAGATCATGTCCGACCTTATCCTCGCCATCGATCAGGGAACAACGAATACCAAGGCTCTCCTCGTCGGCAACGATGGACAGCCGGTCTTTCGTGCATCTGCACCGCTTACGCTGCTAACGCCGCAACCGGGCATGGTGGAGCAGGACCCCGAAGAGCTGTGGCAGTCAGTACTCACCGTCATACGCGAGTGCATCGCCCATAGCGGCGCAGGCCGGATCAAAGGCATCGCCATCTCGACCCCGAGGGAGACTGCCGTAGCTTGGTACCGCGCGGAGGGCCGGCCCGCAGCGAACGCCATCAGTTGGCAGTGCCGGCGAGGCGAAGCCATCTGCAGGCAGCTTGCCGCACACACGGACCTCATCCGGGAGCGCACCGGCCTTCCCCTCGATCCACTTGTGTCAGCCAGCAAATGGGGTTGGCTGCTCCAGCAAGACGCTGCACTACGCGCCGAGGGGGAACAGGGCCGACTTTGTCTGGGCAACGTCGACGCATGGCTGATCTATAAGCTGACCAACGGCGCGGCCCACGTCACGGATCACACCAACGCCTCGCGTACGGCGCTATTGCATCTTCAAACCTTGCAGTGGGACCGTGAGCTGCTCGATCTGTTCGGAATCCCTCATGCAGCGATGCCGCAGGTCGCCTGCTCCTCGTCCTTGCTCGGTAAGGTCTCTGCGATCCCAGAGCTCGCGGGCGTCCCCATCGTCTCCGCCATCGGAGACTCCCATGCTGCCATGGTGGGCCATGGAAGCTATATACCAGGCACCATCAAGGCGACCTACGGAACCGGTTCTTCATTGATGACCCTGACGCCGAGCCTGCCTACTCCGACACGCAGCCTGGCGCGCACCATCGCCTGGTCACACAAAGGCACTGCTCACTTTGCCCTTGAGGGCAACATCACGATGACCGGATCGGCCGTGCAGTGGGTGGGAGAGTTTCTCAACCTCGCCGATCCCACCCGTGATGCCGTAGCTCTCGCCGAGAGCGTTGCAGATGCAGCAGGTGTCTACTTTGTTCCCGCGATGGTCGGTCTCGGGGCTCCCTACTGGGACTCAGCGGCTCGCGGCACACTCGTTGGTCTTAGCCATACCAGCAGACGAGAGCACATGGCCCGCGCCGCAGTCGACGCAATTGCCTATCAAGTGGCCGATGTCTTTCACGCCATGCGCAGTGCCGCCGGTGTAGACCTTCCTGCCCTGCACACCGATGGAGGCGCAACCCGCAACAGTGCCCTGATGCAGTTTCAAGCAGACCTGCTGCAGGTGCCAGTCCATCGTTCCAGTTGCGAAGACCTATCAGCACTCGGCGCCGCCTGGCTCGGCGGACTCACGCTTGGCTGGTGGCACTCTGTCGCGAATCTCGCCTCGCTTCCGCAAGAGTCGACCACCTTCGTTCCCGGAACTTCGCTCGAGTCCGACTATGAAGGCTGGAAGCTCGCCGTCCGGCAGGCCCGCCTGAAGGGAGACCATGCATGAGCGACGACGTGATCCTGCAGGCAAGCGGCATTCTGAAACGCTATCCCGGCAACATCGCGCTCGACCATGTCGACTTCAAGCTGCACCGCAATGCAGTCAACGTGCTGATCGGAGAGAACGGCGCCGGTAAATCTACTCTGATGCGCATCCTGTCGGGCGTTGAATCGTGCGACGAAGGCACCATCCTGCTGGACGGCAAGCCGATCGTTCTTCGCAGCCCGCGAGATGCCGGGGCACACGGCATCAGCATCGTGCACCAGGAGCTCAGCGTGATGCCGAACCTCGACATCAGCGAGAACATCTTCGCCGGCCGCGAGCTAACCCGTGCGGCCATGGTCGATCGCAAGACCGAAGACACGCAATCGGCCGACGCGCTCCATCGCCTGCATAAGCCGATGCCCGTCAACGCACAGACGGCTCACCTCTCGCTTGGCTGCAGACAGATCGTCGAGCTGGCCCGCACCATCGCTCACGGATCGAAGATCCTGATCCTCGACGAACCCACTTCTGCGCTTTCGATGGCAGAAGCAGAGTCGCTCTTTGAGGTGATCGACGACCTGAAGCGTTCCGGCGTCACCATCGTTTACATCTCGCACCGTCTGCACGAGCTGCTGCATCTCGGTGACTACTTCACCGTTCTGCGCTCCGGCCGTGTCGTCGGCGAAGCTCCGCGTTCCAAGGTAACCCGGCAGTGGATCGTGGAACGTATGTCAGGCCGTGCCGACACCACAGATCTACAAGTCCGTCCCGCTGCCTCTACCCAGGCCGTGCTATCCGTTCACCACCTGGAGCTCGGCTCCTCGGCGGCTGGTGAAGAATCACAGGCGGCGCTTCACGAGATCTCGTTCACTCTCCACAAAGGCGAAGTACTCGGCATCTATGGGCTTCTCGGAGCCGGCAGAACCGAACTTCTCGAGACCCTTGCGGGAAACCGCACACGACTCGGAGGTTCTATCCAGCTCGAAGGCCGCACCCTCGAGCTAAACTCCGTTGGCAGCGCAGTCAAAGCGGGCATTGTTCTTGTCCCCGAAGATCGCCAACGCGACGGCCTGATCCCCGAGCTTTCTATTCGAGAAAATGTGGCCCTCGCCGCCTCGCACGGTCCACTACTCTCTCGCGCGCACGAGACTGAGCTGGTGCGAAAGCTGGCAAAGGACCTGAACATCGCAGCCAACGATCTCGAGCTGCCCGTCACCTCGCTCTCAGGCGGCAATCAGCAGAAGGTCCTCATCGCCCGCTGCCTGATGCGTAACCCGCGGGTCCTTCTGCTCGATGAGCCGACGCGCGGCGTCGACGCAGGGGCCAAGGCAGAAATCTATCGCATTCTTCGCCAGCTGGCCGCGAACGGCCTGAGCATTCTCTTCACCTCCTCCGAGATTGAAGAGACGCGAACGCTCGCCGACCGTGCCCTCGTCCTCTGCCAGGGACGCATCGCAGCCGAGTTCCAACATCACCAGTTGACCGACGAAGCACTCTTCGCCGCAGCCAGCCCGAACGTGACCACAGGAAGCATTGCATGACCTCTATCTCCGCCACGCTCTCATCGTCCGATCGTCTGGCCAGCAGTGGAGCCCGCATCGCACTCATCCTGCTGCGTGCCCGCGCTGTCCTCGTGCTGGTGCTGCTGCTCATCCTGTTCTCTGCCCTGGCGCCAAGCTTTCTTACCGGCGCCAATCTCTCCATCCTGACGAAGCACGTCGCCATCTCCGCGATCCTCGCTATCGGCATGACCTTCGTCATCCTCTCCGGAGGCATCGATCTCTCCGTCGGCTCCGTCGCTGGTCTGGGCGGCATGGTTGCGGGCTACATTCTCACCCAAGGCATCACTCTCGGCGGAACGACTTATCATCCCGGGGTCTTCGTCGCCATCCTGGCCACCATCGCACTTTGTCTCGTCGTGGGCGCGTTGAATGGCTGGCTAGTCTCACGCGCCGGCGTCGCGCCCTTTATCGCCACACTTGGCACGCTGTACATCGCGCGCGGTTCTGCTTTGCTGATGTCGAACGGCAAGACTTTTCCGAACCTCGCCGCCCACGCGCCTTCCTTCGCCTTCATTGGCCAGGGCTTCCTGTTGCGCATTCCCATCCCTGTCTGGTTGATGTTCGCGTTGTTTGCCGTCGCGGCCTTTATCGCCGCCAAAACACCCTTTGGACGGCATGTTTACGCCATTGGCGGTAATGAGCGCGCCGCCCGCCTAGCGGGCATTGTTGTACCTCGGGTGAAGATGTACACTTTTCTCTTCTCTGCATTCTGCGCGGGGTTGGTTGGGCTCATCATCGCCTCGCAGCTTGAAGCTGCTCACCCCGCCACAGGCGAAAGCTTTGAACTGAACGCCATCGCCGCCGTCGTTCTGGGCGGCACATCGCTCATGGGCGGACGCGGCTCCGTCACCGGCTCGCTGATCGGAGCCTTCGTGATCGGCGTACTCGCCGACGGCCTCGTGATGCTCGGCGTCTCCGAGTTCTGGCAAATCGTCATCAAGGGCGTCGTCATTGTCCTTGCAGTCGCCATCGATCAGCTCCAGTCGCGGTTGCAGGCAAAGTTCCTGCCCTTGTTGCTACGCTCCAACCCCGAGGCCGGAGCATGAAGCTCGTACCGCTATTCCTGGCCGGGGCTATCGTTCTCACCGGTTGCCACCGCGAAGAGCTCTCGAAGCCGCTGATCGCCATCATCGTCCCGTCGCAGGACAATCCCTACTTCAAGGCCGAGGGTGATGCCGCCGCAGCCCGCGCGCAACAGCTCGGCTACCGTACCCGCATCGACGCGCACAACGACGACGCCTACCGTCAGGACAACCTGATCGACGCCGCCATCGCCAGCGGAGCCAAGGCCATCGTGCTCGACAACGCCGGGTCAGAGTCATCCATCTCCGCCGTGCGCCGCGCAAAATCGGAAGGCATCGCCGTCTTCCTCATCGACCGCGAGATCCAGATCACTGGAATAGCCAACGCGCAGATTATCGCCGACAATCACCAAGGCTCCCGCATCGTCGCCGAAGAGTTTGCCCGCGCCACCAAAGAAGGTGAATACGCCGAGCTGCTCGGGCGCGAGTCCGACACCAACGCTCAGATCCGCACCAAGGGTTTCCACGAGATCCTCGACACCGCACCGCGATTGAAGCTTGTCGCTGCGCAGTCGGCCAACTGGTCACAGGCAGAGGCCTTCCAGAAGACCGAGACCATCCTTCAGGCACACGCTAAGCTCGTTGGCATCATCGCCGGCAATGACACCATGGCACTCGGAGCCGCGGCAGCCATTAAATCCTCAGGCCGCAAAGGAATCATCGTCACCGGCTTCGACGGCTCACCCGACGCAGCCACCGCCATTCGTTCCGGAGAACTGCAGGCCACCTCGCTGCAGCCGGCCGTCGTCATCTCCCGGCTCGCAGTCGATGAAGCCGATCGGTTTCTGAAGACAGGCTCGACCGGAAAGCCGGAGAAACAGATCATCCCCTGCGATCTCGTCACCCGCGCCAACGTGGACGACTATCGCGACTTTGAAAAGATCAGATAACAACCAAAAGGAATCACACATGCCCAGCACTCTCGGCGTCATTCTCGGTAACCGCGACTTCTTTCCTGACGCGCTCATCTCCGAAGCGCGGCAACAGCTCACCGCGCTCTTCTCGCAGCTCGATGTCACCCCCATCTGGCTTACCCAGGGCCAGACCAAGCTAGGAGATGTACAGGGATGGCCCGATGCGGTGAAGTGCGGCGAGCTCTTCCGGGCACATCGCTCGGAGATCGAAGGCATCCTCGTCTGCCTGCCGAACTTCGGCGACGAGAAGGCGCTCTCCGACGCCATCCGCCTCTCTGAACTGAATGTCCCTATCCTCGTGCAGGCCTGCCCTGACGATCTGGACGCCTTCGGCCTGGAGCGCCGCCGCGACGCCTTCTGCGGCAAGATCTCCGCCTGTAACAACCTGCGCCAGTACGGCTACAAATACACCCTCACCCGCGATCACACCGTCGCCATCAACGGCGACAGGTTCCGCGAAGATCTCACCAACTTCCTCGCAACCTGCCGTGTCGTGCGCGGCCTTCGCCGCGTGCGTCTGGGAGCTGTCGGAGCCCGACCCAACGCCTTCAACACAACCCGCTTCAGTGAGAAGCTCTTCGAAGCCGCCGGCATCTCCGTCAATACCATTGACCTCTCCGAGGTCTTCGGCTCTGCACAGCGCATCGCCGATGCCGATGCCCGCGTCAAACAGCGCATTGAGCAGATCCGCAGCTACGCCGACGCATCCAACGCTCCCAATGAGAGCCTGGTGAAGATGGCAAAGTTCGCCCTGGTCGTCGATGACTGGATGCAGGAGCTCGGTCTGAACGCGACCGCCATCCAATGCTGGTCTTCGATGCAGAAGAACTTCGGCGTCAACGTCTGCACCATCATGTCGATGATGAGCGAGCAGTTGCTGCCCTC
>JABFXN010000199.1 GCA_013361705.1 Acidobacteriaceae bacterium
CTATAAGGGGAGAGGCAAAGCGCCGAGCACAACAGCACTGAACGCCGATGTCTGTATGGACGGCCTTCTTGTAGATGAATTGATTGCTGAGACGGTGCCGTTCGCGGCATTAGACTTCGACCTGACAATGGGCGGCCGTTCCAAAGCCGTTGAAAAACCTTCATCCGTATCCTAAAGGCGTTCGGCTGCCAAAAAGCTTCCGGCGCGCGAAGCTCTTGCCGAGCACCTTAAGCAGATCGATCGTGTCAATCCTCATCCAAGGCCCATTTGCGCGACGGTTCCTTGCCCGCTCGTTAACGAGGTGCGGCTAAAAACAAGGCGGCAGGTATCTCGCTAGATGCCGAATAACTTCCGTCTCGCCGATACCGACAGGGGAGAAAATTCCCAGTCTGCACGACGTTTCATCCATAAAACCAGAGAAAAACCGCAGATGAGCCGCACTTGCACCTGAGGCAGCACTTTGGAATAAAACGTGCATCGTAATCCAGTGATTTCATTGCAGGACTTAAACCCATGCATCTGTGGACCGAATACGAAGGCAATACACTTGCCGGATATCCGATTGGCCGGCTGAACCGATCAGAAGGGCGCAACGCCTTTTTCACCACCACAACCCCCGATGGCCAACGAGCCTTGCTGCGCCTTACGGAGGCGCACTTCGATGAGTCGGAACTCATCGGCCGCTGGCGGAGGATCGCGGCTGTCTCTCACCCGAATCTGCAGGCGATCAAGCGCGCCGGCCAGACCACGTTCGACGGTCTGTCGCTGGCATGCTGCCTTCTGGAGCCCACGGATAGCTGTCTTTCTGACGCCCTTCGCGAGCAGGTGCTCTCTCTCGATGACACGAAGGAGGTCGCGGAAGCGGTGAGTGGCGCGCTCGCAGCTCTCCATGCCGCCGGTCTGATTCACGAGCACGTGGATGCAACCAACGTTTTCGCGTCAGGAGAGGTCATCAAGCTGCGCAGCGACTGCTGCCGCGATTGCGTCGGCGATTTCGAAGCGGACACTCCTGAGGCACGCGAAGCTCTACGCCAGCGCGACGTTCACGACCTCGGCGTGCTGCTGCTGCGCTGCCTTGGCATGGATGGGCAAGCGCATACATCCACACGGTTTCCCAGGCCATTCGATCGCATCATTCCGGGCGCGCTCAATGGAACTCTGAGGTCGGAAGATATCGTCGGCATCCTGCAACCGCCGAAACAAACGCCGAACCTCCCCGCGGCACAGCAGGTTGCTGTAGGGGCGACGATGCCTGCGGCCGTAGCCCCAACGACAGAGGATACGGAGCCGACAATCTCTCACCGGGTTGCTTCGCCCTCTCCGCAGGCTTCGGCTTCTGCCCACGTTTCGTCTTCCATTCAGGATGAACCCGTGCTCGCTCACAACAGACTGCCGGTTACCGAGGCGGGCCTAGACTCGGACGCGACCGCGTCGCCAACGCCGGGCAGCGGCTGGATTGGAAGCCGGCTCCAGATGGGTCTTGATGGTTTGCTTGAGCAATCGCGCCAGCATCTCGGCACGGAATCCATCGGCGCTGGTCTGATGCGACGGCTCAGGCCGATGAACGCAAGGCCCATCAGCCGCAAAGCCTATATCGCATCGGGTGCTGCCGCGGCTTTGCTGGGAGTCGTGATCTGGGCCGCCGGAGGTAGCAAACACGAGGACAACAAAGTCAACGAACAGCACGCAACGATCATCGAAGGTAAACCGGCGCAGATCCCTCAGGCCCCGGCTCAAGCCACGCCTGCACAGCAGCCGTTGCCTAAGCCTGCAGTCCATTCCGAGGCCAATGCAACCCAGAACTCGCTGCTTGCTTCAGGCGAGCGAGCTGGTTGGAACGTCATCGCCTACACCTACAAGTACGAGCAGCAGGCTCAGGCACAGGTCATGAAGCTGCAGCGCAAATACGTGAGTCTCCATCCCCAGGTCTTCACGCCGACAGGACACGCACCTTATTTCGTAGCTCTGGGTAACCCGTCCAACGAGACAACCGCGATGGACCTCCGCAACCGCGCCCGGCAGGTAGGGCTTCCACGCGACACGTACGCTCGGAACTTTTGAGCTGTTTCAGCGCCGCGATTGCTGATTGAAGGACAGCTCCATACCGCCAGGGACTCACTTGCCCTGGAGGTGTAATGTAGGGCTTCCACGGACGTTCGAGCGCTCGGACGGGGTGGGAGCCGTGGGCTTCAGCCCACGGTTTATCAGCTTGATAAAGAAATGGGCTTTAGCCCTGGGCCTTCATCGGCTGGAAGAACAAAAGGCCCAGGGCTAAAGGCCCATCTATTTTTATGCCTTTATCAGCGGGCTGAAGCCCGCTGCTCCCACCCATCGTAGCCATGTTCTGTGCTAAAACCACGTTTGAGATATTCACCAGGGTTAGTCCCTACAACTCGCTTGAACGCCTTACTGAACGCCGCGTCGGACTCGTAACCGACCGACCGGGCGACGTCGATGAGCTTTTTGTCACGCTGACCGAGTAACTGCATCGCCTTCTGCATCCGCCACTCGGTTACGTATTCCAGCGGTGTCTGTCCGAGTAGCTCCTTAAAACGCGCCGCGAATGCGGAGCGAGACATGCCCGCCGTTGCGGCCAGGGATTCGACCGTCCAGGGTGCATTCACACCGTCGTGAACGGCACTCAGAGCTGTGCCTATTTGAGGATCGAAGATTGCACGAAGCCATCCTTTGTTGCGTTGTGGTTGCGACGCGATATGCGCCCGGAGCGCCTGGATAAACAGAACCTCGGCTAGCCGTGTCGCTACGACTTCAGATCCCGGCGCCTGTTCCGCCATCTCTGACGCCAGCGCTTGCATGGTGTTGTGAAGAGCAAGCGTGTGGGGCTCATCAGCCTTGATGAGAATGAAGCTCGGCAATAACTGAGTGATCGGCTTCAGGCTGGCGCGATCGAAACTCAGGGACCCACAGATGACTGTCGTCGGCGCGCCACCCCCACCGTAATGAGCGACATTGCTGCCATCGGTGGCCGCAACCTCGCCGAAACTCTTCTTCGGATGTGTTCGCAGGCTGTCGCGCAAAATAAACGAAGTTCCCCGAGCCAGAAAAAAGCAATCACCACCGGTGAGCGGAATCGGCTCTGGAGTCCCTTCTACACTCAGCCAGCAGTTGCCGCGCGAAACCATGGCGAAGTGGGCCAGGTCTGTAGGTGAAGTCTTTTTGGCGGAAGGCGTGACTCTTTCTTCGGTCTGATTCTCCTGTATCAAGCCCCACGGAGCTGTAGCTTCCAACCTGTGCTGACCGAAAGCGGTTACGTGCATCGTTCTGAAGATGTCGGTTATTGGGTCCAATATAGCCCTCACAGTTTGGACGAATAGACAAAACATCTGGACTTGCGAGCAGTTCTCGTCCACTGCCAAAGAAATCTACTTCTCTGTAGTGAATGCTACATGTCTGTCTATACACATTGCCGAAGGGAGCAATTATGGGAAAGCTAGAGGGTAAGGTCGCAGTCGTCACGGGTGGATCGAGCGGTATGGCGCTGGCGAGCGCCAAGCGTTTCGTTGAAGAGGGCGCTTACGTTTTCATCACGGGGCGGAGGCAGGAGCAGCTCGACCAGGCCGTTAAGTTGATTGGCCGGAACGTGACCGGCGTGCGCGGCGACGCGGCCAATCTCGATGATCTCGACCGTCTGTTCGACTCGGTCAAGCGGGAAAAGGGCAAGGTCGACGTCCTGTTCGCGAGCGCCGGAAGGGGCGAAGCCGCACCACTGGGCGAGATCACCGAGCAGCATTTCGATGCGGCCTTCGGGCTGAATGCACGTGGAACGCTGTTTACGGTTCAGAAGGCGTTGCCGCTGTTCAACGATGGCGGATCGATCATCATGACCGGATCAGTTGCTTCGGTGAAAGGTTTTCCTGGTTTCGGCGTGTATGCGGCGAGCAAGGCGGCATTGCGCTCCTTCGCACGCACGTGGCTCAACGAACTGAAGGGCAGGAATATCCGGGTGAACGTGCTGGGCCCGGGGCCGATCGCCACACCGATGCAGGAAGAAGTGCTCACCAAGGAGGCGAAGGAGATGTTCGAATCCCTGATCCCGCGCGGAAAGATGGGGCAACCTGAAGAAATCGCGACGGTCGCGCTGTTTCTTGCTTCAGACGACTCAAGCTTCGTGAATGGAGTGGAGTTGAATGTAGACGGCGGCTTCTCGGCTATCTAACATCGGGGGATTTCGGTGAGTGCATGATCTCCAAGGCACTCACCGAGATTCGAAAGAATCCTGTTGTTCAAGCGCATCATAGGCGACGGCTTCGATGCAAAGCTGCATCCAATACCTATGGCCGCAGTGCGTTGTCGACCTATCATCTTTTGTCTCACCTTATCTCTGATGGTGGCGGCCGCTCATGCGCAAAGCTGCCAGACTTATTTGTTCCCTTATACGGTTCAGGATGCAAGCCTCGCGACCATCAAGACGTCACGCGAACCCATCCTGCGCGACGATGAGGGCTGTCCGGCAAAAGGCGCGAACTGTGTGTCTCATAGCTACCTTATTCAAGGCAATCGGGTCTTCGCAGCACATACGCAGGGTAACTATCGCTGCATTGCGTTCTTGAATGGCAAGCGCCAGACGACGGGATGGGTCCGTCAGGAGGCTCTCATTCCGATACCACTCACGGCGGCAAACACTACGTGGCAGGGTACGTGGATCAGGCAAGCCGGCGATGCCGAGATCGTGATCCGAAAGCAGGGCAGTGGGCTGTATGCAACAGCTTCGGCAACGCTGGCCGTGAGCCGGGACAATGTGCGTACAGGAGGAGCGAAAGGGAAATTGGACCTGCAGAGGAGCGTCGCGTCCTTTGGCGAGGAGGGCGACCGCGCTACTGTATGCCGCGTGAACGTGCGCCTGCTGGACGATGTTCTGTTAGCCGATGATGGCGCAACCGATGATGCCAACTCCTCCTGCGGAGGCATGGGCGTCAGTTTGAATGGAATCTACCGCCGCGCTGCAAAATGAAACTCCAATTCCCGGAGACACGATGAGTCACCCCGTATTTCTGAACAATGCACCCTACGACCGCATGCCCAATGGCAGTGCGAACGAATGGTCCACGTTCTTTTCCGAGGATTGCCAGGAGCTGCAGGCGAACGCATTCTTCCCGCTGCTCTGGATGGCGCTTTTCTCCGTTGAGGACCTGCGCTGGGCGCGGTTGGTCGATGACGACGATATTGGCTCGTCTGTACGGGAAGAGGCGGAGGTCGACGATGTCCGCTATCCCTACCTTGTCACCTCGCAGCAGAAGGCACTGGGACACTTCGCGCAACGCAAGCCGCGTCTGAAGGCGGAGCTCGGCCCTAAGTATGCAGGCGTCGTGGATGCTTTCGAAGAGTTGATACGATCGAAGTATTCGCCGTACATTCTGCTTCGGACCTCGGGCCTGCCAGATCCGGAGATGCAGGAACCGGGCCTGCTGGCCGCGCTGACGGAGATGGAAGAGTTTGGCCGGGGCAAGCCGGCCGCCGGCTTCGTTGACCTGAGTTTTCGCGATGTGCGTACCCAGCCCGGCAGGAGTGCGCTCATTGTGCTGACTGGCGCCGGAGATGAGGCGGTATGGCTGTCAGAAGCGATCGCCGGTCGGTCCGGTGAACCAAGGGAAAGAAGAGATCGTACTTCAGGCGGCACTCAGAATAAACCCACCGCGACTTCCTCCAGTTACAAGAGCAATCCCGTGGCAGAGTGGGGAGCAGCGATCGTTCTCGGCCTCGCCACGGTCGGGGTATATCTGCGGACACACTCTGCACTGCTAGCGATCTTTGCTTTCCTAGCCGTTACCGCCATTGCTGCCTTCGTGCTGTTGAAGTTTTCAAAACGGCCCGCACCTTTGGAGTAAAACTTTTTCAGCGCGACAGGTATGGTGTAGGGCCTCCGCAAGACCTTGAGCTTCAATCCTGAGTCTTGTACTTTTACCGTTGCGAGGATAACGCACATGAAAGCTCAGTGGATTCTCTTAGTGGTAGGCTTGCTGGCTAGCCCGGGCGCTGCTCAAACGACCGCTATCGAGACACAGGTGCAGCAGCAAATGCTGGACGAACTTCGAGCGATCCACCGTGATTTGAAGGCAACCTCCACCCTGCAGTTTTTGCTGGCTGAGTTGCAAATCATGGAGTCGTCGGTGGAACGTGCCAATCAGAACAGAGACGCCCTGAAGGCGGAAGTCGCCAAACTACATGCCGACAAACTGGCGATGCAGAGCGAGGTGGCCCGATTCGAAGACGATATGAGCAAGGTCACGAACCCACAAACGCAATTTATTGATCGGTTGAACGACCTAAAAGATCAATTGCAGAAAGTTACGGCCCATGAAGCCGCGTCGTCAGAGCGTCTGGAAGACGCTGAACGCCGAATGAAAGCTGCTCAATCGGAACGAGATGATGTCCAAGGTCAACTCAGCGATCTTGTTAAGAAGCTGAATACTTCTAATTAGTGTCCTGAGTCTGAAGTTCTCGTCGTAAATGTTGTCATCCTGAACGTTCGGGGTCCCCAGCGAACTTGTTCGCTGGGGTGATTAGTGAAGGACCTGCTTTTTCAACGCTTCGGACGGCAAAAGCTCTTCATGATTTATGTCGCGAACTTTAGATTCGCCACACTAGGGCGTATCGACAAATTCGCCTTGACTGCGGAGTTATAGAGCGGGCCTTCAGCCCTTTAACTCTTGTGGGCACTGAAACCTGGGGCGTTGCCCCAGGCTGATATAGAGCGCGCCTTCAGCGCTTAGATCTACCACCACTTTGTCATCCTGAGCGTAGCGAAGGACCCGCATCTGCTTCGCAAGGGTTTCGATCATCCTGATAAGTCAGCTTATAGGAACGGCCGAATGCTCAAGCAGAGTGAAGAGATGCCCTTTGGCTTACTCGACTCTCAGAGCATCCACGGGGTTGACGGTGGCCACGCGAGAGGCAGGCATAAAGCTTGCGAGCGCTGCTGCCAGAACAAGGATGAGCGGCACGATCACGAAGCTCAGTGGGTCAAGAGGGCTGATGCCAAACAACAGCGTTCTCATGAGCCGTGCGACCGCCGCAGCAGCTCCGAGGCCGATGATGACTCCGACTCCGGTGAGCACTAACGCGGGACGGACGAACATCCATCGCAGCTCGTTCTTCCGTGCGCCGAGCGCAAGACGAATACCGATCTCACGGGTGCGCTGTGAGACGGCGTAGGAGATGACGCCGTAGATGCCGATGATGCCGAGCGCAAGCGCCATGGCGGCGGCGATTCCCAGCATGACAAGTGTGAAAGAGGTTCGCGCCAGAGACTTTCCGTAGATATCCTGCATGGTCTGCAAGGATGCCAGGGGCAGGCTTGCATTGACCGACGACACGGCTTGCTGCATTTCACCCTGCAGGCTGGCGGTTCCGGCACGGTCGGTGCGGATAGCAAAGGTGATGAAGCGCGAGGGCATGATCATCGGCTGCGGATTGTATGGGTTCCTGAGCATTGCCGGCCAGTAAACGGTTGCTGGGGCCTTTTCGTCCAGGCCCAGGGTATGCACATCTTCGACGACGCCGATCACCTCCTGCCACGGCATGCTGGAAAACTCGCGTACCTGTTTGCCGATCGCTGCTTGCGCGGAACCCCATGATTCGCGGGCGAGGTTTTCAGAGACGATGACGGTGGGTCGCAGACTGTAGATGTCGGTCCAGGTGAAGTCACGCCCGGCGACGAGGCGCGTGCCCATGGCGTGGAAGAAGCCGGGTGAGATGTAGTTGAAGAAGCGGATTGGAGGTTCGGTCGCTCCGTAGTCCTTTCCTTTCAAGTAGAGGCTGTCCCAGTTGGGCTCGTTGCCGTCCATGGGCACAGCGCCTGCGAAACCGACGGAGGTGACGCCGGGGATACCGGCAAGCTTGTCGGTGATGTCGTTCTCAGTGCGAGTGACCATTGCGGAATCGCTGATGAGCTGGTCGGGAACCCACATGCTGACTGTCTGTATGTGCGGCGCGTCGGAGAAGCCAGGATCGACATTGTGCAACGCGGCAAAGGTGCGAACCATGAGCAGAGCGCACACCAGCAGCACGAGAGCCATGGCGACCTGAGTGACGACCAGAACGTTGCGCGCGCGATGGCGTTCGCGACTGATGCTGGTGGTGCGCACCGAGCCGTCGAGCAGTGTTGATCTCCGGCGGAAGGCGTATTTCCATGTAGGGAGCGAGCCGAAGAGGAGTCCGGAAAACAGTGAGATCGCAAAGGTAAATACGACGGAACGTCCGTCGAGAGATATTTCGCTGAGGCGTGGGAGATTGGCCGGACCGATGGAGACGAGCAGGCGCAAGGCCGCACCGGCGACGCCAACGCCGAGCACACCGCCGATCAGGCCGAGCACGACGCTTTCCAGTAGCAGCTCGCGAGCGATGCGTGCGCGGCCGGCGCCGAGTGCGGCCCGTATCGAGATCTCCTGATGACGAGACTCGGCCCGTACCAGCAGCAGGTTGGCGACGTTCATGCAGACGATCAGCATGACGACCCCGATGGTGGCCATCACGACCCAGAGCACGTTGCCCACGTCGCCAATGACCTGGCGCTTGAGCGGTGTGAAGTTCGGCGTAATCTTCCAGTTCTCGTACCAGTGGGGATTGGTGCCCGGGCCGTTGGACCACGAGTCCATCCATAAGGGAAGAAGACGGGCGATATCGGCATTGGCCTGATCTAACGAGACTCCAGGTTTCAGCCGGCCGATGCCGTTGCAGCAGAAGGGCGCCAGTTTGAGCTGGCTGCGATCGAGCGCGAATGGGACCAGGAGATCGAAGTCCCGGTCGACCATGCGGAAGCCGCGCGGCATGACGCCGACGATGGTCCTGGTCTGGGCATCGACCTGGATGGCGCGGCCGATGACGCTACGGTCTCCGCCAAAGCGGCGTTGCCAGTATTCGTAGCTCAGCATGGCGGTCTTGGAGCCATGGGGATCCTGATCCTCAGCGGAAAACCAGCGGCCTAGCAGAGGTGGGACTTCCAGCGTCTGGAGTACGCCGTCGCTAACCGAGTCAGCCTTCACCCATTCGGGTTGTGCAACGCCGGTGATGTTGGCGGTACTTGAAGACCACAACCCGATCGACTGAAAGGTTCGGTTGTGCTCGGCGAAGGTCAGGTACATGGATGGAGAGACGGCCAATCCGCTGGTGAAACTGGCAAGCCCGCCTGCGCCCGGTGCGTCAAGGCGCAGCGCGATCAGCCGGTTGGAGTCCGGATAGGGAAGCGGCTTGAGCAGCACGCTATTGATGACACTGAAGACCGCGGTGTTAGCGCCGATGCCGATGGCGAGCGTCAGAAGAACGGTCGCAGCAAAGCCCGGAGCTCTTCGCAGGCGCCGCAGCGTGAGCTTGAGATCGGCGAGGATGGATTCGAGCGTCGACCATTGCCAGACTCCGCGGCTGCGTTCTTCCAGAAGAGTCACGTTTCCGAAGGCTCGGAGAGCCGCTTGCCGCGCTGCGGGCCGCGAGAGATTTTCGAGACGTATGATCTGCTCGATCTTCTCTTCGATGTGCTCGTGGATCTCTTCGGAGAGTTCGTCGTAGAGTCGCCGACGGCGGAAGATTCTCTCGAACCAGCTCATCGCAGTCTCCTAAGAAGGGGCATTTCGCTTCT
>JABFXN010000040.1 GCA_013361705.1 Acidobacteriaceae bacterium
GTTGGCCATAGGCGGCCTGCGCTATGCAGACGCACAGAATGCTGATGCGAACGAGGTTGTTATCAAGACACCCTCAGGCCCACTGCGCGGACTGCAGACAGAGGGAGTACGCGTCTTCCGCGGCGTTCCCTTTGCCCAGCCGCCCGTTGGTGATCTCCGTTTCCGTGCGCCGCAGCCCGTCACTCCGTGGAAGCAGATACGCAACGCGATCGAGTTCGCTCCCTCCGCGTATCAGCAGGATAAAAGCCACCCTCAAAGCGAAGACTGCCTCTATCTCAACATCTGGGCTCCGCAGGGTGCTGGACCGTTTCCGGTCTATGTCTGGATCCACGGCGGCGGCTTCACCGGCGGACGTTCTTTCGATCCCATGTTCGATGGAACCACCTTTGCAAAGAGCGGCATCATCGTCATCACCGTGGCATATCGCCTCGGCGTCTTTGGCTTCCTCGATCTGGAGCCGCTGCTGGGCAGCAGCTATCGCGGCTCGGCCAACAACGCTTTGCGCGATCTCATCGCATCGCTCACCTGGGTCAAGCAGAACGCCGCCGCCTTCGGTGGCGATCCCAATCGCGTGACCATCGGCGGCGAGTCGGCAGGCGCAAAGCTGACCTGCCTGCTCATGGGTGTTCCCTCCGCCACCGGCCTCTTCCATCAGATGGTCTCTGAGAGCGGCGGCGCGGAACGTATCTGGCCGAAGAACCGCGCTGACCAGATCGCCGATGAGTTCGGCGCAGCATGGAAAGCAGTTGGCAGCGGAGTCGCACTCACCAAGGCCTCGCCCGCCGAGCTGATTGTCGCGCAGGAGCGGATGATCCGCACCTCGCCCGTGCACTTCCCGCTACGCGTGGAGATCGATGGCGACCTCATCGCGCAGACACCGCTCGCAACCATCCGCGGCGGCTCGACCCGCGGCAAACGCCTGCTCATCGGCACTAACCACGATGAGAGCGCCTCGTTCATCGGCACGCATCCGGCAAAGGATGCCGGCAGCCAGGACCTCGGCAATCTGACGGTAGAAAAATTCCATCCGATCGACGAGGCCTACAAGAAGCTCTACCCCAACCTCTCACCCGAAATGCGTCGCATTCGCAGCGTCACCGCAGAGGAGTACTGGGTGCCCACCATGCGTGTTGCCGAAGCGCATGCCAGCGGTGGGAATGAGACGTACCTCTATCGCCTCGACTTCCCCGGCGAAGGACACTACGCAGGGCTGGCCTTCCACTCCTACGACCTGCGTTTCGCCTGGAACCACCTCCCGCAGGAAGCAGCGGCCAACGCGAAAGAGCTTGCTCACACCATGAATACGGCGTGGAGCGCCTTCCTGAAGGGCGAAGCTATGTCAGGATGGCCTGCCTTCGATCGCGACAAACAGACGACCATGATCCTCGACGTGCCCAGCCACGTCGCGCAGCGTCCACAGGCCGAAGAGCTGGCCTTGTGGAACGGCCTGCTCACGCAGTGAACCCTAACCGAGATACGAAAGTGAGCTCATGCTGAACCGTCTTCCCAATCGCCTTCCCCGCACCATCGCCGGTGCTCTTTTGTTTTCCCTTGCGGCCTGCCTGCCCGGACAAACCGCAAAGGACGACGCGGCGATTCAGAAGAAGGTCGACGCCTTGCTAAGGCAGATGACGCTGGAAGAAAAGGTTGAGCAGATGGAGCAGGCCGCCGGCCAACCCATGTACACACCCAAAGAGAAGGCCGATGCCCTGGCAAAGAACGGCATCGGCAGCTTCCTCTTCTTCACCGATCCTGAACGCATCAATACTCTCCAGCGCATCGCCATGACCGAGTCGCGGCTGCATATCCCCATCCTCTTCGGCTATGACGTCATCCATGGCTTCCGCACCATCATGCCGGTGCCGCTGGCGATGGCCTCCTCGTGGGATCCCGCACTGGTGGAACGCACACAGTCGATGGCTGCGCGTGAGGCGCGTGCCGCCGGTGTGCACTGGGCCTTCGCGCCCATGGTCGATATCGCCCGCGATGCACGCTGGGGACGCATCATGGAAGGCGCGGGCGAAGACCCTTATCTCGGCGAGCAGATGGCCGCAGCGCAGGTGCGCGGCTTCCAGGGCAAGTACGCCGGCGCTCCCGATCACATCCTGGTCTCGGTCAAGCACTTCGCCGGCTACGGCGCAGCCGAGGGCGGACGCGACTACGACAGCACTAACATCTCCGACGAGCAGTTACAGAACGTCTACCTGCGTCCCTACAAGGCCGGCGTAGAAGCAGGCGCTGCGACTGTGATGTCGGCCTATCAGAATCTCAACGGCGTCCCCGCCACCGGCAACCGCTGGCTGCTGACAGATGTGCTGCGCCACGAGTGGGGCTTCAAAGGCTTCGTCGTCAGCGACTGGGAGTCGGTCGGCAGCATGAAGACCCACGGCTTCGCAAAGGATGAAGAAGACGCCGCCATCCGCGGTGTGCAGGCCGGCGTGAACATGGAGATGACCGGCTCGACCTACCGCAAGTGGATTCCCGCAGCAGTGAAGTCGGGCAAGGTTCCCGAGTCGGAGATCGATGCCCTGGTACGGCCGATCCTGGCGATCAAATACAAGATGGGCCTCTTCGAGAATCCGTACGCCGACCTCAAGAACTTCCAGCAGGTGACGCTCTCGACAGAAGAGCGCAAGGCCTCGCGCACCGCAGCCGAGCAGACCGCCGTGCTCCTCAAGAACGATAATCATCTGTTGCCGCTGAGTGGAAATCTGAAAAGCCTGGCCGTCATCGGCCCGCTTGCAGACAGCAAGCTCGACACCATGGGCTCGTGGGCCATCCACGGCGATCGCCGCGATACCGTGACCGTCGTTGAAGCTCTGCGCGAGTCTCTGCCACAGACGAAGATTTCCGAAGCCGTTGGCGTTGAGATCGAGCGTGGCTCCGCCACCATCTTCGATGAGCAGGTTATCCCCGAGAAGCCCACGTTCACCACCGATGCCGCCAAATCCGAGGCCTTCGCGCATGCAATCGAGCTGGCCCGCAACGCTGAAGCAACCGTGCTGGTCTTAGGCGAAGCGCAGACCATGAGCGGTGAAGCCGCATCGCGCGCTCGGCTGAATCTTCCCGGCGAGCAACAAAAATTACTGGAAGCAGTCGTGGCCCTCGGCAAGCCGGTTGTGCTGGTGCTGATGACCGGCCGCCCGCTCGACATCACCTGGGCGCAACAGCACGTGCCCGCAATCCTGAACATCTGGTATCCCGGCACCGAAGGCGGACACGCGGCGGCAAACCTGCTGCTCGGCAAGGTCAACCCCAGCGGACATCTGCCGGTAACCTGGCCGCGTGAGTCCGGACAGGAGCCGCTCTACTACTACCAGTCCATCCCACAAAACCCCGACAACACCGAACACCGCTACTGGGACGCCTCCAGCGCTCCGCTCTATCCCTTCGGCTATGGCCTCAGCTACGCCGATATCCGCATGAAGGGTATGACGCTCGATGCTGAAACGATCAACGCAGACGGAACCCTCTGCGCTCGCGTCACGGTAGAGAACACCTCCAAGGTCGCAGGCGCACAGGTGGTGCAGGTCTATACCCATCAGCGCGCCGGCAGTGCAGCACGTCCGGTGCGCGAGCTCAAGGCCTTCCAGAAGGTATGGCTGGCTCCGGGCGAAACCAGAACCGTTGCACTGGAGATTCCGGTGAAAGAACTCTCATACTGGAGTCCCGTGTCAAAGAAGGTCGTACTCGAACCCGGTGACTTCGATCTCTGGGCAGGCTTCGACGCCACCGCGACGGAGCACAAGAGCTTCCACGTAACAGCAGGCAGGTAAGGACGAATTGCAGATGAAGATGCGAGTGATTGCAGGTGTCGTACTGGGTTTTGTTTCTGCTGTAGCAATAGCGCAAAAGTCCCCCGACTTTGGCCCGAATGTAAAACTCTTCAATCCGTCCATGAATCATGACGAGATGCAGCAGGCCATCGACAAGGTCTACACCGAACAGCAGCACGCCGAGTTCGGCAGCTCGCGCTATGCCTTCCTGCTCATGCCGGGTAAGTACAACCTCGACATTCCCGTCGGCTTCTACACCCAGGTCCTCGGCCTGGGCGCAAGCCCTGACGATGTCCGCGTAACCGGCGACGTGCACGCCGACGCAGCCTCCAAAAACAACAACGCCACCACCACCTTCTGGCGCGGCGTCGAAGGCTTCTCGGTTGTCCCGGCGAGCGGCACCATGCAGTGGGCAGTCTCTCAGGCCATCGCTGCGCGGCGCATGCATGTGCTGGGCAACATGGTGCTGCACCAGAAGCGCGGCTGGGCCAGCGGCGGCTGGCTCTCAGACTCGCTGGTCGACGGCACCGTCGACTCCGGCACACAACAGCAATGGATCTCGCGCAACACCGAGTGGCAGCAGTGGACCGGCTCCAACTGGAACATGGTCTTCGTCGGCGCGGAACACGCGCCCGAAGGCGAGTGGCCTAAGCCTCCCTTCACCAAAGTCGCAACGGTACCGGTCGTGCGCGAGAAGCCCTTCCTGCAGGTCGATGCAAAGGGTAACTTCAGCGTGCGCGTTCCCGCCATCCGCGAGAACTCTGCAGGCATCACCTGGAAGAAGGGTTCGACCGCAGGACGGTCCGTACCTCTCTCGCACTTCTACATCGCACGTCCCGACCGCGATACCGACATCACCATCAACGCCGCGCTCGACAAGGGCAAAGACCTGCTGCTGCTTCCCGGCAACTACGATCTGAACACGCCCATCAAGATCCGCAAAGCCAACACCATCGTGCTCGGCCTGGGCTTCGCCACACTGCGCCCGGTACACGGGGCTGAAGCGATGACGGTGGCCGACGTGGACGGCGTAACTGTCTCCGGCCTGCTCTTCGATGCGGGCACGGTCGCTTCTCCCTCGCTGCTGCATGTAGGTACGCAAGGCAGCAAGCTTCGCCATAAGACCAACCCCATCTCACTGCACGATGTCTTCTTCCGCGTCGGCGGAGCAGGCGAAGGACGCACCGACGCCAACCTGGTGATCGACAGCAACGACACCATCGTCGACCACACCTGGATCTGGCGCGCCGACCACGGCCACAACGTCGGCTGGGACAAGAACCAGAGCAACTACGGCCTCGTCGTCCACGGCAACGACGTCACCATCTACGGCCTCTTCGTCGAACACCACCAGAAGTACCAGGTGCTCTGGGCAGGCGAGCGCGGCCGCACCTACTTCTACCAATCCGAAATTCCCTACGACCCGCCAACCCAGGCACAGTGGACAGACGAGAAAGGCGCGAAAGGCTGGGCATCGTACAAGGTGGCCGACAACGTCCGCGAACACGAAGCCTGGGGCCTGGGCATCTACAGCGTCTTCCGCTTTCCCGATGTAGTGATGGACCGCGCCATCGAAGTCCCCAACACCGCGGGCGTAAAGTTCCACCACATGATCACGGTAGCGCTGCTCGACAAAGGCGCAATCCTGAACGTCATCAACCAAACCGGCGGCAGCACCAGAACCAGCTCCGCAGGCCAACCACCCCGCATCGAACCCAAAGTCACCGACTACCCCGCACAGTAAGAGAGCCAATACACCGGGTGCCCCACATACGCGAAGCTTATGTGGGACATTCGCGCTACGCGCGAACCGTCTCTATATTGTCATCCTGAGCTCCGCGAAAGGACCTGCTTTTTATTTCGAGCGAAGCTCGAATGTTTTTGAGCGCTGAAGGCCGGGGTCCCCAATGAACTTGTTCATTGGGGTGGAAAGGCGCGTTCTATACCAGCCTGGGGCAACGCCCCAGGTATCCGGCCCATTGAAACGAAGGGCTGAAGGCCCGCTCTATAACTCCGCAGCTGGGCGCACGTTCGCGCACAACAAGCCGATCCATTACTTTGGTTTGTTATGTCCTATCGTCTCCTCAAGCTCAAACCTGATCATGACGATGGAGGCAATAAGTAGTCACCTAATCACCTTCAGAGAAGCACATCCTTCCAGAAGCTACACAGGATGTGCTTCTCTTTGTGCCCTGGACAAGCTGCCGGCTCCACTCCTGATGTCAAGCACTAAGCGCTGAAGGCGCGCTCTATATCAGCCTGGGGCAACGCCCCAGGTAATCATGCCTTGAACGACGAAGGGCTGAAGGCCCGCTCCATAATTCCGCAGCCTATCCAAGACAAAAACGATTCGCGCAACGCGCGAATCACCCACATAAGCTTCGCGTATGTGGGGCACCCAATTCATGGGCACAAACCCCACCCCAACCGCATACACTTCCCCAAGTGACACTCCGCAACAAACTCTGGACCTATCTCGGCTTCTGGGCAACCGGAGTAAGCCTCATCATGCCCGGCGCCATGCTGCCCGCTATCACACACGCCTGGCATCTCACCGACCGCGGAGCAGGAGCCATGCTCTTCTGCGTCTACTTCGGCGCATCCCTCGGAGCGCTCTTAGTCCGCGGCACCCTGCAACGCCTCATCGCCACCTACTCACTGCTGCTATGCGTGGCGGCAGCACTATGGGCATCGACAACAACCTGGCCACAACTCCCCGCACTGGTCTGGGGCATAGGCCTCGGCACCGTCATGACCTCCACCAGCATCCTCTTCAAACAACAACAAGCCTCCGCGGCGGCGCTCGTTCGTTTGAACTTCGTATGGGCCGTAGGAGCACTCCTGGCCCCCGCCCTGGTAACCGAGGCACTCCGCACAGGCAGCCCCCGCGGAGTGCTATTAAGCTTCGCTGGATTCTGGGCACTCTACGGCGCAATCACATGGCTGATGACCCGCAACGGCGCCACCCAACTCACCGCGCCCCGCCTCGACGCCAACGCATCGCTGCTGCAAGGCCTTCGCGGAGTCCCCACGGCACTGATCATCGCCACCATCCTCGCCCCCGGCATCGAAGCCGCCTGCTCAGGCTGGCTCTCCACCTACGCCGACCGCTACGCCATGCGCCTGGCCATCACGATCGCCGCCCCCTCATGCTTCTGGGCCGGGCTACTACTAAGCCGCGCCATGGCCTTCCTCCCCGGCGCAGACCGCTACCTGGAAACCCGCTGGCGCTGGCTACCATTGCTTGTCCTCGCCGGCACCGGAGGCCTGCTGCTCCCCCTGCAAAGCGCCTGGATGCTAACCTGCGCCTTCTGCACCGGCTTCGGCCTCGGCCCACTCTACCCAGCCCTACTCTCAAAAGTCCTGGACCGCCGCCAGAACAACACCATCTTCTTCCTCGCAGGAGTAGCCTCCTCCGCCCTGCCATGGCTAACCGGCCAGGTCTCAGCCTTCAGTCACTCACTGCGCTGGGGAATGGTAGTGCCAGTGTTCGGAGCATTGGGATTATCTGTTTTGACGAGTTCCGTTGAGCCTGATCGTGACAAATGACCACTAACCAAAACTTGAATGCGACACACTAAGTTTCAGTTTGACAGAGATAGTTGTATTGATCGTGTAGCAGTTCTTCGTCCGGATTATTAAGGAGAAGGGTCCCGCCCGATTTGCTGCTGTAGGTAAGTACCAGATCTCCTCGATCAGAAGGATCATCGATCACAGAAACACCATCGAGAATGCAAAGGAAGCTGAACACAGCTAACTGTGCGGCCTCACCCAGAGCTTTTTGAAGCATCTCCTGATCTGAGGGCGAGAGCCCATTGAACCAGATAGACAGTGCAATAGAACGTTGTGTGGGGTTCCTACCGGGCGGCTGACGAAGGTTTTGACTAGCGCTCATTACAGCACTGTCACTTGTCTGGACCTTAAGGTTGTGTACAAACTGCTCTCTGGTCATGCTTTATAAAATAAGCGCGTTCTACCCGACCATCTATGTACAGGTGGTGCTGAGGCTACCGCTAGGATGGGCCTAATGTGTTTTAGGTAGTCCAATCTCGATCGTTATGCCTGTTGTAGCTTTGCAGTCGTTGAGCGTGTAGTGCCACACCTCAGGGGTAGCGGGCTTGATGGTAACGGACGCGGGAAGTTGGAATCCCTGCACTTGTTGATACGCAAAGGCGAACGTAGCATCCCTTGTCACAGCCGTCTCGGTGGTATTGCCTGTCGCCACGGAACTGAGAAGAAAGCCGTTCGGTCCTGGAGAAAACTCAGTGGTGAGACGCAGTGGTTCCGGCAATTCACTCACTCCACTAGTGAGCCGCATATCTGTTGACAGTAATAATGTGGAGGCGATTCCAGGGCCGTTCAGCGTCAAGCGATAACCAGTATCGATCTTCTCGAACTTGAATTTGGTTGGACTGACGGGAAGAATAACGTTTGTGCTGAATGGTATCCATGCGTTCAATCCGCCGGTGATCATAGCCTTCAAGGCTTCTTCGAGCTCCGTACCGTGCGCAACAACGGACAAATCCGGCGCTTTGGGAGGGGCAGAGACTACCGCACCGTTACGGTCTACACGGACTCGATGTTGAATAGCCTGTAGTCTTTCGACAGTTGGGGCTGCGGTTGGTGGGACTTTTCCTAGAAGGTCGACAAAATGCTGTTGCCAATTGAACTGCACGGCGCAATCGAAGGAGACCAGATCTCGTGCGAAGGGTGCGTCGTAAAGAGAGCGCGTCTTTGCCAAAAGAGCCTCGTCTGGTGGAAGCGTTTGAGCCAACGCTCCAATCGAACACAAGCACGCCGAAATCGCTGCGAGACTGACGAAGCAACGCATGCTCGACTATCTCATGAGGATTTTTGTATAGAAAAGAGTAAATGGTCGGGACGACTAGATTCGAACTAGCGACCTCACCCACCCCAAGGGTGCGCTCTACCAGGCTGAGCCACGTCCCGACTCTTACGTACAACAGCGGGTTGCGCCGGGCGGCGCTGGGGCTATTGCCCGCTGTCTTTTAAGTTTACTACACCCATAGCAGGGTGGCCTTGCGGCCAACCCCTAGAGCGTTTTCCCTGTTGCTGGGTATTCCGGAAAGAGCGTGCATTGGCGTTTCATTGCGGAAAAGGCCCCTTGGATGTGGAAGCTCTGGAGTACACCCGCAGGGAAAATGCTCTAGTGCTCTGGAGCGACGTATTCCTTGGGCAGCTCGCCGCCCGAACCGTAGAAGAAGTCATTCATCTGCTCGACCAGGAACTCCTGCGCTTGCGGCGTCCAGGGCTGCAGCCGATACTCGTTCAGCAGCATCTTCTGGCGCTCAAGCCACTCATTCCAGGCCTTCTTGGAGACAGTCTTGTAGACCTTCTGCCCCAGTTCAGAATCGAACGGAGGCTCATCAAGACCCTCCATCTCCTGCTTGTACTTCGCGCAAAAAACTGTGTTTGCCATCGGTTCTATCTTACTGCGGGCCGAGCCGGGTCGGCCCGCAGGTTGAATGGTGGAATTGTTGAATGGTTGAATAGTAGGCCCTAGTTTGGGGGTGGAGTGTATGGGCGTACATCGGGCGATTGTCGGGTTTCATCAGGACGATGAGGGGCATTGGGTCGCCGACCTGGAATGCGGCCATACCCGGCATGTGCGGCACGATCCGCCCTGGCAGGTGCGGGAGTGGGTGGTGACCCCGGAAGGTAGGGCGGAGTGGATCGGAAAGTCCTTCGAGTGCCTTAAATGTGGGGAAGTAACTCAGT
>JABFXN010000303.1 GCA_013361705.1 Acidobacteriaceae bacterium
TCTACAACGATCACGCCGGTATCTGCGGCTATCTGAATAACGGTTCAGGCGGGGCCTGCAATGCCACCGCCAAGGCCTATATCCAGACGGCGAAGAACCAAGCCAATCATTACGGAAACGCTCCTGTTGGTGGCGTCGTCGGACCTGGTCTTGCTCAACTCGACTCCACGCTCTCCAAAGTGTTTCCGATTACAGAACGTGTCCGCCTGAAGGCTCAGGTGGATATGTTCAATGTTCTGAATCGCACGAACTTCAACGGTCTGAATCTGAATGCGAGCAACAGCAACTTCGGCACGATCTCCTCGGCGTTCCCTCCGCGGCAGATGCAGCTTGGTGCCCGTATTCTGTTCTAAGGAAACACCAACCCAAGAAAAGGAGAGGCGAACTGCCTCTCCTTTTCTTTTTATGTCAGCCCAAATTATCGCCTGGAGTGTTTCACTGCTTTGACTGCCAGTTTGTATTCGGGCTGCTCCGCTATGGCTGGTCGCTGTACCTCCGGAGTCGTGCCTCTCAGGAGCTGAAGGAGGATCTTTCCAACAAATGCAGGGTTGTTGCGAAGATACCTCGCCATCAGACGTCTTGGATCCTGAATAAGGCGGTGCAGCCACTGCATTCCTATTGTCTTCACCCATTCCGGGGCATCTTTGATGCGGCCGGTGTGATAATCAAAGGCCGCGCCGACTCCGAACATCAGTGTCGTATCGAGTCCCGCGAGTGCGTGATACATAAACTTTTCCTGCCGCGGAGTGCTGATGCCGACCCAGATGATGTCCGGCCTGAGACGCTGTATCTCCTCACGGAGAGACTCCCATTCTTGCACGTTCAGATCGCGAAAAGGCGGAGTGTAGTGCCCGACGATCTGAGCGTGAGGGAATCGCCGGCTAAGCGACTGCTTCAACTCTTCGGCGATGCCAGTCTTTCCGCCGTACAGGTAGTGCCGAACGCCGGAAAACTCAGGCCGGCGAAAGATCTCGATCATAAGATCGGGGCCTGTGACCCGGCGCATCTCGCCAAAGCCTTGCCAATGGCCGACCCACACCGTGGGCATGCCATCGGGTAGCATCAGGGTTGCTGCGTCATAGATTGCCGCGAGATCGGGGTCTCTTTGCGCTTCCATCACACCGTGTACGCCGACCATGCAGATGAAGCCTTTCTGGCCCTGATCCAGAAGTTGGCGGATCGCTCCCGTCGCCTGTTCCATGTTTGCGGGATCAATAGAGACTCCAAGAACATCTACCCTTTTCTGGTGAGTCATGAGAGGTTCGTTCCTTTCGCAACGACATCGGCGCCACGAGTCGCCAGGTACCGCGTTGCATTGACAGCGATTACCTGTTGGTAGAGGTTGACCCATTTGGCGGCGATCGCTTCACCAGAGAGCTCAGGAAAGATGGATGGTGCTGGCCTGGGTAGTTGCAGCGCCGCGGTAGCGGCGTTGATAAAGTCTTCCTTGCCACGGCCTGACAGCGGCACAAAAGTGCAAAGGCCGTCGGCCATCTCACGGAAGGCAGGAATGTCGGAACAGACGACACGTGCGCCGCGTTGGAGAGCTTCAACGACAGGCAGCCCAAACCCCTCAGTCAGGGAGGGAGCCAGCACGCACTCGCAGTTGGCATACAGTGAGTGCAGTTCTGCATCGCTGATGCCCGCGCAAAAGTCGACATGATCGACAAGACCAAGGGTGCTGATCCACGCGCGAATGGCCGCAGACTCCGGCCCCTGTATCCCGACAAGTACAAAACGCGTCAGTGGGGGAACAACATTCCGATAGAGAAGAGAGTGAAATACAGAAAGCGCGAGCGGGATGTTTTTATTGTGACGGTGTTGTGCAATACACAGAACGAATGGAGGCCCCAAGTGTGGCACTCGCTGGTCAGCGTCATGCGGTTCGACAATATTGTGAATGACTCGCGCTTTGCGCGATGCTATCCGGGAGTCGTACTGCGTCAACCGATCCAGGGTGCTGTGCGAGACGCAGCCGATGGCGTCCGCGGCGTGGAGACACTGCTTCAGGATCGCACGGTTCACCAGGACATGAGGCCAAGTGAAATTCTCCGGGGAATCGATCGGATAGAGATCGTGCAGCGTGACGATGGTCGCATGGTCGCGCGATCTCCTGGTCGGCATCGGATACGCGAGATGGACCACGTCCGTCCGTAATGTCTTGGCGAGTCGAGGGAGCTGTGTATAGTACCAAACGTTTCTCTCGATCGGCGACATCCCAATCCTGGCAAAATGGATGTGCAATCGCGGAGAAGCCGGCAGATAAGCGCGGAGCAGTCCCTCCTGCCAGGGTGAGGCGACAACGTGGATTGAGTCGATCTCGGAATGAAGCGCCAGTGCCTGCGCCAGGTCGAGGGCATGGCGCTGAATGCCGGAGATATATTCCGAGGCGGAGACGAGTGCGAGTAGCAGGTTCATGCTGTCACCTCGTTCTCGAGCGCAGGCGCATAGACCAAAGTGCTTATGAGCAGGATGGCCCACATCGGCAGGGAGAGCTCGAAGCGATCGGTATCGGCCAGGCCCCGGATCAGAATGAAGAGCAGCAGGCTGTGGAACAGTGTTCGTACCTGAGAGCTTGCCCGGCGGATATGCCGGTAGAAGCTGGTGTAGATGCCGACGAACATAACCAGGCCAAGAACGCCATAGGTATAAAACTGCTGGATCAATTCGTTATGGGCGTGCCATGCCTCAAAGTCGCCGAATGCCGGAATTACATTTCGAAACCCGTGGAAGCCGTGTCCTATCCATGGGCTCTCCAATGCGCGCAGGAGAACGAAGCCCCATATTCCAACGCGTCCCGTAAGCGTTTCGGCCTGGTTGCCCGCATTCGTATAGACGACGTAGTAGCTGCTGATCAGGGGCCAGAAGAGCGCGAAGACAACGATGGTCCCCATGATCGCTGTTCTGCGAGTGGCTGCTGATACTGTACGGTCACGGAGCAGGAGATAGGCCTGAGCAATGCAGAAGGCGACGATGGTGCTCTTGCTTAGAGTGCGCATCAAGGTAATGGAGAGAAAGATAGGGGTGAATCTCCACCCTCGTGCCGCGCGGTTAAGGTATTGAGAGAAGTACACGCCTAGCACGCAGATGAAGCCTATGGCGTTGGGGCTAAAGTATTCGTCGTCGCCGGGACGCAGATCCTGCATGGTCGGCGAAAACCACATCACGATCGCAATGAAACATGCGCCCCAGACGTAGCCCTTCATGAGGGACTCGCCGGCGTCGGTGAGCGGCTGGTAACGCAGGATCATCCAGACGATGGCGACATCGGCGGCGATGCCGCTCCAGTAACCCGCCGCAATCGGAATCGATACGGTCACGCTCCAGCTAAGGCTGGCCAGAGAGACTGTCAGAAGGCAGAGGGCCCAACGCACCGGAGGCGTGATAGGCACGGTGTGCGCACGGCCGCCGAAGACATAGAAGAGCGAACCGATAAAGAAGGCAAGGTTCAGAGCAAGGCCGGCGATGGCTCCTGTGCGCGGTTCCGCCTGAAAGAACAGGTATGAGAGTGCCAGCCGCGCCGCAAAGTAGAAGCCTGTGGACGCGGGAAAGAGATACGTCGACGTGCGCGACATAGGATATGCGAGAGTTTCGGACGGTGTCATCGCACCTCCTCATAGGCCGTAACCGGGAAGTCACGTGCGGTAAGCACTGAGAAGAGCGGAAGATACAGCAGCAGGTTCGCGACGCCATAGGGAAGTCTCGCCGCTGCCAGGCCGACGATGCCAAAACGCGAAAGCATGTAAGGCATCATGCAGACCGAGATAGTTCCGCCTATAACATTGAAGAGCATTACCGTCCGGGAATGGTCATGTGCGAGCAAGGTGTACGTGGCCGTGACGCCCATGCCGGCAAATGCAGTGCTGATGATGGCAAGCGGGAGGACACCGGCTGAGGCTTCGGCGATCGCGCTCGAAGCCCATATCCGCAGAAGCGGAAGCCCGAACGTCACCAGAATTGCGGCTCCGATCGTTACCAGGACGACGTTGCAAAGAGTAGCAATCAGAACCTGTCTCCCTTGAGAGTGCCTGGTGCCGGCGCCCGATGCGAAGTAAGGAAAGAGGAAGTGGAGACCAGCCGCAGCAATTCCATATAGCGGCTGCGTTAGCTGGAGGCACAGGGCGTATGCTGCTACTGCTTGCATGCCGAGATGCGTGCCCAGGAAGATGCGGTCGATCTGGACGAAGATGACCGCCGATACGGCCTGAAGCCAGCTATAGATCCCGAACTTGAAGAGGTCCTTGAGAACATCCGGATGAAATGCAGGAGCGACCCAGCGCACGCGCATTAGCTTCGCTAGTTCATAGAATTGCAATGCTGTGCCTATTGCGGTGATAAGAGCAGTTGCGGCTACGATTGAGACGATTGACGCATGCAGGATACTCAGAAACGCAGCGACTACGAGCGTAAGAACGCGGGCGCACAGGCTGGTTCGGATGCTGGCGGAGTATCTTAGAAAGGCGCGCTGGGTACTGACGCACACCGTTTCCAGCGCCCTTACAAGTATGATCAGTGCCGCAAAGCAAAGACTGAGAAAACATTGGTGGTTCAGCTCAGGTGTAACCAGCGTGAAGCGTGCCGCGGCTGTACCGGCAAACGCAAGCAGAATGCTTGTCAGCAGACATCCAAGAACGAGGTGGATGCTCAAGGAGTTGCGGACGGTGCGTCTGATGGCAACGGGATCGTCCTGTTCAAGCCAGCGACTCACCCTCTGAATATTGGCGTCACCGAAGCCCGAGGCGGCAACGCTGCCGATTGTGACAACACTGGTGACGAGGGTCCAAAGGCCATACGACGCGGCTCCAAGACGATGCAGTACGACGGGCGCGACAATCAGCATTCCCAACGGAAAAGCGAGATAGTCGATGACGCCGTACGCCGCATTGGCCAGATGCCGTTTCATCTGCGTACTCCCGGGATTCGATGGAGGACGCGGTTTCCAGAGGCCGCAATCTGTTGCAGGAAGACCTTCTGTGCTGTCTCTTCTGGTATTCGTTCCCAGCGATCTCGAATGAGGAGAAAGGCTGCGGTAATCAAAAGGCTTATCACTGTGAGAGCGAGAGTGAGCAGGGTACGGGGAGGAAACGACTTCTTCTCTGCGATGCCAGGCGCGTCAATGACGCTGACGACCGGGACATCCTTAGCCTCTTCAATGCGCGAGAGCTCGTACTGCTGCGTAAGCAGCTCGAATAACGTCTCCTGGATACGAAGGTTGCGATACAGCTCGGCATAGGGAACTGCGAGCTGTGGCAGGCTGCGAAGCGCAGGATAGGGTTGGTCGCTTGATACCGGAACATCCACGCCGGTGCCGGATGGTCCGGCGATGGAATTGAGCTTTTGCTGCAGGCTTCCAATACGCGACTCGGCAGACTTGACCCGGATGTTCTGGTCGCCATAGATCTGGCGAAGAGAACTCAGGCTTGACTGTTCGGCGATCAGTTCAGCCTGGACGCGCGCCATCGCATCGACCATGGCTCGCGTCTGTTCTTTGATATCGATGGTGGTATGGGAGGTTGAGAAGTTGCTCAGTTCCTGCTGCGCGCGCACCAAGTCCGTATGTGCAGTCTGCAACCGCCGCTCGATGAAGACACGTTCTTGATGTGCCGAAGTTGTCGATGTATGCGTGAGCAGGAGGTTCAGCTCGTCGAGGTATCCCTGAGCCAGATCGCGGGCGCGAACACGGTCACCATCTTCTACAGTGATTGTGATGACGCCGCTCTTCTTGTCCTCGGTGACAGAGGTGCGCCGCGCAAGCTTCTTGGCGGTGTCGATACGATAACGTTTGTCATAGACCTTTTGGAGCTCGAAGCGTTCGATGAGGTGATCGCTGATTGTGCCGCTCTTGATGAGGTCGATGTAGAGTGCTGTTGTGTTTCCTGTGCCGAGTAAGCTTCCGGCGAGACTGCTGAAGTTATTGCTGGAGCCTCCCCCGAGAGCCCGTCCTGCTAGCGCGGCGATCATAACCGAGCTAGAGTTTGTGTTCGCCGGTGGCATGATCATCGCCGTCGATGTGTAGCGCTTCGGGATCAGGAATGCCAGCGCGATCGAGCAGGCAACAGCGAGGAGAAAGACACGCACCAGCAGCCGCCGATGCCGCCATAGAAGCTCGCCATTGTGAACCCAGACCGGAGTCTCGTTCATAGCACACCTGCCACCGCTGCGGTGATCGCAATGGATGAGGCCAGTTGTGCCGTTGTCAGGAGATTGCGCCAGAAAAGAGACGCTCCAAGGATCTTCTGCGGGACAACAACTACATCGCCTGGGTTGAGCTTGGTAGAGAGCACGCTGCGCGGCAGAAAGCCACTATCGCGTCCCACCACCGAACCATTGGAGCGAATGATGAAGATCTGCTTTTCATTGGCAACCTCAGTGACGCCACCTGCACGACGGAGGTACCAGCCGGCAGACTTGCCTTCGGCAAAGGTGATTGCTGTGGCGTTATAGACCTGCCCGTTCACAAGCACAAAGCCAGGCCGCTTCGGAATCCGGATGACGTCACCCGCACGCACCTCGATATCCGCCGGGGTCCCTTCCCATGAGGCGATGTCGCTGGAGATATGGATGACGAGTCGACCGACCGCCGGTTGGGTCTTCAACCGGTTCAGCACTTGTTCCTGTTGCGCCTGAATAATCTGCAGTGTTGAAGACTGATCGTTGGCAGAGACCGCAGGTGCGAGCCGGGCAGCGGAAGAGCTTGTCTCGATCTGACGGATCAGTTCCTGGCGAGTCTTCTCTTCAAGGACTCGCACCTCTTCACGAATGAGGATGGCTCCAGCTGGATATGCTGTCGCCCGGAAGCCTCCGGCTCTCTTCAGAATGGAGCTGAGCCGTTCTCCCTGTTGGATTCCGTAAGAACCCGGATAGGAGACCTCACCTTCTACCGTGATCGAGGCAGCGATATCGTTCCAGCCTGCAATCTGATGGATGGTCAGTACATCCCCGGGGCGAAGGGCAACATCTGAGGAACTCTTTCGTGTTGTGACCGCGGCTCCGATGGGGATCGAAGAACGCTGACTGACGACACGGTTCCCATTCGCGATCTGATAACTGGTAAGGTCCGCAGCTTCCAGCAGGGCATCGCGCTTGAAGCCGCCCGCGGTGCGTACCAGGTCCGCTGCAGTCATGCCTTCGGAGAGCGGGTAGATGCCCGGACGCAACACCTCTCCGGCGATGGTTACACGGGGAGCGTCAGCCTCATATCGTCCAAAGACGCGTATCGTATCGAATGGCTGGAGCGTGAGATCGACATTACCGGCAAGTGCCTCCGGGATGTTGAACTCGATTGTTGTTGGCCGCAGATCGGGAGCCTGAAGGCGGACAATTTCGCCGCGGTCCGCCGGTTCCGGCAGTAGGTCCTGATAACTGTGAAGGATGTCTGTAATGCGCATGCCATCGTGATATGCAGTGCGTCCAGGCCGGACGAGATGCCCCTCGGTATAAATGACCCGGCTGCTGTAGGGAAGAACACTGCCGACGAAGAGATGATCGCCATCGCGAAGGTAGAACGGTTTCTCTTGTGAGGTGCGCAGGTCATACGAAACTGTTTCGCGTTGATGATCAGGTGTAATTCGTTCAATTCGAATCTGGCCCGTCTCCGCTGAGGGAGCAGGCCCACCTGCATCTTCTACAAGGGTTGAGACTGCGGTATTTCATTTCAGTTCATAGATAGCTGGGCGCTTGATCGCTCCATCGATCCAGACCTGAGGTCCGGAGGGAGGCACGAGCAGCGTGTCGCCAGACTGCAGACGGATCTCAGACCGGACACCATGCAGCAGGAAGTCGTAAAGGTCGATTTCATCCAGCAGGCGTGTACCGCGGTAGTGCCGCAAGATCCGCAGCGATCCGACTGGAGTAGGGCCTCCAGCGGCATAGAGTGCGCTGAGTGGCGAGGAGACCGAGGTCAGCTCGTAAGCTCCGGGACGCTGCACATCACCGACGACATAGATGCGAATGTTGCGAGGACGAGCTACCGAGAGCTCAACCTGAATGTCACGGAACTGTGTCCGAAGCCGGTCCGTCACCAGCAGCTTCGCTTTCTCCAGGGAGCTTCCGGCGACTTCGATTGCACCGGCCTCAGGCAGAACGATCTTGCCTTCGCGGTCAATGGTGCGCTGAAGGTTTTGAGAGATGCTGCCCCAGAGAGCAATGGTCAGGCTATCTCCTACTCCCAGCACGTACTCCGGGCCAAAGGGCACATCGGCTGCGATGTCGGGCGTGGTCTGGGCGTTCTGGCTGTTTCTACGGAGGAAGACCTCGGAACCAAATCGCTTGAGTGAGCGCGAGGGTTGGGGAATCTGTGTGTAGAGATCGCGGAGCGATGCCAGGTTATACGGCGTATCACGATGAAGCACGCGATCACGCGTGCTCGGATCTTCTTGCCGCTCCGAAGTCTCCTTTTGTGCAACGGGCTCTTTCGGCGTCTTTCGTAGGGCAGTGCTGCTGGATAGTAGATCCGCACTGTCTGTCACGTTACCTGCAGAAGGCTTCAGGTTTCGCTGACCCGCGTCGACGGGAGAAGTCATGCCAGGCGCTTCAGCGTCGGAGAGATACCCGCGCGAACGAAGAAAGGTGATGACGTTGTCCCGAAGCTCCGCATTGGTCTGAAGGCGCGTATAGAGAGCCTGATCTGAGATCGAATCCGGTTGAGTGGGATTACCCTGTTGCGTGAGATATTCGGCGATGACCGTTTTGACCTCGATCATCGCATCAGGATTGTCCTGCAGGACTCTCACCACTTCGAGATAGGAGGCGGAGCCCTCCTGGGTATTGGTGTCTGTCAGGGACTGGGAACGTGCGTTCTGCTGCTGCGATGTCTGTGTGTCGTCAGTGCCCGTAGGGGAGGGCGACGATTGTGCCTGCAGGTGCAGGGATAACCCAAAGATGCAAGCGCAGATAAGGGCGAGCCGTTTCATTGCGCACTCCCTGAAAGAAACTGTCGCCATTGCATGGACGCCATGATGTAACGCGCTCCTTCTACCAGATGAAAGCGAAGACGAAAAAAGACATAAGGAATCTGCTGCCGTAACCGGTGTAGCTTGGCGGACAGGGAATCTTGTTCGGGTTTGCAGTTGATGGCCGGGGGAAGCCGGCGCGGAAGAAGTGCTCCCTGTACCGAGCGTCCCGCAAAGGCTTCTTTTCGGGTCAGTTCTTCTTCGAGAAGTAGATACAACTTGCTGCCAGGAAAGTCGGTAAGCAGGGCACTGCGGCTGTAGTGCGTTATCCAGTAGCGCGTTGCGCGGGAGAGGAGCGGCTCAGTAACGGCAGAAACATGCGAGGGAACAAATTCGTCCAGGAGTTCCTGAGAGGTTGCGGCCGCGATGCCGTATCCAAGGGCAGTCTTTTTGTCCTCTTGCAGGAGTGAGAGGAGATCGTTCCAGAAAACGGCATCTGGCTCACGTGCCTGCGTGTGATGCCTGAATTCGAGAAACCAGGAGAGTCGTGTAAATTCTCCGCGGATGTGTTTAAAAAGATGGAGCGCCTGGC
>JABFXN010000175.1 GCA_013361705.1 Acidobacteriaceae bacterium
GGGCAAGCTTGTGAACGAGTACAAGATCCCCAAGGACAAGAAGACATCGAGTGCCGATCTCGTCGGACGCGACTCGATGACGGACCTGCACTTCGCCAACCTCATCGACGGTATCCGTACCGGAGCCAAGCTGAATTCGCCGATCTGGGATGCCAGCACCTCGGTCGCGATTCTGCTGATGTCGAACATCGCGTGGGAGCTCAACCGCGAACTGAAGCTCGACACCAAGACCGGCGCCTTCGTCGATGATGCTGAAGCGACGAAGATGCGCAAGCGCGAGTACGAGAAGGGATGGGAGCCGCGCATCTAAGCTGTGTGGCTTCTTCGAGCAGCGTAAATAGGAACGGCCCGCGAGTATCTCGCGGGCCGTTTTCTATTGACCTAGAGTGTGTCGATAAGTTCGAAACAACCCGTGCACCGGGTGCCCCATGTCCCTTAGGGACATGGCCCGCCTTTACTATCCCAGGTTCTAGCGTGCCAGCCAACTTACCTTCACGGGAGCCTGCAGCCGCTTGGACTGTGTTGCGAGATAGCTGTTCCAGGTAGCGAAGTCAGGCATATCGTCCTGTGACCAGCCAGAGCCGGCATAGTAGTCGATAGCAACACCCGAACGGGCGGTAAAGAGCAGGAGAGCATCACCGGGTGTTTTGCCCTGCATAGGCACATTCTCGTAGCGATAGGGCTGCTTGCCGGAAAGAACAATACCGGTAGCAAAACGTCCGGCGGATGTTGTTTGGGGTGTATCCCACACAGAGAGTGCAGCGATTTCAGGCAGCTGCTTGATCTCGGTATCCTTATGCGTTCCCAGGCCTGCGGCTGCGGTGATGGTTCCACCACCGTCGAAGGTGAAGGTCGAGCGCATATGGTTCAGGCGCGTGCCGGCGTCGAGCGTAACCCGCTTGCTCTCGCTGACTGTCTTTGTCCCCGCCTGCCAGGGAGCGTACTCCAGAATGAAGTCGACGCGGATGGGGCCGGTGGCAAGGATCTTCGAATGGGTGAAGTTCTTCGAGTTCGCCAGCTTGCCATCGACCCAGATACCAGTACCGCCGCAACCGCGGGCGGGGCCAACCTCGTAGGAGTCCAGACCGTCGCCGTTGTCGTGGTGATAGGAGAGGGCTGAGTTGTGCGTGCGCTGGGCTTCCTTGTCGCGGGCATACCAGGCAGTGCTGACGAAATTCGGTACGCGCTTGGACCAGACGTCGATGCCTGAGGTGATCTCTCCGGTCGCCTGTAGTGCGGGGCCGTAGACGCGGTGAGCGACCAGGTTGTTCTCCCATACAAAGTCGTCCATACGCTCGGGAACATCACGTGCCGTAACCCTGGAGGTCATTGCCGGAGCATCTTCTTCTGTGGCGAGATCGAGGCTGGTGGCAGTTCCGGGTGCAACGTCGTCAAGGATCAGAAAGCGATCGGGCGTGCCCCCAGGAAGGGAAGCATAAACCTGGGTGAGAAGGCGCTTGCCGGTGAGACGATCACGTGCGTCGAGCTTCGTTGGATCGATAGCGATATGGCGCTTGTACTCCGTGAGTGGGAGGTCGAGCACTTCATCACGACGAGCGTCGCTGGTGGGATTGTTGATCTGGAGCACAGCATGCGTCTTGGCTGCCGGTGCATATCGCACCAACTCGGAGCCGGCGAGGAGGAAGGCGCCTACGCCGTAGACGTAGCTGGAGGTCGCAGTGAACTGTCCAGGCGCCGCACCGATCGGCTGAATAGCACCCAGGCGGCCGCTCTCGAAGATATGCTTTACCATCGCGGCCCAGGCGCGCTCGACCACAGGAGCGTACTTGGCGCGAGGAAGAATGCCTTCATTGATGCCCCAGGTCATGGCATAGGTGAAGAAGCCTGAGCCCGAGATCTCGTCCTGCTCATAGGCTGTCTGGTCCAGCAGACCCGTGCGCCACAGGCCGCTGGGCTGCTGCAGGCCGGCGATACGCTCCGCCATCTCCTGGAAGAGCTTCACGTACTGCGCGCGGGAAGGATCGTTCTTCGGCAGCGCCTTCAGTACATTGGCAGTACCAGCGAGTACCCATCCATTGCCGCGGCTCCAGAAGAGCTTCTTGCCATTCGCTTCCTTCTTGTTCAGGAAGGTGCCGTCGCGGAAGAAGAGGCGTTCCTCGCGATCGTAGAGATGTTCTTCGGTAAGCTTCCACTCCTGGTTCATCTTGTCGATATAGCGATGGTCTCCGGTGATGGCAGACATACGGGCCAGGGCAGGAGGAGCCATGAAGAGAGCGTCGCACCACCACCAGAGATCCTTTGCCGGATCGGCGGGACGCTGCAGCAGGCGATCGAAAGTGGCGCGGGCATCGGCGATGCGCTTCGGATCCGCGTGCTCCTGGTAGAGCAGCTCATACGATTGCGCGATGACTTCGTCGTCAGCATGGAACTGGCGGTTGGCCCAGAGCTTCCACTGAAACTGGTTGAAGAGCGTTACCAGACGGTCGTGATATTTGGCATCGCCGGTGATATCTGTGGTCGCGAGCAGGCCAAGGTAGAGCGGACCATAGGTCCAGTCCTGGTTGTACTTGCTCTCAGAGTAAGAGAGCTGCCAGTCAGCAACCTTGCGCATCGCTTTCTGAATTGCGGGCCGCGTTACAGCACCGGAGAGGTCCGTTGCCAGTGGGCCGGCATCGGGAATGGTATCGCCTGCAGCGGCCGAGATCGCAGGGCCGGTCATGGGCTTTTCCTGCGCCGCCAGCGAGGTGCACAGGGTCGCTGCGAGCAGGGCCGCAGCAGCTTTATTGAGATGCATCAATGTGTGTTCTCCAATGTGAGGAATGCGGGTTCAATACCTTCAGCGTGAACTGATGCGACGACCGGACCGGTACGCCGCAGACTGATCTCTGCGCGGCCGTTATACAACTGGACGACGCGCGATCCGTTGGGCGTTCCAAGGTTATCAATCAGGGCACCACTACCGGCAAGTGAAAAACGAACGACAGCACGAGAGTCGAGGCAGGAAACTCCGGTTGCATCCAGCATACGGGCCTCGACGGTCACTCGGTCAGGCGCACTTTGTAGGGTGCGCAGCGCCAGCTTTGCAGGTTTCGACCATGCCGCGGTCTGATACTGGAAGCGGACTGTGTCGCTGACGGTTGAGGAGCCACTCTTCGCGACAGCGCGAAGCTCATTCTCCCCTTCGCGGAAGGCCAGGTCCCAGCGAAGTCCACTGCAAGGAAAATCTCCCGGTGCCTTCTTCTTGACGCCGACGGATTTACCGTTGAGCCACAACTCCACCTCGGCACAGTTGGAATAGATGCGAACCATACGCTGCTGTCCCGCCTTGCCCCAGCGTATGGGCCAGTTGTGTCCGTAGATGCGGACCATCGGCTCTTTCGTCCAGTAGGACTGGAAGACGTAATAGCCTTCCTTAGGAGTGAGGTCGCGGGTGGTGACACCCTTCTGGTTGACCCGAGGCACGGGATTATCGACGCGCAGCGGCGTCGTGAAATCCTTGAAGACCCATTGCGCTGTGCCGGTGAGCCAGGGCAACGACTCCTGCGTCTGCAGATACCAGTCGAAGAGATCGCAGGCGTAAGTCTCACTCCACTCACCGTCGCGCGACATGCGTGGAGCGCCGCCTGAGAGTTTGTAGTCGAAGCCCTTTTCGGCAGTGCCGCGGCCCGTCAGAATGTGCGCCAGCATGGGGTCCGGATCTTCCGCATGACGGCCTGCATGGCTGTCCGCGCCCCACTCGGCGTGAAAGAAGAAGGGAGTTGCGGTACGCGCCTTCTCCAGCGCCTCGCGATATTCGACGTAGCTGCCGCTGTACCACCCGGCCCAGATCGAGGGCGAGTAGACGTCGGGAATATCTTTCGCAAAGTCACAACGACGGAAGGATGTGAGACGTGACGGATCCTGCTTATGCGCGAGGTCACGAAGTTCGATCATGTACGCGCGAATCTGAGCGCGATCGTCCCCGCCAGGTTCACCCGGCCAGTCATCTTCGTTACCCAAACCCCAGAGCAATACAGAGGGATGGTTGCGATGTTGGTCGACCATGATCCGCATCAGGTCAAGGCCACGCTGGCGGAACAGAGGACTGGTGACGCCGCTGCGGCACCAGGGAACCTCTTCCCAGACCAGGATTCCGAGCTCGTCACAGAGATCGAGAACAAGCCGCGATTGCTGGTAATGCGCCAGGCGGATGAAGTTCGCTCCCATCCCCTTGATCAGTTCAAACTCTTTGCGAAGAACCGTCTCCGGCGTCGCCGCTGCATAGCCCGCGTGGTCTTCATGCCGTTGCGTTCCGCGCAGCAGTAGACGCTCGCCATTCAGATAGAAGTGGCCATGCTCTTCGAAGCGCGTATGACGGACTCCGAAGCGATGGGACGTCGATGTCGTTCCCGAAGCAGACTGCAGTGCAACGTCACAGCGGTAAAGGAGAGGTGTTGCCGGCGCCCATGGCTGCGGTGACGACACCTCAAACGAAGCCAGCTCAGTCTCGTCGTTCCAGGACGTGCGTTGCAGCGATTGCTGATGAACAGTCCTTCCGGCAGGGTCGAGAATCACGATCTCGATATCGATCGGACCGGAGATCGGCTGCGGTGCATACAAACGGGCCGTCACCGTGACATGCGCCGCTTTGCCGGGCTCGAATGCCACTGCGGTATGGACAGCCTCGAGTGAGACCGCCGGCACGTAGACGAGCGAAACATTGCGGTAGAGTCCGCCATAGAGCGTGAAGTCGCTCAGGTCAGAAGGCATGCGATCGAGATCGCGTCCGTTATCGCAAAGGATCGCGAGTTGGACTGCCTTACTGTCCTTCTGTCGGGCACATGCATCGGTGATATCCATCATGAACTCGTCATAGCCGCCGACGTGTTCACCAACACGCTCTGCGCCGATATGGACCGCGGAGCTTTGACCGGCGCCTTCAATATGCAGAAGCGTCCGCCCTTGGGGATAAGGGTTATCGATGGCGAGTTTTCTACGATACCAGCCTTGCCCACGATAGGCGGGGGTATCAGGATCGCAGCCGTCATAGGCATTGAAGCAGTGGGGAAGCTCAACCTTCTGCCAGGTCACCAGCTCTTCGCTGTGCCATACCTGGAACTTTGGATCGAGTGGGCCGCGATAAAACTCCCAGCCATCGGTCAGACGCTGGGCAGTGGTTTGTTGTGCGTGTATGTCCTGCAGTGCAGAGGCCAGTAGGGGAGTCTTCATGACTCCGAGGCAGGCAGCGCCTGCGAGAAAGGAGCGTCGCGTAATTGTCATTCGTTCTTTTGTGCCGTGTCAGGCTTTTTTACGCTGTTGCGACGGAAACCAGAGCAGCGGTTGCCGTACGGGATAGTTGCGGATGATCTCAGCGTCAGAGGGATCAGGATTGAGGGTCTTCCAGAGAGCAAGGTAATCGGATTGATTGCATTCAAGCCCGGTAAAGAGAAGTCCCGGCGAGCGAACAGGAAGAGAATCGAAGTGCTCGACATCCTTCTTGTAAGGCCACGAAGACTTGTCCTTCAGATACGGATAGAGAAACGCTGCGGCCTTGCAGATTCCCCGGCCATCGGGGAGTTTGAACTCATAGAGATTTTCACTGCTGTCACGCAAAGACTGGCAGAGCATCGCAGCGACATCGAAGTTGAAGATTGAGTAGCTGTATGGCTTGGTCCGCGCCAGTTCTTTCGGGAAGCTGCCATCGGCGCCGAGCTGGTCGGGCATAAAGACGGTCTTGTACTGTTCGGCAACTTCGTGGCGGGTCTGCTGATCGTCGATCAGGCGAGCGAACTCCGCGGCCTGCAGCGCCCAGCAGACTGCGTGATTGTTCAACGTCTTCTTTTCGGCGATTCCTTTTTCACTCGTCTTCAGCCAGTGCAGGTAATCGCGGAACCACACATGTAGTGCCTGCTGATCGGCAGAGCTCATGACTGCGGGACCAATATGCGATGCAGCCCGTGCGACCTCGACCAGGTGCAGCGTGTCGATTATGCCGAAGTTGCGGCCGGTAGTTACACCGTGAACACCCTGCGAATACTCGAGGTTGGTATTCATGCGCGTCTCGGGTGCGATGAACCATGCGCGCAGGTGAGCCGCGGCATGATCGGCGTAGCGGCGATCGCGTGTTAGCAGCCATGCTGCTGTGAGCGCCGGCACCTGCAGGGAGAGCGCGATCATCGCTTTGCGATGACCATTGAAGTTATTCGGATTGCTCTGGCCGTCACGGTTGATGTACGGGCCATTCGGATCGGCCGGGTTGGGCCAGAAATAGTCGGCTTCCGAAAAAAAGTCGTGCAGTCCGCCCGGAGTTCTATCCGAAGGGAAAGATGTGATGGTTGCGGGTTTCAGAGCAAGGTAGTTGCGGGCTGCCGTCATGATGCGCTGACGGTCGGTGCTGGCCACCAGGTCGTAGCCGGCAGCGTGATGCTGTGCCCAAAGCCGGGCCGGCGGCAGCTCAAGTAGAGCTGCCGCCGTTGCGCCGGTGCAGAAGGCACGGCGGGACACTTCCATGATTGCGTCGCGCACGTAATTGCTCCTGTGGTTAGAAAAGGATTCGTCCGCCAATCTGAATCTGACGGGGCACGCCGTATGCGCCGGTGATCTTACCGAAATTACCGGAGTTCAGCGAGGTCGTCGGATTACCAAGATTGACGAGGTTGAAGACGTTGTTGACCTCAGCACGGAGCTGGAACTTCACCGCTTCATAGACGCCGAAGTCGCGGAAGATCGCGGCGTTGATAACACGGTTTCCAGGGCCGAAGTAGTTGTTGCGGCGGGTTGTGCCGTCCAGTCCACCAGGTCCGACACCTGCCGGGCAGGTTGCCGTGCTGCCGCTATAGGAGCAGAAGGCGGCCGGATTGAAGTACGCGTTGATCTTGTCAGCGCGTGCGCGTCCGCTGGTGATACCTACGTCTGCCTTTCCGGAGAGATTCGCACGGTCAGAGGTGTAGCCGTCGAAGTTGTTATCCACTCCGGTGGTCACGCTGAAGGGTGTGCCGGCGTTGAGTTGTGCAATACCAGAGATCGTCCAGCCGTTCACCACCTCACGCACATAGCGTGGCGAGCTGGTGAAGAAGGCGGGCTTCCAGATTGCGGAGATATTAGCCTGATGGCGCAGATCCGTATCGCTGCTACCGTACTCATCCTGCATACGGTTGAAGTCCTGCGCGGTGCCGATGACAGCGCCGCTGTTGTTCACCGAGGCGCTCGACAGCGTCTTCGACCAGGTGTAGAAGGCCTTGACCGAGAACTGATGGCTCAGACGTTTCTCGCCCGTGATCTGCAAACCGTGATAGTTGGCCCGCTGTCTGGACTGGATGAGATTGATGATGCCGAGACCTCCCTGGATGGGACGGCGGGAATCATAGTTGCTGGTGGTGCTCGTCGTCACGCCATTCACCGGACTGGAGGCGGTGGCATAGATCGGGTAGTTGATATCCGGTGCAAAGGGAACATCATGGCTGAACGAACCGACATAGCTGACAGAGACAGCGATCGAGTTCGTTACCTGCTGCTGGAGGGAGAAGTTGGTCTGATAGACGTATGGCCACTGATAATCCAGATCGATGCCCTGAACCTGTGCCGGAGAGATAAACGGACGCGGGTTCTTTGGGTCATAGACATAGGGATACGGATTGCCATTTGGGAAGGAACGCGGATCCCCGTAGATGTCCGTCATTGACTTGATGAAGCTATAGCGATTGCGGACCGCAAAGGGCTGGAAGTTCGAGACGCCGTTCCACTCGTTGCCGGAGACTGAGCCGAAGAAGAGGCCGAAGGCTCCGCGAACAGCGGTGCGACCGTTGCCGAAGGGATCCCAGGCAAAGCCAACGCGAGGCGAGACGTGGTGCCAGCGCGTCGCGACGATGCCGCGATCGACACCCTTGTCGCCGACGACCAGCAGACCGGTCGGAGCAGTGGGATAGATCGTGGACTTCTGTCCAGCGATGAAGGTCGACTGGCGATCCTTCGGGTCGGTAGGCGAGGTCTGCACGTCCCAACGTAGACCCAGGTTGAGGGTCAGCTTGCGGAAGATGCGATAGTCGTCCTGGGCAAAGATGCCGCTGAACCATGAGTTATCGGCAGCCTGGACAGGGGAGTCCTGGTTCATCGTGGCCGGAAGACCGGCGATGAAGTCGGAGATCTCCGCGTTGGTGCGTGCTGTGGTGCGCTGGAAGGCGAAGACACCGTAGTTGTTCAGGTAGGTGTACTGCAGATCCTTGTTCAGCGAGGTCTCAGCACCGATGGAGAAGGTGTGTTTGCCGCGCGTAATGCTCACAACATCGCGCAGAGAGTAAAAGTTGGTCCCGGTGACCGGGCCGCTGATCGCCTGGGCGGCGGTGAAATATCCGCTGACGGTCAGTTGCGGCAGCATGGACGCGCCCTGAATGCCGAAGCTGGAGCCAAAGTCGGCCAGCGACACTTGTGGCGTATTGATGCGGCCGCCGATCATGCGCGTGTAGTTCAGCCAGATCTGGTTGACGACATTCGCCGACGGTGTCCAGGTATCGGAGAGATTGCCGTTCTGCTGGCGATAGACAAAGTTCTGGCGGGACCAGTCGATGTTGCCACCAGGGCTCTGCTGCTGATTGCCGGCGGTGTTGAAGTACATCCCCTGCAGACGATGAGTACCGATCTGATGATCGACCTTGATCAGGAATTCATCCGTATTCAGCGTGCTGGGAATGATGCCCTGCCAGCGGTAGGTGGTGCGGCCAGAGGCGGTGTCGATACCGGTTGCGTTGGGAAGGGGAATGCGGGCGAGAAGGTGCTGTACCGTTGGATCAAGTTGGCTGGAGGCCAGCTTGTTGCCCGGGCGAGGTGTACGCGTGACGGGATCGCAGACGACGAAGACGACGCTGGAGGTGTTGCTGGGGCAGGCAGTCGGCGTGCCGCTTGCCGGCAGGTTGGCGCTGAAGTCACCGGCACGCTGGGCAGCAGTGGGGACAAGGGCGCCGTTGTAGGTGCTGGATGTGATTTGGCGTAGACCGGCGTAGGAGCCGAAGAAGAAGGTCTTGTCCTTCCAGATAGGACCACCGAGCGTTGCCCCGAACTGGTTGCGGTGGAGAGGAGCCTTCGGGCCAGGAGCGCTGAAGGCCGGAGCCGCAGCGAAGTTGGTCTCACGGTGGAACTCGAAGATTGATCCGTGGATTTTGTTGGTACCGCTCTTGGTGACGACATTGACGAGGCCGGAGGACATACGGCCATACAGAGCGTTGTAGTTGTTGGTCTGGACGTTGAACTCGCGTAGCGCATCCGGGTTGGGCAGCACGTTACCGGTATTGCGGATGAAGGTCATGTTCAGTCCGCCATCGAGGTAGTAGCTGACAGAGCCGACGAAGTTATCGGTTCCGCCGTTCATGTAGACCACCTGCTGCGGATACCCCAGCGTATTGACGTTGGAACTGGCTTGGACGCCCGGCGTGAGGGTCAGCAGGTCATAGACGTTACGGTTGACGATCGGCAGGTTGTCGACTTCCTGGTTGGTGACCGTGCGGCCCAGGGTCGCGTTCGAGGTCTCAACC
>JABFXN010000196.1 GCA_013361705.1 Acidobacteriaceae bacterium
CCAGCTTTTCGGCCAACGGCTCTCCGGATTCGGTCCAGAGCAGGCGGCTGGAGATACCGCTATGTTTCTCAACCGACAGAGTGAAGGCCAGAAGCTTCTCAATGTTCTGCTGGATCTTTTGTTGGGCAATGGTGTCGAGATCCTCGTCTTCCAGAACCCATGGTGTGTCGAGGCCGAAGTCAACGCGGATATGGCCGTTCTGGTCGTAGGCGCCTTCATCGAATTCCGGGCCGAAGCCGGTGACCTTGACGGTATGGGGCTGCAATCGCCAGGTCGTGTCGAAACCCTCGGCAGACTCCGGCAGCCAGAGCTGCCACTTCATCTCGAACTCGTAGGCGGTGTCGTCGTGTAGCTGTTCGGTGGCTTCGCGGACGGCATTTTCGATTTTTGCGTCATCGTTTTCCTCGGAACGCTCGTCGTTGACATAGATGCGCTGGTAGATGGGCGACTCAGTCCAGTCAATGGGAATAGCGGATGCCGCAGAGACGCGGCTGTCGCCGGAGATACGGGCAAACTGCTGCAGGACGCTGATCAAAGCGGCAGGCAACGCTTCCAGCCGGAAGTTCGGAAACCAGAGGGAAAGGTAGAGTTGATCGCTCATGCAGGCTTCATTGTAGGCCGGTGAGAGAATAGATGTGGCACGGAATGCGGATTACGGTTGAGCGATTGCGGATGTGGCTGCTGATCGGTGCGGGCGCGCTGCTTTTGCTCGTGGCTGGCTTCATTGGCTATGCGCGCTACCGGACGGGGAGTTTTCTGAAGAGACTCCCGCAGCAGCTTGGGGTCGACATCAAGCAGTCGACCAATGAGTTCACCTATTCCCAGAGCGTTAAAGGCCGCACACTCTTTACGATACATGCGTCGAAGATGATTCAACGTACCGACGGCAACGTGACGTTGCACGATGTCAACATCATCGTGCATGACGGCTCCCGAATCGATCGCATCAGCAGCAATGAGTTCGTCTACGACCAGAACAATGGCGTCATCCAGGCGGACGGTGAGGTCCATCTCGACCTTGATACTCCGGAAGGTAACGAAGAGCAGGCGGCCGTTCATGTGAAGACCAGCGGTCTGGTCTTTCTGCAGAAATTGGGCCTTGCTGCTACTGAGAAACCGATCGAGTTTGCCGCCAAAGGAGTAAGCGGCCACGCTACGGGAGCGGACTACAGCACCGATACAGGGCTGCTGGTACTGCATTCGGCCGTGGATGCGACGACCGAGGCCAAGGGCCGCCAGGTTCAGATGTTCGCCGGATGGGCTCAGCTCGACCGCAAGGGACAGATTGCGCAACTGAAACAGACCCGCATGGTGCAGGGCAACTCCGTCGGAGAAGCGGCGGAGGCGATCGTGCATCTTCGCCGGGATGGCTCGGCCGAGCGGATTGAGACCTCCGGAGGGCTTAAGGTGACCTCCGACGATGGGCGTCTGCTCACGGCACAACGCAGCGAGACATGGCTGAGTGCCCGCAGTGAGCCGGAACGGGTTCGGCTTCAGGGGGCAGTGCACACGGAGCAGAATACGGGCGAACGGATTTCGCGCGGTGATGCGTCTGAGGCGCTGGTGGAATTCGGACCAGCCGGAGTGGCAAAGGTTGCTCACCTGACCGGAGGCGTACATCTGACAGATGCGGCGGGTAAGCGGACCTCGCGGGATCTGCGTGCCGCCAAAGTAGACTTGCACTTCGAGCAGGTGGAGAAGGAGACCGTGCTGCGCTCGGCCGTGGCTGAGGGAGATGCCAATGTGTTGAGCGTTGCGGATGGCTCGCGCAGCCACGTCCAGGCTGATCTGCTGACGGCGCGGTTTACCGGCGACCGGCGGCCTCGTGCGTCGCAGGTCCATGGGGAGGGGCATGCCCACATGGAATCGGTCTCAGTGAAGGGGGTCACCCAGACCGGCGCTTCGGATCGCATCGACGTCACCCTGAATGCTGCCAATGAGGTGGAGTCCGGCACGATGTCGGGCGGCGTGACCGTGAGGCAGGCCAGCGTGGTGAAGGGGCAGCCTCGCCAGAGCAGCGCCACGGGGGATCAGGCTGTGTTGAAGCAGAACGGCCTGGTAGAGCTGACCGGACATCCGCGTGTCAGTGACGGCGACGGAAGCGTAGAGGCGGACCGGATCCAGATGCAGCGTCAGACGCAGCAGTCCTGGGCCATTGGCAATGTGAAAGCGAACTACGCCCGCGGCAATGACCCGATGCACGTCATTGCGGACCGGGCGGAATGGAGACCGCAGGACGAGATGGCGATCTTTACCGGCGGAGCCCGTCCAGCGCGTCTGTGGCAGTCGAACTCCCAGGTAGAGGCTCCCTCGATCACGCTTGACCGAGGGAAGCATACCGCTTTGGCCGCGGCAGGCAACGGCATGGTGCGAGCGGTGTTGGTCTCGGCGTCTACGCCGAAGCGTCCCTCGGCGGTCTATCGCATTACAGCCCGCCAGATGAGCTTCAGCGAAGCCCAACACCAAGTGGAGTTTGCC